>SIAF01000410.1 GCA_009691905.1 Planctomycetaceae bacterium | reverse complement strand
GAAACCGCGTCCCGAATCGTCCATGATCGCGCCGTCCCTGACATTCGACCGTCCCGCCGCCGGTTCCTACCGGCTCACGCACGGCCGCTTCGGCGCAATCTACACGCGCAGTGCCAGTTATGTCCAGGTTTTGGTGCGCCGGCCCTGCTCCCGCATCCCTTCGGCCTTGTGCATTCTTTGCCGGTGCATGGGCACCGAGAACTTTGCCGGTGACTTGGCACCGCAACCGTAATTGACGGTATTTGAGATGCGGCCTAAAATTTCGCCGCTTGAGCGACTGTGCGGCCTCGGCACAACATTCTGCAAGGAAGGGGGCCAATGTTCCGATAGTTCCATATTGGCAAGGGGCGCATGGCCTCAGCTTGAAGGATCGAGATTGCCGCCGATCGTTGATCGGCGCATCGCCTCTGGCGTCCCGCTCACGGAACCGAGCAGCGTATGGTTATCGCCGACAGCGCTTTTCCGAAAACCCGGTCTGACATTGCTGCGCAACGCTCAGCCGTTCGGCCGGCGCCCGTGGGTTCTGCGCACCTGATCGGTGTCTGCGGATCGGGAATGAAAGCGCTGGCCGAACTGCTCAAAGGGCTGGGATGGTCGGTCACCGGCTCCGATTTATGCGCCTCGGCGGCGACCGTTGCGGCGTTCTCGCGGCGTGGCTTGCGAATTCACGCGGGCCACCAGGTGCAGAACCTGTCGGCCGCTGTCGACCTGGTCGTTTACAGCCCTGCCGTGAGCCCTGAGAATCCCGAACGCGAGTCGGCCCAGCGGCTGGGAATCCCTCAGTATTCGTACAGCCAGATGCTCGGCAGGCTGATGCAGGACAAGGTGGGGGTGTGCATTGCCGGGACGCACGGGAAAAGTACAACCACGGCGATGACCGGTTGCGCGCTGACCGAAGCCGAACTGTTCCCGTCGGTCGTGGTCGGCGCCGAACTGGGAACCTGGCACGTCAACGGATGGGCCGGCACGGGACCGCATTTCGTCGTCGAAAGCTGTGAGTACCAGCGGAACTTTCTGGATTTGTCGCCGCACTTTGCGGCCATTCTGGGGATTGAGCCCGATCACTTCGACTGCTATCCGCATTTCGACGAAAGTGTGGCCGCGTTTTCAGAGTTCGCACAGCGCGTTCCGGCGGACGGAGGGCTCTTGATTCCGGCCGGCAGCGAAACGGTGAAAGCGGCGTGCCTGGCAGCCAGGGCACCGGTCGAGACGTTCGGGCTGGACTGTGCAGCCGACTGGTGGGCCGGCGACATTCGTCCCACGATGACGGGCAACCGGTTTCGCGTCTTCCATCACGGCGAGTATGTGACCGAAATTGCGCTCAAAATTCCCGGGCGCCACAACGTGCTGAACGGCCTGGCGGCGCTCGCGCTGGCGAACCTGGCGGGGGCGCCCGTGGCTGCGATTCGTGAGGGGCTCGCCGAATTTCCGGGGATTCGCCGACGTTTTGAGATGATCGGGAGCTGGCGTGGAGTCACGCTGATCGACGATTATGCCCATCACCCGACGGCCGTCGCGGTGACTCTGGCGACCGCGCGCCAGCGCTATCCCAACCGCAGGCTGTGGTGTGTGTTCCAGCCACATCAAGTGTCGCGCACGGCGGCGCTGCTGCCGGATTTCGCTTCGTGCCTCGCGGCCGCCGACGAGGTTCTGCTCGTTCCTGTGTTTGTTGCCCGCGAAATCGTCGACGACGAGCCGCAACTGATGTCGGCCGAACTGGCCGCCGGAGTCTGCCGCAACGGCGGTCAAGCGCGCTATGTGCCAGGCCTTGACCATGCTGTGGCAACTTTAGACCATGAGCTTCTTCCCGGTGACGTGTTGATCACCATGGGAGCGGGCGATATCGGCCAAGTGCATCATGCGTTCACTCGACGACTTCAGCGGAATCACGCTTCGTGACGAACCGCTGGCACCGTACACCTGGCTGAAGATCGGCGGGCCGGCCCAGTATTTCGTGACCCCCCGCAGCGCGGCGGAATTGGCCGATGTGATTCGGTGTTGCCGCGACTTGCAGGTTGCCGTGCGCGTTCTGGGAAGCGGATCGAACATTCTGGTACGCGATGCCGGCGTGAGCGGCGTGGTGCTGCGTCTTGCCGATGAGACGTTTGCACGAGTTGCCGTCGATGGCCAGCGGATTACCGCCGGCGCCGGGGCCTCGCTGTCGCACCTGATTTCGCATTCAGTGAAGGCCGGGTTGGCGGGTCTGGACGCCCTGGTGGGTATTCCCGGATCCGTCGGGGGGGCGCTGCACGGCAACGCCGGCGGCAAGAACGGCGACATCGGTCAGTTCGTCCGCAGCGTACAGGTCGTCACCGTTGCGGGCGACTTGTTCGTCCGCCGCGAAGACGAATTGACCTTTGCCTATCGCTCGAGCAGCCTCAACGAATTGATCATTCTCGAGGCCGAATTCGAACTCAACCGCGAAGATCCCGACGAAATTACGCGCCGCATGCGCACCTTGTGGATCATGCGGAAGGCGACGCAACCGTTGTCGTTTCAGTCGGCCGGTTGCATTTTCAAGAATCCGCGCGGGATGAGCGCCGGCTGGCTGATCGATCAGGCCGGCCTCAAAGGGACGAGCGTCGGCAATGCCGAGATCAGCGATCGGCACGCCAACTTCATCGTTTCGACCCCGGGCGCCACCGCCGAAGACGTGCGACGGTTGATCGACCTGGCCCGATCGCGCGTTTCAGCCCAGTTCGGAGTCGATCTGGAGTTGGAAATTCAAATCTGGTAAGAGACCTGGCGCGGTCGCTAAGGTAGCGTTTAGCCGAAAGGCGCAGCCGCCGCGAGCCCGAGCATCAACTTTGAACCCGAACTTGACCGTTATTCGAACGTAGCCGAACAAAGTGCATAGTGTGCGATTGGCTGTCATCGAAATGCCCGACGACGGGTGCCGTCCCGAACGTCGGCAGGGCAAGGAAGCCACCCATGTCAACGATTCGATTGCCGCGTCTGCGAGTCGCGGTGCTGCTGGGCGGGCCGTCGGCCGAACGCGAGGTCAGCCTGCAGAGCGGAGCGGCCGTTGCCGCAGCGTTGCGGCGAGCCGGGCATCAGGTTTGCGAGATCGATCCTGCGGCGACATCGCTTGCCGATTACGATTGGCAAGCGGTCGATGTGGCGTTCATCGCCTTACACGGCCGATTCGGCGAAGACGGCCAGGTGCAGACGATTCTCGAAATGGCGCGCGTCCCCTATACGGGCAGCGATGTCGCGGCGTCGAAACTGGCGATCAGCAAGTCGGCCACGAAAGAACGCTTTGCGCAGTGCGGTGTACCGACGGCTCGTTATGTGCTCGTCCACGAGTCCGACCCGGCGCAGCACATTCTACAGCACGCACGCACGATTGGTTTTCCCCTGGTTGTCAAACCCGACACGCAGGGTTCGAGCCTGGGCGTCTCGATCGTCGCATCGCCCGACGTGCTGCCGATCGCGCTGACGCGCTGCTTTCAATATGAGCCGTTCGGCGTCCTGGAAGCGTGGATCAACGGCTCGGAATGGACGGCGGGATTTATCGACGACGTACCGCTGCCTTTGATACGGATTGAAACCGAACGCGGCTTCTTCGATTATCGGGCAAAGTACGAAGACGACCAGACGCAGTACCGTATGTCGGGGGGCGCGACTCCTGAAGCCGAAGGGCTGATCGCCCGCACAGCCCTCGATGCCTGCCGCGCCGTTGGAACCCGCGGAATCGCTAGAGTCGACCTGATGGTCGACTCTCACAATCAGCCGTGGGTCCTGGAGGTCAATACGATTCCCGGAATGACCGATCATAGCTTGGTACCGAAAGCCGCCGCGCAACTCGGGATCGACTTCACTCAGTTGTGCGAACGGTGCCTGCAGTCGGCGCTGGTGCAGGCCCGGCGTCGCGATGCCGCCTAATGCTGTCGAGGCCCCGCATGCCCAAGCTGAAAAACAAACCGCACGAGTCCCCGCCGACGGCCCCCGGCGCGCTGCTGCGGTTGCGGCACCAGTTGTATCGGCCCCGATTTCTGATCGCTGCGGCGGCGATTGTCGGGCTTTGTCTGGGTTGGCCGACGATAAGGTCGCTGATTCCTGAGCTGGGGTCTCGGCCCGAGTACAAGCTGGCTGCGACGAAAATTCAGGTGACGCAGCCTCCAAAATGGGTTCCGCACAACCTCGTCGAGCAGGTGATCGAGCACGCCGACTTGCCGAGCGAACTGTCGTTTCTGGATGACGATCTCGTCCGAAGTCTGGCGGAAGCGTTTGCTTTGCATCCGTGGGTGGCCGAAGTCGAATCGGTTCGCAAATCGTTTCCTCCGGCGATTGAGGTTAAACTCAAATACCGAGAACCGGTGGCGATGGTTGAGGTGAAAAATGGAAAGTACCCGGTCGACGCCCAGGGGGTGCTGTTGCCTCCGCAGGATTTTTCTTCGGCCGATGCCCGAGGGTATCAACAGATTATCGGCGTCCATTCAACGCCCCAGGGACCGGCCGGGTCGAACTGGGGCGACGAGGTCGTCGTCGAGGCTGCCAGGCTGGCCGCCAGGCTCGCGCCCTGCTGGAAGAGATTGAAGCTGGCGGCCATCGTCTGCCCGCGCGAACCGCGCAAGACGAATGACCTGGATTCAGGAGTGTACGAGCTGATCACACAGGGGGGCTCTGAAATTATCTGGGGGCACGGGCCGCGGTCCGATCATCCCGGTGAATTGACGACCGACCAGAAAATCGAACGACTCGAGACGTATGCGAAAAAATTCGGCGGACTCGATCCGCCGCAGGGGCGACGCCGAATCGACATTCGCCACCGGCGCGACGTCATTCATTCTCCGCTTTCGACGCAGCGTGAACGGCCCGACGAGAATCGGCGTTGAATCGGCACGCGACGATCGTCAGAATCGTCGGCAGTCGAACGAATGAGTTTGTTCCATGCTGACACTGGCAATCGAAACTTCGGGGGCGATGGGGTCTCTGGCGCTCGTTGATGACGAGACGGTGCTGGCTGCGAGTGCCCTGCAAATGGGTGCTCGACACGGCCAGATGCTGATTTCCGGGATTCAGAAACTGTTGACCGAAATCGGGCGCTCGCCGCGTGATTGCGAGCTGCTGGCCGTGAGTATTGGTCCGGGAAGTCTCACGGGATTGCGGGTGGGCGTCGTCTGCGCGAAAACCTGGTCGTACGTGACGGGCTGTCGAATTGTTGCGGTCGAGACCCACCGGGCCATTGCGGGCAACACGCCGGCCCAGGTCGAGCGGGTTCAGGTGGTCAGCGACGCGCAACGCGGAGACCTGTTCGTCAGCCGGTTTGTTCGGCTTTCGAATGGCGACTGGCAGGCTTTGGCCCCGCTTTCGTCGATGCCGGTCGCCGACTGGCTGGGCGGGCTCTCGGCCCAGGAGACCGTCAGCGGTCCCGGCCTCGAGCGAATTTCAAGCGAAATTGCGGGTCGCTGCCGTGTACTGGACCGGCCCGCCTGGGTGCCGGCGGCAGCCGAAATCGGCCGGTTGGGGCTGGCCCTGGCCCGCGCCGGCGTTTTTTCAGACCCCTGGAGTCTTGAGCCGTTCTACGTTCGCCGCAGTTCCGCCGAGGAGAATTGGGACTCGCGGCCCAAGCACTGACTCTGCCCTTCCCGTTCGGGGGGAACATCTTTACGATAGGGGCGCAGACGACCGATTTATGGACTTCTTTTGAAACGCGCGAGGTGAAGCCGATGGCACTGTTCGAGATCGAAACAAATGCGCACATCATGATCAGTTGGGCCGAGTCCCGTGAGGCAGCCGAGACGACCGCCCGTAAGCACTACCCAGAAGAAGACATCGTTCGCGTCACCAAGCGGCCGCGGGATATCTGGGTGATTTCCAAGCGGCTGCTGGGAATTCAAGGGGCAACCGACCCCTGCGACACGGCTCGGGATTGCCTGTCTCGAGCGGCGGGCGACAAGGTGCATGCGATTCGACTGTACATGCTGGATACCGGTGCCGACCTGCACGAAGCACAGCGGGCCATCGAGACCAACATGTCGCTGGGTTGGTGATGCAAAAGAGGCTGGCGAAGCGACGCGCTGCGAGTCAGTTGCCCCGTCGAAATCAATTGAGAAGGTTCGCGTAGCACGGACTCTCAGTCCGTGTGAAACGCGCGAGGTAGTTCTAAAAATATCCGTGTTTTCTCGAACGAGTTGACTCGTCGCGCGGCTCGCTGGTATCGTCACGACACCCGTTATGACACCGGTTTGCCCAGCTTAACGCGGCACGGCGTCGCGATCCAGCCGGAAGCCAACGGGTTAACCCGGAGAGGTACATGAATGCCATTGCCAACGCCCCGCGCAAAAAGCCT
>SIAF01000409.1 GCA_009691905.1 Planctomycetaceae bacterium | reverse complement strand
GGCGATCGGGAACAAATTTCTCGACGGTGAAAAGCTCAACCATGAAAGGCCCGTGAGGGCTTGCCAGTGAGTTTTGCAGGAGACGGTGCCAAACCGCGAACGACTTTGGCTGAGGGGTAAGGGGACGCTTCTCCATTCGGTCCCTCGAAATCAGCGGTGAGTGGCCTCGCGCCACTCCCGCTGCAAACCGTGCTGGCTCGGAAGAGCCAATCGCACAGCCACAGTTCCTCCGGGTAATACCGGATAGCGACGTGACCTGCAAGACGAAGAAGATGACTAACGCAGGAACCTCTGCGGCTGCCGGGTTGGTACCCGGTGCGTGACTCGGTCAGTCACGTGCTTCAAACGCCGTAGAGGGGGAGAGTGGCCTGAGTAGAAGCCGAGGAAGGCGACGACGGAAGTCGGCGCTGGATTCGGGCGACAGACCGGCAAGGCAGTCGGATGTCGTTGATGCACTCACGGGTGGTGCCGGGGTGCGCAATCACAACGAAAGGGCTGACGGGCACTTTTCATTTCGCGTGGCGAGCCGATGGTGAATCCATGCTGCTCGACTTGAGCGGAGAATTCACGCGGCTTCATCGCGAACAAGTGTCGAAGCGATATGCCGGCAACCCGCGATCGTGCGGGTTGCCGGTCCTGGGACGGGCGCGAGCGGTCACACAAGACTGATTCGGAAGGATCGGTCTTCTGTGGCGGCGAACTGACGGCGAACGCCGAGCGTGTGTACTCACGCAAAAGCGGACGCCAACGGTTTTCTTTTGAGGTGGGTAGTATGGATTGGCGGCGGTGTACTTCTGAATGGAGTCACCGCCGCCTTGCGAAGGGATTTGGCCTACAGGCGACTTTTTTTCGCCAACCTGTAACCAAACACGATGCGGTCCACACTATCTGATCGAGGAATCTGGCTTTCCGGGGAGCTTGTGCCATTGAACAAGTTCCCCACTTTGAACTCCGTTATTCGGGCTCATGCCGTATCGAGCCGTCGCCACGTCACTGGAAGGGTTCGTCCAACAGATCGCCTGCTGCTATTTGCGACATGGTTACTGGTTCTACGTCACGGGTCATATTCCGGCCGAAAAAGATCCGACGGCCATCGACCGCAAGCTGCTGGAGACCTATGGCATCGAGGTCTCAGAATCGACCCGTGCCCGCCGCAAGCGACTCGGACAAGCCAACCTGCAATACCTGCGACACGAGCGGATGTTCGCGATTCTGGCGACCAAGGGACAGCACGAGTTCTTCACTCGGGAGTCCAAGTCGATTCACGATCTGCGCCATGTTCCGCTCAAATACGGCGGTTATGCCATCAGCTACCGCCGCGGTGGGCGCAGCCGCTCCGGTGAAGCCGACCCGCGCTGGCACGCGCATGTCGAAATCGAACGCCGGCGATATTTGGAACTCAAGGCCTGGTTGCTGGACTTGGCGACCCACCGATCCGTCGATCAACTGGCCCTGGCGTTTTATCGACTGCCGTTTGAACCCTACGCACCCATCCGACGGCAACTGCTCAACATCTGGCGGGCCGTGAACCGTGCCCGCAAGGTGGCTGGATTCCAGCCGGTCCCGGTTGAAGTGATCCCGTTCCGGCGACGCATCGTGAGACCATTTGCAAATCCCCTGAGGCAGGAGATTGCCCCTCCACCGACTGTGGCGGTTGCGGACGGCAAGGCGGAGGAAACGTCAGCAGACAGCCGTCCTCATGGGAAATGAGCAGCAGAGTTCCGGCGGGGCCGAAAGCCTCACTCGTCCACCGGGATAAGCACTCACGACAATTCCTGCCTTCAGCCAGCAAAGTCGGATCGCGTCGGCCGACCATTGCCGGATCTCGGGAACTCTCGATTCTATGAGCCGAATTCGCGTGCGTAGCGGGGAGGCGGGCAGCACCGGCCGCCACTCGCCGAGCGACGCCGGCCAGCTGAAGTGCGTCTCGGAGAATTCCGCGGCGCTCGCGAGGGGACTCGCGTTTCGGACCTGTTGATCACTGGCGGCCCCCGCGCACGCGAAGAGGTTCGTCAGGTTGGCGGTCTCCGAATGCCCGTCCAGGTTCCCTGTGGAGAGTTGCTCTGAGAACTGCCACAGCGGGTCGTCCAGGCGACCCGTCCGTCGACACTGGCAGATCTGGTCCTGAATCATCTCCCCGGAACGCGGGTCTCCGTAGAAGCCGATACCGGTCGGCAGGGAAGCGCCCATCCATTTGTGGCTGCCGGCGACGACGAAGTCGGCGACCGCCACAGAATCAGCCAATGGGACATGACAAAACGCCTGGGACGCATCCAGCAGCACAAACCTCACCTCGCTCTGCTGCTGAATCCGTTCGATGATGTGTCGAATCGGCAGGCGAATGCCTAGGTGATCGACGACCGGCAGAAACAATCCATCGCACTGCTGGGCGACAAACGTCTCTGCCAAATAGCGGGCGATCTCTTCCTCGTTCCGGCCGCGATAGAGAATGCCGTCCCGCAGCGATGCGGTGGACACGCGACTTCCGCTGCGTGCCGCCTGTTCACCCACAGCCTGCTGATAGGTGGGCCAATTGAGATCGGTCGTCAACACATTCCCGCAGACACGGAACAAGCATTGAGTCGCCAGTTTGATCAGCGAGAGCGAACGACTCGCCAGTAGCACTTTCCAATCGTCTGGGGCCTGCGCCAGTTGGCGCAGATACGTTTTGAGTCTCAAGACTCCCGGCCAACTGCTCAGGCCGGAAAATCTTTGTTGATAAGCCGAGGGCCAATGAGAAAAGCCGTCACGCAGAAATTGCTCGAAGTACAGGCTGGATGGTTCTTCGGCAGCGAGGCGGACGAAGTCGAGTTGAGCACGTTGGGCGGCGGGGGACATCGGACCGAGCCGCGCCCAGTCCAGATAGACGAGCGAAGGCAAACCTGTACCTCGTGGCGACCCTGGTGGGTCGGTTGGGGTACAAGATCACTTTATCCTCGGGGATCGTACCGATCCAGTGAATTTCCCCCAGCAGGCCGATCAGACGGGGAACTACATCCGGTCGGGCGGACCGAGGCGTCCAACGGAACGGGCCAAATTACCCCGGTATTGGTGACCCGACGCGTCGAAGGGAACAGCCATAATTACCCCAGTTCAGCGGACCGAAGCGTCGAAAAGATTGGCCAATTCGAGTCCCAGAAACCATGAAATGGTCAGTCCGCCGTCCGATTTAACGGTGGTTTAATGCGACTCCCGAACTACCAAGGACCGACCATCCTCACGCACCTCCATCAAGTCCGCAATGAGCGTCTCATGGACGTCTACGGTAACTTAGTCCAGAGATTTTGGCGTGGTCCTTCGGATGAAGTGGATCCGCGATTCATTCAGGCGATCACAGAGGCAGTCGGATGGGGCCGCCATGGGCCGCGGACAGATCCGCGGCAAAGGCAATCTCGTGGCTGGCGAGTACGTCCTGGACTCCGGGGAACGCGGTGCGATTCTGATCGATGCACTCGACCAGATGATCGACCATCGGACCAAACGGATGGTGGTCCGGGTTTCCGCTGTCGGGTCCGATGGCCGGGAAAGTAGCCCAATCACTCTGTTGGGGAGAGATCGTTTCCGACCAGAGACATTCGTTCTGAATCGTGCCGCAGGTACCGTAGAGTCGCAGATTGAGCTGATACGGCATGGATGTCTCAAAGCTGGACGTGATCTTGGCGATGGCACCGTCGGCAAATCGGACGACGGCCACAATCGTCGGGGGATATTCGTAGGCAGAAGTGTGTCCGTGGCTGTAGGCAGTCACTTCGACAGCTGGTGCCGATATGAACTGCAGCATCGCGTCCACTGCGTGAATGCCCCCTTGCAGCAGCGTGCTTCCAGCCATTGATTTGTTCCAGGTCCAGCGCCATTGGCTGGCATAGCGTTCCAGATGGCCGTGCAAGTATTCGCAGTCGGCCAGAAAGACCTGGCCGATGGCACCCGACCGTACCAGGGCAAGCTGATTCACGAACCGCGGATACCAGTGCAGTACGAAACAGACCACGTTCTTGATTCCAGCCTCGTTGACGGCTCGAGCCAGCCGACGCGCCCCATCGATCTCCAGAGCGATGGGCTTTTCCAGCACCAAGTGTTTGCGGGCCTGAGCGACCGCGATCCCTTGTTCGACGTGCAAATTATTCGGCGTGCAGATGGACACAATGTCGAGGTCGTCATGCCGGAGCATCGCGTCGAGGTTATCGTATGCCCGGCAGTGGACCAGGCCGAGTTGCTTCGCAGTAGCCGCAGCACGTTGAGCGTCGCGACTACAAAATGCGACGATCTCACAACGGGGGTTCATCCGGTAGGCCTGGATGTGTTCCGCCGCCACGAGGCCCAATCCGACAACACCCACGCCAAGTTTTCCGTCATCGGTCACGGGATCAGTCCTCTGCGTGCACGCGTTCGTCTGTCGCATCGCGGTATTACGTTACAACGATGCGAATAGCCGTTCGAGGAATTGGCGGTTTCCTTTCGCATTCTCTATCAATTCGGCGAGCGTGCGACCGCGGCAGCACTCGACCATCACTGGGCCGTTGAAGCCCACCTTCTTGAGCCTCGCGAAAACGCCCTGGAAATCGACTTTACCCTCGCCGAACTGGAGCATCACATCCCCGCCGCGCCGGGCGCAGTCTTTCGCGCTGAAGCCGACCACATGCTCAGCAACCCGTGATATGTCGGCCACCGGATCTGCGTCGGTGTAATGAATGATGTTTCCGGCATCGTACCAGATGCGGAAATTCTTGTGGCCCACGCGCTCGATCGTCCGCAACAGCTCCTCAGCGGAAGCTGAACAGCCACCGTGTGGTTTGAGTACGATCTGTATCTCACGGTCCTCCGCGTACGCGGAAACATCGGCCATGACCCGGTAGAAGTGCTCGTAGGATTCAGGCTGGTCAACGCCTGTCGTTAGCAGATACTTTGCGCCCAGGCGGCGGGCATGGTCAACCTGCTTACGAGCGGTCGTTATGGCCTCCTCCAGCGGCACATTGTGCCTTGTTCGCAGCCATGCGACATTCACCGCCAATCCTCGCTTCTTGATTCGCTCTCGCAGCGATTCGAGGTATTGCTCTGTGGCCTGCGGCGAAAGGAACAGCTCGTCGGCGTGGTCACCCAACAATCCCGTCAAGGCGTAACCCGCGGCCTTGATCCCGTCGACTGCTTGGTCATAAGTCCACGCATGCCACGGACGATTAAAGCAGCCGATGGGCCACTTCACTCCGCCGTCCGGCTCGGCTGCCGACAGCAGCACGCGACCGGTCAAGGCCACACTTGCGGCAGCCGTTGCCGTGACGCGGACAAACTCCCGTCGTGTTCTCTTGTTGTTCATGTGGGGACTGGGTTTAAGGGGGCCCCGCAATCACGAGGCTGATCAATTCAACAGTCGCTTCATCGGTTCGCTCGATCAAAGATCGGCACGGCCCTATGTTGAACTGGACCTGCGATAAATGTATCGCACAATCAGCCCGTAGACTACTACGACGCTACCAACTTCGGCTAACGAAAACACCTTGGCATCACCTGAAATGCCAGCCACCGCAATTCAGCTGTAGCGGCATCGCGCCGACGATCGCCGGAAAACGTATGAGAATCTGAGACGAGCCCGCCGGTCATCAATGGGTCGATTGATGGGATTCTTAAGAATCGGGCAATTGTCGCGAGTTGTTAAGGCAAAAAAGGCGTGATCTTAGCATCGAATCTGTCTTTTGTCGCCAAACTGCAAAGTGCAGCGGTCGATTCAACCGACGCACGTAGTCCCGTGGCCGGGCTGACAAGATCGACCTGCCCACTCATACAGAGTTCAGATGCGCAGAGATAAACTGCGGCAATCTGGACGTAGTGAAGACCATCGCAATCCGCATCACCACCGGAATAGGCATGTGCCCCATGTGAGGCCGGCGCCGAAACCGCTGATGAGGAGCGTATCACCACGAGAGATCCGACCTTGCCGCAACGCTTCGTCGAGGGCGAGCGGAATCGAGCCACCCGACGTATTACCGTAGTGTTGCAGATTGTTGAACACTCGGTCCGTAGGAATGCCGAGTCGCTCGACGGCGTTGTTGATGATGCGGAGATTCGCCTGGTGCAGCACGTACAACCCGACGTCATCGACCGAGAGACCGCTCTGCTTTAGGACGAGGCCGATCGATTCCGTCAGGGCGCGGACCGCCCATTTGAAGACGTTTTTGCCGTCCATCTGGAGAAAATGCGAACCGTTCTCAAGATCCGCCGCGGTGATCGGCCGTTTGCTGCCGCCGCAGGGCCGATGGAGGAGCGATCTGCCGCCGCCGTCGGAACCCAACTGGTAGCAGATC
>SIAF01000408.1 GCA_009691905.1 Planctomycetaceae bacterium | reverse complement strand
ACTGTAGAAGGCTTCAACAACAAGGCAAAACTGACCCTGAGAAAAGCGTATGGCTTTCGTTCCCCGGAAATCGCAAAAATCGCCCTGTATCACACCCTATCCGACCTCCCCACTCCAAAATTCACCCACGAATTCTGGTGACGAGGCACTTTTTAAAGCGTCGAACCGATCTCAACCCGATGAAGGAAAAAACTCCAGTTACCAACAGGACGAGTGAGCTGGGTTCCGGCGTCGGTGTCGGCCCTAAAAAACCGCCCGAGAAACCCGGGCTGTCATACGTTGTATAATCAGCTGGATCATACGGGCGCGGCGTTGAGGGGCCGGTGTAGATCGTGAATTTGTCCAAAACCGTAAAGGAATCGGGACTGAACTGCGGGTCGCCGACAATTGTCCCCCTGACGATGGCCGTCGCGCCAAGGTCCTCGAAGGCAAAAAAGCCGTAGCTGATTCCCGGAATTGAAATAAAGTCGGCGTTGGCAGACGCGTCGCCACCGTTAAATGTCGTGCCAATCCCCACGTGGATCGTCAACGTGTCAACCGACGGACCTCCTCCGTTAGGAACGAAGTCGAGGACCAGATCAACGCCGAAAATCAAAGATTCCAATGTGCTCGTGCCGTTATAGAAGGTGACCGTCCCAAACTCGAACTCCACATTGTCGGAAACCGCAACACTCTGGTTCGGGAAGAAGTTCAGAGTGCTGGAGCCCGGTGCGCCGGCGTTCGTCCCCCAGTTGATGGTTGCGACAGGCCCATTTCCATGCTGTAGCGGGCTGAACTCGAATTGTTGTGATACCCCCCGCCGTACACGCCTCCGCTCAGCACGGGATTCTCGAAATGCGCGTTGATCGAACCATTGAAAAAACCCGCTTGCGAAGTGCCACAAGCCACTGCCATTGAAACGACCGCGAAGCCGAAAATGCGCACCAGTTTGGCCATGACGAATTCTCTCGGTGGAGGGGTTGGCGAATGAACAACTGTTGATCGCGAAGTCGTCGCTCGAAGCGACGCGGGAAAAATAAGCCAGTCCCCGGGCTGTGAACGGTTACCGTATCAACCCCTCAACAATCATTGTCAATATGCGCGAGTTCAAATAACCATTACACGAAAACTTGAGCTTTTCTCTCAAATTTTCCGCAATTGCGTTCCGGAAATCGAACTGGATATCGTCGAATCGACTGCTCGAGGCGCTTGAACGGATTCGCACTGCGGACTAGGATTTCCTGATGTACACCACCCCTCCGAGCTTGCTTGAGCGAGTCCGTAAGCCGTGCGAGGGCCAGGCTTGGGAGCGATTCGTATCACTCTATACGCCGTACCTCTTCAGTCTGGTGCGAAGAGCGGGTGTGGGTCGCGAGGACGCGTCCGACGTTGTGCAGGACGTTTTTTTGCTGCTCACCAAAAAAATGCCCGATTTCGAATACGATGCACAACTGAGTTTTCGTGCCTGGCTGCGAACCGTGGTCAGGAATCGATTGCACGAAATTGGGCGGCGACGAGCGGTCCCGAAAGCATTCACGGCGAACGACTTCGATCTGGAGGATTCCGCGGAAGCCGACTCGATCGAGGAGACCGAATATCGCAGCCACGTCATCGCCCGGGCGCTCGAAATCATGCAGAGAGACTTTGCCCCCACGACCTGGAAGGCGTGCTGGGAGCATGTCGTTTCCGGCAGAACGGCGCTGGAAGTGGCCGCACAGCTGGGGATTTCCGAAGGCGCCGTCTATGTGGCGAAATGTCGCGTACTCAGGCGGCTTCGGGAAGAACTGAACGGGCTGCTGTAATGATTTGGGCGTTTCGCGCATACTGTTTGCGCAGGTAGCGCGTCCCGGTTGCGATCGTAACCCGCCCCGAAGAAGTCAATCGTTGATGTCAGTCGTCAAGTTGTGCCCTGATCCGGTCCGGGTTGCGCAACTGATGGTCGGTGACCTGCCTGAATCGGAAGTCGACGCGATTTGCGATCATGTGCCGGTGTGCCCGGCCTGCACGACGATCCTGCGAAATCTTTCGCACGATCAAACGCTTCTGGATGCCGTGTCGCCGAATGCGAATTCATGGACCGCTGATCCAGACGACCGCGTCGCGATCGAGCAATTGATTGCGCGGTTGCAAGTTCTTTCGTCATACGCTGAGCCGAAGATCGGCTCGGTATCGCCAAACCTGTCGTTCGAAAGCCTCCCTTCAAGCGTTGATGAGGGCGTTACCGAGATTCAATCCGACATCAACCTCGATGAACTCGCGAAGCCGTTGTTGCGTCCGCCGACATCCGCAGGGGAATTGGGTTGGTTAGGATCCTACCGCGTCCTGGGCGTGCTTGGTTCCGGCGGAATGGGGGGGTGTTCGAAGCGGAAGACCTGCGTCTCGGAAGACGCGTTGCGATCAAGGCCATGCAGCCGGGTCTTCTGGGGCGTGAAGAACATAAGCTTCGGTTCTTGCGCGAGGCCCGCGCGGCCGCCTCGATTGACCACGACAACATCGTTCCGATCCATCAAGTCGGTGAAGATCGTGGCGTGCCGTTCTTCGTCATGCCGCTCTTGAAAGGGGAGTCCCTGGAGAGCCGGTTGCGACGAGAGGGACGACTCTCGGTCGCCGACACGGTGTCCATCGGCAAGCAGATCGCAATCGGCATCGCAGCCGCCCATGATCGCGGCCTCGTCCATCGCGACATCAAACCGGCAAACATCTGGCTCGAGCAAAGGGGGCAGCAATTCCCGAGAGTCAGGATTCTTGATTTCGGATTGGCCCGCAATGAAGACGACGAATCGCTCCTGACAAAGACCGGTTCAATCGCCGGAACGCCGGCATTTATGGCGCCAGAACAAGCGCGCGGCGATCTCGCTGACGCGCGGAGCGACCTCTTTAGCCTCGGCTGTGTTCTCTATTGTTTGCTGGCAGGCAAGCCGCCATTCACCGGGCGCAACTCCGCGGCGATGATGTTCGCGATCATCAATCATCGACCGGAATCGCTTGGCGACATCCAACCGGACATGCCCGAGGGCCTGGCTTCACTGGTGATGCAATTGCTCGAGAAAGATCCCGCGCGTCGTGTCAAGAGGGCCAACGACGTCGCCTTGGCGCTCCAGATTATGGAAGACGAATCGTCGCGTCAGAATCCGGTCGATGCCGGCGATTCGAATCCGCAGGCCGACAAGCCGATCGGGCAGCCGATCCTCGCCGAGAAGGTATCCGCAGCGCTCGACTCGAATCGAACCGCTTCGATCAGGGTAGAGGGGGCGCGACTCATTTCTCGCAACAGGATCGGCGCAGCGGCAGCGGTCATGCTCATGGCAATCGGCGTGTATTGTGCCGTGGCCTGGATCGTAAAAGTCGAGACGCCGCATGGTACGGTCATTCTTGAACTCGATTCGCAGGAAGCCAGCGGAGCTGAGGTGTATGTCGACGAACAGCGAAGAATCACTCTGAGATTGCAGCCGGGTGGCGAACCGATCACGCTGGAAGTCGATTCCGGCGCCCACAAGCTCAAAGTGGCCAAAGCCGGATTCGAGATATTCACTCGCGAATTCAGTATGGCTGCGGGCGGTCGTGAACAGTTCAATGTTCGACTCGAGCCCAAGAACATTTCCCGCGAGGCCAACGTGGCATCAGGGAACGCGCACGCGACGACAGAACAGGCTGCAACCCATCCCCGATCAGCCCTGAGATCGGGGATGACCGGCGATGCTCCTTTTCCCGGGCTGGTGCCGCATCCCGCACGCATGGCCGGGCTGCGCAGATGGCAAATCGAAACACTTGCGCCTCGGGGAGATATCTTTGCCGTCGCATGGGATCATGACGGCCGTCGAGTCGCCTGCGGATCGCCCATCGGCAACGTTCGCATCATCGACGTGGCGACTTCGAAAACGTTGTGCATCATTCCCGCTCATACGGGCTCCGTCTGGGCAATGGACTGGAGCCCCGCCGAGGATCGAATCGTTACGGCAGGTGAGGATGGCGCCGTACGGCTGTTTGATTCCAAGGGAGAATTCCAGCGTGAACTCGGGTCGCATTCGGGTACCGCTCGCTCTGTGGCATTCAGTCGGGACGGCTCGTGGATCGCATCGGGAGGCGCCGACTCGAAGATTCGACTGTGGCGCACGACGGGCGAACTGGGGCCGATTCTGACTGGTCACGGCTCGCAGATCGACGGCGTCGCCTGGCACCCGTCCGGTAAAAAGCTGGCCTCAGCCAGTTTGGACGGCACGGTTCGCATCTGGGATCTCAACGGAGCGTGGAACACGAATGGAATTCGCGGTCAAGAGCTGAAAGGTCACCTCGGTGGCGTTCTCGGATTGTCCTGGAGTTTCGATGGAGAGCTCCTGGCGTCAGCGGGTATGGACGGCGCCGTTCTCCTATGGACGAGCAATGGAACACGGCACTCAACGTTAAGCGGTCATGGCAATGCTGTGACCGCAATCACCTGGAGTGGGAATGGATTGATTGCAACCAGTGGCGATGACAAAACCGTTCGGTTGTGGCAACGCGATGGTGCTCTTCTGAAAACCCAGAAAATGGAGGTGGGTCGCATCAACGATCTTGAGTGGTCTCGCGACGGGAGTCGGCTCGCGATCGCGACTGATCGTCAGGGAATTCGCTTTTTGAACAAGTCGGGTGAATGGGACGGCGAGATTTCCCTCGATACGATTTCGATCCGAGCGCTCTCTTTCAATAAAGCAGGAGAACTTGCTGCCGCTGGCGATGAGGGGTTCGTCGGGGTTTGGAATGCCGATGGAACTCGGAAAACGCAGCTCGAAGGGCACAGGAAGACGGTCTTTTCCGTAAGTTGGAATCCGAGCGGCAGCCAACTCGTTTCCGGCAGCTGGGACATGCCCGTCCGCGTCTGGGACGCAGAGGGGGCCGCCATCGCGACCCGAAACGGTACGCATCCGACAGCATGGAATCCGACAACTGAAGAGGTGGCTTGGACTTCAGGACCGGATGTTCACGTCGCAGAAGCCGGTGCGCCGGCACGCGTGCTTCGCGGTCACCAATCGCAGGTCATTCGGCTGATATGGAATTCAAGCGGAACGCAGCTCGCTTCGGCGGATACGAATGGCGCGATTCGAGTGTGGAATCGTGATGGTTCTTCAGCCGGTGCGATCCAATCGGATCCGATAGTATTGGCCCTGGCCTGGCATCCTAAAAAGCCGCTCTTGGCCAGCGGGAGTGCGGGAAATGGCAACATCCAACTTTGGGGCCTGGATGGCAATCTCATCAAGACATGGAATGCACATACGAAAGGCATCACAGCGTTGGACTACAGTCCCGACGGTGAGCGATTGATTTCCTCGGCATACGATCAACACGTGCGCGTCTGGAACGAGGAAGGTAACGCCGTTGGTACGTTTCCGGGACCAATGGCGATTGTTTGTGCGACAGCTTGGAATGCAACGGGCCAGCAGACCGCAACAGCTCACATCGACGGTACCGTTTGCCTGTGGGATGGGAGCACGTTCGAGCCGAAAGCGACGAGCGTCGTCTTCAATGATGGGAATTGGGCACGATTCGATTCCAAGGGGATCTCGAATTCGAGCGATTCAACCGCAGTCGATCGCCGAGTCGTCGTTGTTGCTGAAGACGAATTGGGCGCGATCAGCTTGATGAAAGTATCGGAATTCCGCGAACGGAAGGCTCCCCCCGGCAATTAACGAGCTGACGGGGCATCGCGCGCTTCGGTCGGATCGACCGAGTCACAAAGCGCATTCGTGGAATCTGCATCGGTCCGACACACCGACGCGCGCTGGCCCTCGTGCAACGGCTGGCATGCGACCGATCGTCCCGGAAAGTCGTCGCGCATGAGACACGTCATCAAAGGACCGTTTTTGACACAGCCTCACACGTCTTGAGAAGGCATCCGATTTGTCGAAATCGGGTTGAAGCAGGGGATCCCCTGATGCGGGCTGGCGTAAAACCAGGATCGGTGCCGAAGATCGACGGCCTGAGAGATTTACGGATTCTCACGCGATTTAGTGGTTCACAACGTAGGCGGGAGACATGGAAAGTCGGTCCCGCGAGCGGATGTGCGTCAAAGTCGTTCGTGGGTCAGCACCCCCTACAAGAAGCGGGTTCGTCGCGGTCGCCCGGTGGACGGGGATGTGTGGCGATTGGGTGCGATATCCCGTAATCTCAATCGTTTCTTCGGACGTCCCATCAATCGACCGGTTTTGACAAAGCCACAGACATCCCGAGAAGTCGTACGTTTTGTCGGATTCCGGACCGACTGAACGGCTTCGGCCCGAGCGGCCGTCGGCGCGCCCGATCAATGGAACGATTTCTGACTTCGCCCGCCTGTGCAGCTTCGATGCGTCGGTCGATGTGACCGACGCGC
>SIAF01000407.1 GCA_009691905.1 Planctomycetaceae bacterium | reverse complement strand
CACCGCGAGCCGGAAAACCACGCCAATTCCACAGCCCCGCCCACCGCTTGAACCAAAAACAATATCACCACAACTGGATCGAAAACCTCTTGATCTCCGCCTCACTCGGCGGATTCAGAGGCCGGACATAGAATCCGGCAGAGTCAGGCAATTTCAATTCGGCAACTCCCGCATCGGTGACCCGAGTGTAGCGGAGATACAGGATTTTCAAGTTCGTGAATCCCCGCAGTTTGACCAGCCCGGCATCTGTAATTGCCGTACCGTCCAACTGTAGCAATTCGAGACTTGTCAGCCCTTTCAGGTTGGCCAGTCCCTTGTCGGTAATCGGCGAATCGCGGACCGAAAGCCATTTTAGATTGGTCAGTCCCTGCAGTTGCACCAGGCCGGCATCGGTAATTGCCGTATTGTCCAAGGTGATGGCACGAAGGTTCGCCAGCCCCCTCATGTGAGCCAACCCCTCGTTGCTGAATTGTTTGCGGTGAATGAAAACGCTATCGACTTCGTCGAACCCTTTCATCCGCTCATCGCCGATCCAATTTCTTAGCCATCCGGGACCACCTTTGTCGCTTTCGATTCGTCCCCCCAATCGCTCGATCTCACGAATCGCCACGTGCTGCCGGTAGATCGGCAATCCGAACCACCGGATCAACCCCACGACGATCAGCGTGATCGTTGCCAGCAAGAGCCAGTGCGTGCGGAGGAGGCGGATTGAAAAACGCCGAGACTCCGTTCGCTCGGTCGGCAGGGCAACGGCTGGATCGGGAAAGGTCATGTGGCAGTATTCTAGTTCCCGGACGCGGCACCGAGTATTATCCATAAAAAGTGCCGCGCCCTGTAGGTCAGGCGTTCCAGCCTGACACGGATGGCCTGGTTGCGGTACCGGAACTGCTAATCCGTCAGCCTGGAAAGGCTGACCTACTCGATCGTCGTGCCGCTCATGGAATCTCTTGGTGCCGATCTGCTTCGGGAATTGCGAGATCGCAGCGGCGAACTGGACGCCGGGCTGAACTGGCCGCGCGAGCAGTTTGCGGCACTCGCCCGCGAGGGGGTGCTGGGCCGGGTGATTCCCGAGGCGTTCGGCGGGACCGATGTTTCGCAACAGCGGCTGCTCGAGGGTTATGTCGAACTGGCAGCGGCTTGCCTGACGACGACGTTTATTCTCACCCAGCGAAACGGCGCCTGCCAGCGGATCGCCGGGTCGGCCAATGACAGTTTGAAAAGCGATCTGTTGCCGCGGCTGACGCGCGGCGAGTTGTTCGCGACGGTGGGCATCTCGCATCTGACGACGTCGCGGCAGCACTGGCGAGTGCCGGCAGTGCAGGTGGAAGAAGTTGTGGGGGGCTTTCGATTTCAGGGGGAAGTGCCGTGGGTGACGGGTGCTCCGCAGGCCGATCTGATCGTCACGGGGGGGACGCTGGCCGACGGGCGGCAGGTGCTGGCGGCGATCCCGACCGACGTTGCCGGCGTGCAAGTCGGCCCGCCGGCGAAACTGCTGGCGCTGGGGGGCTCGCAAACTTCGTCCGTGCGTCTCGAGCAGGCGTGGATCGAAAGTCGATGGCTGCTTGCCGGGCCCGTCGAGCAACTCATGAAGCAAGGAGTGGGAGGCGGCACCGGCGCGCTGGCCACGTCGGCCCTGGCGGTCGGGCTATCGCTGGCGGCAATCGAACATCTGCGCGACGAAGGGAGCCGTCGGCCCGATCTGGTCGAGATCATCGCGCCCCTTGAGACCGAGTGTGCCGAGTTGCGGTCGGACCTGCTGTCGGCCGCTGAGGCGTCGGCGACAAACGCCCCGTCATTGTCGCCCGAGTCGATACGCGGCCGCGCGAACTCGCTGGCGCTGCGGTCGACGCAGGCGCTGCTGGCCGCATCGAAGGGCGCGGGCTTCGTCAACGGGCATTTCGCCGAGCGCGCCGTTCGGGAAGCGATGTTCTTTCTGGTGTGGTCGTGTCCGCAGCCGGTCGTGGCCGCAGCGCTCCGCGAACTGGCCGGCATCAGCACCTGCGGCTGAGGGCGAGCAAATTTCCAGCACTTCGCTGTTGACACCAGCGCCGTTCCCGATAAGATTGTCGCCAGTATTGATATTGAATCTCAATATCAAACAATACTGCGTATCAATCCTGATATCAAGGAACAGTTACCGCTATGAGAATGTCACAAACTAAACACCAAAAAGCGTTTACGCTCATCGAACTGCTCGTGGTCATTGCCATTATTGCCGTTCTGGTCGGGCTATTGCTCCCCGCTGTTCAGCAGGCCCGTGAGGCGGCTCGGCGGTCGCAGTGCAAAAACAACCTCAAGCAAATCGGCCTGGCCCTGCACAATTATCTCGATGCGCATACGGTCTTCCCCCCCAGCTTTTGCATCGGTTTCGGCGACGGGGGCCGCTGGTCACCCATCGCCCGCATTCTTCCCTACCTCGATCAGGCCAACGCCTACAACCTCGCCGATTTGAACATCAACTACAGCGTCGGCGTCAACGCCACCAGCGGCGTCTGCGAGATTGCCGTCCCCATCAATCGCTGCCCCAGCGAAGTCAATCGCGCAGTCCGAACCGGCACCCCGAATCACTCCCCGCCCAATTATGCCTTCAACGGCGGTTCGTGGAAGTTGTTCACGCACGCACCCGTTCTGACCAGCGGGGGAACGCCGGGGGACGGGGCCTTCGCCCCCAACAGTCGCTTCAGTTCGGCCGACTTCCGCGACGGGATGAGCAACACGCTGTGCTTCTCTGAAATCAAAACCTATACCCCCAACGTGGGGAACGGCCTGGAGGGTACCGACCTGATTCCCGCCTCGATCTCAGGTTTCACCGCCGGCAAGTTTTCGCTGAACGGACACACCGAGTGGGTCGACGGGAAGGTCCATGAAAATGGTTTCACCGCCGCGTTCGGGCCCAATGCGCAAACCGTCGTCAGCGGCATCGGCGTTCCGGGGGCTAGTCCATATGTCGGCGATTTCATCTCCTGCCGCGAAGGTGGGGCGGCTTGCGTCGGGCAACCGATCTATGCCGCCGTTTCGGCCCGCAGCTACCACACCGGCATGGTCAACGTGCTGCTGATGGACGGCTCGTGCCGCTCGATCAGCGATAACGTCAACCTGCAAACCTGGCGATCGCTGTCGACCCGGGCCGGCAGCGAAGTCGTGGGCGAGTTCTAGGTCGGCCGTTGAAAAGGGGGGCTGGGATTCGACGCGCGAAGAGATAAATATGTGCGAATCTCAGTATGTCGGTGACGCCGTTCACTTTTCAGCCCTACTTCACGGTGAAATTCAGCGAGTAGGTCGCCGTGCGACGGCTGAGTTGATCTTCGACCAGCAGTTTCAGCACGTGCGGCCCGGCGGTCAGTCGCGGCGGGATCGTGAACTGATAGCTGTGAAAATAGTCGCGGCGGTGCGCGCGGCAAAAGTCGACGGTTTCGGGCAGTTCGATGCGCTCGAGCGCTTCGCCGCCCGGACCGTGACGGAGTATCTCCAGCGTCGATTTCAAACTCGAGCGGAACCGGCCGTCGGCCCCGGGGTCGCTGCGGACATTGCCGACCTCGGCATACATCAAGACTTCCTGTCCGGGGTTGAACTCGTCCCTGGGATACTTGTCGTAGTTCCCGAAGCTGGCGATCTTGTGACAAAAATTGACGTTGGTCAGTTCGAGGTTGGCCCGCTCCTGCAACCGCAAGACGGCTTTGGTCAGTTGCGAGACGGTTTGCGAGGCCCGCTCGGCGGAGGTCGGCATCGAGGTCGAGTCGAAGTAGTTGGTCATCCCCCAGAACGTCTGCTGCCAGAATTCCTGATCGGCCGGTTCGATACCGGGAATGGCCTTCAACGCCCGCTCCTGCTGTCCCGCCATCAGATACAGCATTCGCAGGTGAACCTGCCGCTCGATATACGCCTCCCGCTGGACATCGTCGCCACCGGGGGCCAAACGAGCCGCTTCGGTTTCGGCGACGGCGATGAGTTGCTTGAGAATTTCCCGAAAATTCGTCGCGGCGACAGCTTCGGTCGACTCGGCAGAGGCTGTCCTGGCGACCCCCGTTTCGGGCGGCGTGCCGGCGGCGGGAAATGTCGCCGAGTTGGTTGCTGAGGGCGCCCCCTCGGGCTTTGCCGCCGCGGGTGGCGACCTGGTGGATGAACCGGGAGTCAGAAAACCGATCAGCGGATTGCTGCGGACCGTCGCAGCGCCCGGAGTCATCTTCGCAATGCCTGCCGCCGGTGAGGGGGCCGCCGGGGGCGCGGCCGCCGGCGTAGTACGGGTCGCCGACCCGTACCCCATGCTGTGTCCCCGATGCGGCGCCGATTCGCTTGAGACTGACGCGTTGACGGCCGCCGCGTGCGAGACGTCTGGATCGGCACGATTCGTCGGCGCCGTTTCAGGCGGGTGGTCACCCTCGACCGTCGGTTGAACCGCTGCATCGGGCGCATTCGCCGCCGGTCGATTCGCGGTCGTCGTGTGGCCCCAGGCGCTGATTGTTCCCAGTCCCTGTGCGCCGGCTCCCTTGCCTTCGGAACCGGAGTCCCGGGTAATCCGTTCGCCGCCGGTCGTCCGATTGGGCGATTCAGACTCGGATGCAACGGCGCCCAGACGGCGCCTTGCGGTCGACTGCGATGCCATCTGCAGGCCGCGGCGGCGCTGCGTCAAAATGCGCTTCACGCTGGCGTCGGGCAGATCGCGGAAGGAATCGAGCAACTCCTGGCGTTCGACCGGGTCGGCGTCCTGCAATTCGAGTTGAACCAGGTCGGCGATCGCCAAGTCGGGGCTGTCCGACGCGGCGTCGGTTTCGGTCGAGCCTGAAGGTGGGGCCGGTTTTCGCCGCGGCGGGGGTAACTCTTTCGATTCGCGCGGGGGCAGTGTCTGGGTGAACATGACATCCGATTCGGCATCATCCGCCGGTTCGTTGGCCGGTTGCGTGCGGCGGGTTTTCGACGGGCTGCGTGTCGCTTCGGTGCGCGCCTTGCTCCCCAGATTGCCGAATGTGTCTCCCATCCGCGGGGTGGTGCAACCACCGCAGTTGATGGCCAGGCAGAGCCCGGCAGCCAGGAAACGACACCAGCGCCCCATGGAGGGCATCCTTGCTTATGAAACTGTCGATGCGGCGAGTGACCCGAGTGCCGACCCGATTTCACGCTCGTCGGGGCTGTGAAATCGGGGGCTGAGAGGGGGGCGGGACGGTATCCAATAACGCAATACCCCGCAAGATCATTGCGAAACAACCTGTTTCTCGCCTATGACTTCCCGTATGCCAAGCCCCAACTCCTCCGACGACGTGCTGATCGACGTCATCGTCTCGGCCCCCTTCATGGAGAATACCTGGATCGTTCGCCGCGCCGACCGGCCTGAATGCGTGATCGTCGATCCCGGTTTCCAGCCTCGACAGATCGTGCAATTCATCGAAGATCGCGATTTAAAACCCGAATTGATCCTGCTGACGCACGGCCACGTCGATCACATTGCCGGCAACGCGGCACTCAAGGAACAATGGCCCGAACTTCCCATTGCGATCGGGACCGGCGACGCCCACATGCTGACTGACCCCGACGAGAATTTAAGCAGCCTGGGGGGGATGCGAATTACCAGTCCCCCCGCCAACCGGTTGCTTCGCGAAGGCGATCGAGTCGGAGCGGCGGGAATGGAGTTCGACGTCCTCGAAATTCCCGGCCACAGTCCGGGGCATGTGGTGTACATTTTGCGGTCAGATCCCCCGCCGATCGTTCTGGGCGGGGATGTCCTGTTTGCGGGGAGCATCGGCCGCTGCGATTTTCCAGGGGGCAATCAGGCCCTGCTCGTCCGCGGGATTCGTCAGAAACTGTTCACGCTACCCGACGAGACGCGCGTCTACCCTGGGCACGGCGACCCGACGACGGTGGGGGTCGAACGCAGGACGAACCCGTTTTGCAAAGTTTAACAGTGCGTATTTCTTGCTGCTTTTCGCGGAGATTTTTCAAAATCTCAGAAAGCCCGGAGGGCGGCACGTAGTAGCCAGGGGCGTCAGCCCCTGGAAGGCGGTCGTATTCGTTTTAAGCCCCGTTAGGGGCGACATGAATCGTTTTGTGCCGCCCCTGCCGGGGCTGAGACGTTCCGCTGGTCTTTTCCCATTTCCGTTTGGTTGAGCGCATTGCGGTGATCCCCAAAGGCCCGTACGTGCCGGCGAGCGTGGGATCAGGCCGTTGAGCGTCGCAATTCGACCGTTTTCGCGCCGCGCGGATTGGGCAAAACTGTCATTTCACCGGGAAAAACTGCGAAAAACGGTTCATAATTCTACAATTCTACGGTTTTGTATTATTATGAACTCTTCATCCTTTGTATTTTAACATGGCATTTTGCCGAGACTTTGGTAAACATTCGTCCAACCCGTTGTCCGAAGC
>SIAF01000406.1 GCA_009691905.1 Planctomycetaceae bacterium | reverse complement strand
GAAGCTGACCCCACAGATCGTGTCATCGCTCTATGCAACGCTGGCAAAAAAGGGGGTCAACCCCAGGCACGTGCAACTCATTCACTGCGCTTTGCATTCGGCCTTGAATCTCGCGGTTCATCCGTGGCGGCTGATTGGATTCAATCCGTGTCACCGGCTGCGCCCGAAGGCGGAGAAGCCAGAATTGGCCTGCCCGACGCCCGATGAGATTATCAAGTTCCTGATCTCTACCCGTGGTGACCGCGCGCACGCCCTGTACATGATGGCAGCGACTGGTGGATTCAGGATTGGTGAACTGACCGGGCTGCAATGGGACGATATCGACCTGGACGCGGGCAAGGTGACGATCCGGCGGACGATCACCTATGTCGCTAAGGGGTTCGTCACCAGCACGCCCAAGAGCGCCAAGAGCCGTCGCTGCGTGTCGATTCCCCCCGTTACGGTCGCGGCCCTGCGGGACCATCAGCGGATCATGCTGCGGGAAGGATTCGCCGGATCGGAATGGGTGTTCGTGACATTGCGGGGCACGCACTTGCTCCGTCAGTCAACGAACGTGGCTTGCCGGCGGGCGATGAAGATGGCGGGGGTAACGCCTCAGAAGTTTCACAGCCTGCGCCACGGGTTCGCCAGCACACTTCTGGCCGACGGTGTGCCGGTGACTGTGGTCCAGGAGAAGCTCGGCCATGCGTCGGCCCGAATGACGCTGGACGTGTACGCTCATAGCCTGCCCGAGTCTCACCGTGATGCCGACGAAAAGTTGCAGCGCCGTTTCGGAGCCGTCGCGAGCTAATCGCCCCAATGGCTGTAAATCTGGCTGTCAAGCCGTTTTGAAAATCCATAACCCATTGCCGTTAAAGCGATAATGTCAACAGCTTTCACAGCGCTCAGTAATGAAATCCGACGATTCGCGACACGAGCGCTCCGCACGAAATAAGTTGCACAGCCAGGGCGGCCAGGCCACGACGAATCGCAGCCCGGTCGCCTGATGAGTCGGTCGACGGCAAACTGTCATCCGCTTCGAATGCGGGGCCGACGGCCCAAATCAGGCCGGGAACGAGAAGTAACCACAGCCGGGCCGATTCTCCCATCGTCTTCCCGGAAAGCCACAAGAGGCCCCACGTTGCCAGCAGCGCAACCGGCGGGCCGCACGCTGAGGGCCCCAGCGCGCGCCACTGCCGGATCATCGCGGCGATGGCCAGCGCCGCCAGGGGGATTCCGGCGGCGACCGCGAACTCGATCGGATTCACAAGCAGCCACTTCCAATAGGTCCGCGGATATTCGCGATAGAAGCCGGCGTGATTGCCCAGGTTGATCCACCAGACCGAAATCAGGTTGATCCCCCCCCACAGTCGCAGGATCAAACTAGGAATGCCGAATCCCAATGCCGCCCGGACAACGCACCATCCCAGTGTTCGAAGGCTGGAGTCTGCCGGCACAATCGCGGCATATGAAGGAAGCGAGTGATTCTGCCCCTCGCCCTTCGCCCCTCGCCCCTCGCCCCTCGGCGCAACCTCAGTGCGTGAAGAATGCGAGTGATACGGCCAGCGCCGGTTCCAGAATGTCCCGACGGCGGCGAGAAAGCCGACCGCCAGAAACGCCAGGCTGAACAACATCCCCAGCCACAATGTCAGCCCCGCCATTGTGCAGCGCAGCCGCGAATCCCGATTCACTCCCGTAGACCAGAGCCACAGGACCAGTGCCGTCAGACACCCAAACCAGGCGTCCGACTTCGGCAAAAACACCGCGACCGCCGGCACAGCCGGCCAAAACGCGGTGGCCAGCCAGCTCGCTTTAGCGCTGTGCCGGCAACGGAGCAACCCGTACAGCGGGCAGACCGTTAATGCCGCCAGAGCCAGAGCCAGAAGGGCCGCCAGCCATAGCGCAGCCTCCTCGGCGCGTTGCAACGGGAGCGAGTTCGCAGGATTGGTTTGCCTGAGCGCCTCGAACGACGAGCGAACCGACTCAGGCTCGGTGGCCAGCACCGCATCGGACAATTCTGGCGAGGCGCGCGCGAGCGTCAGCAATGCCCGAAAAACCAGAATCAGCCCCGGGGGGTGGGTGCCGATGTGCAACACGTCCCCCTCGCGGACCCTGCGTTCGTAGTCTTCCAGAAAAACAGCCAGCGGTCGGTTGTCGTCGCGCGCTTCGGCAAAATAGCCCGATGGGCCGCGAAAATACAGCACCCAGACCGTCTTCGAAAGCTGGTATCCCTCAGGCGCCGCTTCTTGAGCCATCCAGATCCAGACAAATCCGGCCAGCCAAAGCCCGGCCAGCCAAAGCAGTCGTTCCCGCGTCCCGCTGCGATCAACTCGGCGGGCGCCCAGCCAGACAAAGCCCAGATAGCCGACGGCGGCGATTGCCAGCGTGGCAAACGTCAGTGCCAGGGGGGTGGTTGCGGGCGCTCGCGACCACTCCCATTCGCCGGGTACCCCCAGCGGCAGGTCGGTGAACCAGACGAGCCCGATCGCGACCGACGTCAGACCGACCAGCGCGATCCATACGCTGTTGGCGCGCATCGTGGGCACGTTTGAGGGATTAACGGATCGTAGTGTGGACTTTAGTCCCACACGAAGTTTTCCATTTGGCTTTGCTTTGGCGGAACGAGACGATTTTTCGCGTGGACTAAAACCGATCTCGGCCAGTCAGCCTGGAAAGGCTGACTGACAATGCACACAGCCCGCAGGAATTGCCTCCCGCGGGCTGTGCAAACCAGAACAATTTCAATCGATCGGCGGCACTCAGTCAATCGAATCGGTCACGACCTGAGCCTGCAGGACTTTATGAATTCTCTCTTGAGAGTCGAGCAGGTGGGCCTTGGAGTAATCGTCAAGTTTCACATCTGCCGCCGCCAGCAAACTGGTAATCTGCTTGTCCAGATCAGACAGGTGCATGCGAACGAGAGTCCGCGCATCTTCAGGCACTCCCCCCGCACCGCCGCCCAGAAGGATGATGAATTGGCCTCCGGGGGGAGCGTTGATCAATCCCGCCAGATCCTTCAGCCCCATGCGCTGCAAATTGCGGCGGACGCTGCTGACGTACGGCTTGCGGTTGGTGTACTCGCCCGGCTTGGCGGCGTCACGCCATTCGGTGAAGACGCCATCGACGAGCGATCGCAAATGCTCGGCGAGAGTGTACGTGTCGACATCGGCGGCCTGCTTAAGCTCGCTGTCGTGCAGGCGCGACATCGTCGACGCCGACAGCAATTGCGACAGAATACGTCCTTGCATCCGACCGATCGTGTCGTGAATCGGGTAATCCAGCCGCGACGGTTCGCGCAGTCCCCAATGGCTCCAGCGCGTCGAGGCCAGCGAGTTCATGACTTCCGGCGGCGGCAAGGGAGGCAGGTTGAATGCCGAATCGACGATCAGCTTCATGGCTTCGCGCTGCTTGACCGCTTCAACCGCCTTGAAGGGGGGGCGCGCATTGGGGTCACCCTTATGATCGCGATGCACGTAAATGCCGCCGGGGAACCGCGAGACGAACGACAGCGTCCGCCAGTATTCTCCGAACAACATCCCGAACGCCTGTCGGGCGCGCTGATACCCCTCTCCTTCAGGGACAGCCCGTTCGACGACGGCCGACCACAACTCTGACGTGGTCTTTGCCTGCCGGCGGGCAAACTCGAGCGGGTCTTTGCCGAGATCGAAGCGGTTGACCAACGGGTCAGAATCAATCCCGCCGCGCGTGTCTTCGTCGGTGGCATAGTCAAGACCGGGTTCGGCACTGCGCGATGCGATCTTCTTCAATTCGGCCGCCTCGTCGCCGGAGATTTGCTTGTAACCATATTCGATCGCCCAGTAGTCATAGGGACCGATCGACTGCGGATAGTACAGACCCTGCTTGGCCCCCTTGGGAGCAATGTTGGTCGGCGTGTAATCCATCACGCTGGCAACCGTCCCTTCAGCCGGACCTTTGACCGGGTCGTCAATATCAGCCAGAGGCTTCCACGAACTGGCCTTGAAGTTGTGCCGCAGCCCCAGCGTGTGACCCACTTCGTGCATCACGACTTCTTTGAGTCCCTGAGAGAACAGTTCTTCGGGAACGCCCCCCTTGGCAGCGGCGATGTCGCCGCGGGCCGTCAGTGCCGCCGCGGCAAAGCCCATTTGCTGCTGCATGCCGATGCAATAATTACAGGCCCCGCCGTTTCCGTGGTGGTGCGGAGCGCCGAACATCGCGCCCAGCGCCTCGCCTTTCGAGCCGGCCGGCTCGCCCATCAGCGCGGTCACGTCGGCAGCGGTAAAGGTCTCGTACTGCTGCTTCCAGGTGGTCATGAAGTCGGCGTCAAAAATGATGTCGGCATCGAGAATCTGGCCGGTCATCGGGTTGACGCGCGACGGTCCCATCGCAAAGCCGGCATTCGCGGTGATCCAGCGGAACGTGTTGTAACGCACGTCTTCGGGATCGAAATCGTCGTCGTCTCGCTGCTGGCGCACTTCAACCGCATTGTTATAGCCGAGTTTGTCGAAGGCCTTGTTCCATTCTTCGATGCCGGCGCGCACGTGCGGCCGGAGATTGATGGGAATCGTCTTCTCGAGGTAGAAGATAATCGGTTCTTTGGGAGGCGAGAGGCTCGCCGACGCATCGGCCTTCTGCAAGTTCCAGCGATTGATGTACCGCACGAACTGCTCGTCATCTTTCTTGTCCGAGAAGTCCTTGATGACGGTCAGAAAGTACCCGATGCGATCGTCGGCCATTCGCGGGCGATAGTCGCCCCCGCGCAGCCGGCTGATGCTGTAGTGAACGTTGATCTGGGCGCCGCGGGAATCGGCCACCGTGTCGATTTGACCGCCGCCGGCATAAACCGCGGCCACCTGCAGCTCGACGTTGTCGGGAAACGCCTTGACCTTGGCCCACGTCGAACGATCGGACGCGAACGACATGTTGATCGTCCGCCCGATCTGTTCGTCATCGCTCATGAAAATGCGGGTCATGTCGACCAGCATGCCTCCCGAGGGGGCGGTTGTCATGATCGGCAGGGCGTACAGCACACTGTCGCTATAGGCCAGCTTGACCGCATTCGACTCGGGACTGCCGGGAGTGGCTCGAAACCGCACGTTGCGGCGAAGCACGTGCAGTTTTTCGCCGACCTTGGCAAAACTCCACAACACGTCGTCGCCGAAGCCCCAGGTCATTCCACCCAGCACCTGACCGCGGCTGATCCCCTTGGCGATCGAGGTGTTGACCATGAAATTCTGGCCGAGATGTGCCGAGCTGAGCTCGACCAGCAACTGCTGATCTTTGTGATACAGAGTCCACATCCCTTCGACCCGCTTAAACCCCGTCGTCATCGTCTCGAAGGGAGACTTGGGGGGGGCGCCCGGAGGCATGCCCGGCTGCCCAGCGGGAGCAGCGGTCGGAGCCTGAGCCAGGGCCAGGCTCCCATTCAGCGACCAGCCGATCAGCCCGAGGGCGGCGATCAAAAGCGACGATTTACGCATGGTTGTTCTCCGACGGAATAGGCGAGCCAACGAGAAGACGCCCCCAGGGGCCTGTCAACATTTCTCAGAACTTTCATATTCTACGTCATGATTGACCGAAATTCGAGAAGCTGGGTAAGTTTTGCGGAATGCCGCGTCTTCACCCGATGACACCGGTTACGCCGATCGTACCGGCGGGGACGCTAAAAACCAGCGAAAATCGGCTAGTTGCCGGCTTTGCGGACGATTCCGCCCAGCCGAACGATGTTTCGCCGCTGAGTCCCGCCTTTTCAGGAACTTGAATTCGGGGGCGAAGAAATTGCCCCCGTGCGTGTCGGCTGAATCTAAAGAATCTTTAACCACAGATGACACTGATTTCACCGATGTGCATGGCGACCTCAGCCTGAAATATCAGTGAAATCCGTGTCATCCGTGGTCACTTCTTCTAAGATAAGCCATCTTCGAGATACCGTTGTGCCGGTCCACCGTACTTCGATCCTCGTTCAAGCCGTAGCCAATCATGAGCGACAACGGGCCATTGCCGCCGACCGCTCAATTCGAGCCGGACGATGACGCCTTGCCGACTGAGTCAGGCCCCGCGGCAAACTGCGAGAGCGCACCAGTTTTAGCCACTGCCACGACTCCGATCCCCGAACGCATCGGGCGCTATCGCATCGAGCGCGTCCTGGGGCACGGGGGCTTCGGGCTGGTCTACCTGGCCCACGACGAGCAACTGCACCGGTCCGTGGCGGTCAAAGTGCCGCACGCACATCTTGTTTCCCGGCCGAACGAGGCCGAGGCTTACCTGACCGAGGCCCGCACGGTCGCCAACCTCGACCATCCGCACATCGTGCCGGTCTATGACGTCGGCAGCAGCGATCAGTTCCCCTGCTACGTCGTGTCGAAGTACATCGACGGCAGCACGCTGGCGCAGAAG
>SIAF01000405.1 GCA_009691905.1 Planctomycetaceae bacterium | reverse complement strand
ACGAGACCTGTTTGGTCTCCCACCTCGCAATCCGCATTCAATTCCAGCACCGCATCATCCATGATGACGCGGCTTGTACTTCACCCCGGTGTCACTCGCCAAGATCAAAATCCAGCACACAACGGGTTGGACGAATGTTTACTGGTGGGTCGTCGTAACCCGTTCTATCGCATTGGGTTCGAAAGACGCCTCTCCATTGATTGCCAAGTTTTTTCGAAAAATCGACTTCCTGTGCTCGCGCGTCTCACGCGATGGAGATTGGCGATCGCTCCGCTGGAGTACAGCCTTGAGGCTGCCCGGCGCGTCGAAACGCGAGTCGCAAGCGACGCGGCGAAACAGAAACAGGGGGCAGAAACCCCGGCGCGCCAGGGACACCCCCCGCTCGCATTTGCGAATTTTGACCCCCTCGAAAACGTCATTTTCGGCCGGTTTCTGCATAGTCGCCTTTCGAAAGTCGCGGGGTTTCTCGAAGATACTCCTCCGTTGAACAGGAGGATCTTCGAGAAAACGGCCCGGATTCGATTACTTTCGCCGAAGATCCTCCTCCCCCCGGCGCGACACCCCTTCGACAAAATCTGCCATATCTGGAAACAATTTCTCCGTTTGGCATGCGATTTTGGCAGAAGCCGTATGGTGATCGCGGATTGTGCAACGTTGCGCCCAAAGACTGTTTGGCAACGGGACGCAGTACGACTGCGCACCTGACGCAGGTCGGCCTTTCCAGGCTGAAGGAATCACGTCGATTTCAGCGGCATCGGACCGTGCGCGTCAGGCTCGAAAGCCTGACCTACATGAAAGTGCGCTGTTTTACCGAATCCTGGTAATGGAATCTGTGCGATTACCCGATTGGTTGTTGCGAGCGTTCTCACTCATCACGCGGAGCGGTGATGAGTCTCGGGACGTTGCGTTTTGATCGCGGGCATTCGCAAAGTTCACTTCGAATCGGCCGCACTGTATTTTACCACACCGCGGGGTACCCCGATAAGACTGCGGTGCGCAAATCTGGAAAAGACAAATCAAAATAGTGAGCGGCCCCGTAGCGGTGGCTTCCAGCCGCCGTGACTCCCCGAGGCCTTGAGCCGCAAACCGGCGGCTGGAAGCCGCCGCTTCGACCGCGTCATTCACATTCGGGCCTGCGCGACTTCTCGATCACAATGATCAACAAACGTCCGATACCAAGGCCAGCGGGACGGGCGCCCGCTCGCGCAGCGCTCGCCCAATCTGGTCTTGTCCCCGAACGGCGTTTTGAGTATTTCCCGTCTCGCGATTTCTTCTCTCGCTTCCTGCCCAAGGTCCCTCGCTCGGAATTGATTTCCGGAGCTTGTCGATGCGCTCTTGCCTCGTGGCCCTGACGCTGTTTGCCGCGGCTTTGCCCGCGAATGCGGCACCACAGGCGGTGTTTCCCTATGAAGCCACCGTCGAGGTCGAAACAACGCTTGTCCGCAGCGGGCCGGGCAGCAAGTACTATCCCACCAGTCGGCTGAAACAGGGCGAACGGGTCGTCGTTCAGCGGCACGATCCGGGGGGCTGGCACATGATTGCCCCGCCCGCCGGCAGTTTCAGTTGGATTCCAGCTCGTTACGTCGACAAAGCCTCAGCCGATCGCGGAACCGTCAACACGAACAACGTTGCAGTCCGCGTCGGCAGTTTCGAAAGCGACATTCGCGAGTTGTTTCATCGCAAACTCTCGCAGGGTGACGAGGTTCGCATTCTAAGTGAAAAGTCCCTCGATCCCGAAACCGGGACCGGCCCTAAGGAACTGTGGTATCGCATCGCCCCTCCACGCGGCGAATGGCGCTGGATCGCCGGGCAGGCCCTCTCGCCCGCTCCTCGAGATTCCGACGGCAAACCGGGGGGCGCGCCATTCGGCAGTGATCCGGCCGGCGGCCAACGCAAACGCACGTCCCCACCGACACAGCCGATTGATGATGAGGGATTCGAACAGCCCGTTCATGACGTCCGATTCGAGCAGCCCGCCGGTGCAGCCACGAATCGTGAATATCACGACAATCAACCCCCCGCAGGCGTCGAAGAACGCCCGATCACTCGCCGCAGCGGACATCTCCCGGCCGGCAAGCTGCCGTCCGAACCATCGTCGTCCGATCAACAGCGAGCCGATGGTCCCCAGAAGCTGCTGGCCGCCCAACTCGAAGAGCTCGACCGGCTCGATGCCCGCTTCCGATCGATTCTCGATCGTGAACCACTCGAGTGGGATTTTGGCGAATTGGAGCAGGACTATCATCGGCTGCACGACCAGACCGAAAGCACCAGCATTCGGCAGATGATCGACAAGCGACTCTCGCGGATCGTCGATTACGGAAAGACCCGCGCCGAGCAGGAAGAACTCGCAAAAGTGGCGGCCGAGACCGATCGTCGCGACTCTGAACTGGCGGACGTGCAGCGCCGGCAGGAAGCGCGCCTGGCGGGTCTCAAGCAGCCCCGCTTCGACGGAGCCGGGATTGTGCAACGTGCCGCGCTCAACCGCAAAGGGGCGCCCGGCCATGCGCTGACGACTCCGACCGGCAAGGTGCTGGCGTATTTGCTCCCCGGCCCGGGTGTAAATCTCGACGCGTGGGTCGGCCGCCCGGCGGGAGTCAACGGCCGCCGCATCCCGAGCCCCGAACTCAAAGCCGACCTGATCACCGTGCTGTTTCTGACACCGGTGCGGCTCGCGCAATAGACAGCGAGTGTGCGCAGTCGTGTGGACGTTAGTCCACACGGCGATCGCGGCCTGCGACTTCCGCCCGCCGATCTGGTATTTTGCGCTTCTCTCGCGGCACTCACCACTTGGCAATTCTGTTGACGAAAGGCGACGACCATGAATTTGACACGGCGAGAATGGTTGAAAACCAGCGGAGGCATCGCGGGAGCGGCCGGCCTTTTGGCATACGGAGTGCCGGGCCTGTGGTCGCTCAATTCTGCAAATGCAGAAGAGACGCCCGCCGCCGACCCGACCACGCAGTGGCCGATCGGCTGCTTCAATCGTCCCTGGGGCCGCTGGAGCTACGACGAATCGCTCGACGGGATGAAGTCGGCGGGATTCCGCCTGACCGGTTTCGTGGGCGACCACAAAGGCGAGCTTTTTCTCAAGCCCGAGGCAACCGCCGAATACCTGGAGAATTTGAAAGAGCGAATCGAATCGCGCGGCTTGACGGCGATCGTCGCCTGGTTTCACACCGTCCACGACGTGCCTCTCCGCGAGGCGATCAAGGGGTCGCGTCAACAAATCGACAACGCGCAGCACGTCGGGCTCAAGTATCTTTTGAGCGGTGGAGTCGGTGCCCAAGCCCAGTACGAAAATTACTACAAGGTCATGGCCGACGCAGCGGCGTACGCCCAGGATCGGTCGATCCAGATCGTCGTCAAACCGCACGGAGGAAACGTGGCGACCGCCGACGACCTGCTGAAGTGCCTGGCCGAAGTCAATCACCCCAATTTCCGGATCTGGTACGACGCCGGCAATATCATCCATTACACCGGAAAAGACCCGGTGATCGAGGCCGAGCGGCTGGCGGCAAAAACAACCGGTTTCTGTGCCAAGGACTGCGCCGCCGAAAAGGGGGACGTGATGCTGCAGTTCGGCGACGGCAAGGTCGATTTCGCCGCCGTGTTTTCGAAACTCAAGCAGGGAAAATTCAAAGGCCCCGTCATGGTCGAATGCTGCGGCGGCAAGACGCTCGCCGAAGTGACTGCCGCCGCACGAGCCAATCGCGAATACCTGGAACGAGTTTTCCGCACGGTGTGATCGAGAAACCGCCCCCAGCCCCCTACAAACCCGCCAGGCGCGTGTCGGCGTCGGCAAAGCGGTCGAGTTTGACCCCCATTCGATCCATGAGCGACAGGTACAAGCTGCACAGCTTGCGGTTCTCGTCCCCCCGATCGGTGTAGTCGAGAACGCGGCCGGTCTCGAGCGCGCCCCCCAGGCCCCCCGCCAGAAGCAGCGGAACTTTCGTCGAGTCGTGAGAACTGCCCGACCACATGTTCGACATGAACATCAGGCACGAATTGTCGAGCACGGTCCCCTCTCCTTCGGGCATCGCTTCGAGTCGGCCGGCGAGGTACGCCAATTGGCTGACGTAATACCGCGAAACGCGCTCGTAGGCGGCCGACTGGTCGTCGTGCGAGGCGGGATGATGCGCCAGTCGAACATCGAGGAACGGGTAAAACAACCCCGACAAATCGCGGCACATCAGCAGCGTGGCCACACGCGTCTTGTCGGTCTGGAATGCCAGCGCGATGATGTCGCCCATCAGCCGCATGTGTTCGCGAATGTCTTCCGGTAGACCATTGTCGGGGCGCGACATCATGGCGGCCGGCCGACTGCGATGGGCCGCGCGGTCGTCGGCCCGGTCTTTCATGGCCCGCGTCCGCATGATCTGTTTCTCGACCTCGCGAATACTCGTCAGGTACTCATCGAGCTTGGCCTGATCGGCGCGGCTGACCTGGCGATTGAGCGACGCGGCATGCTCTTTGACTCGGTCGAGAATGCTCAGCGTCCGCTGGCTTCCCTGGTTGTCGAACAGGCTATCGAACGCCAGCGAAGGATAAACTTCCATCGGCACGGGTGAGTTGGCGTCCTGCCACGAGATGTGCGAACTGTACGCCATCGAGAAGTTGGTCTCGTGATACCCTGTAATCGGCTGCTCGCAACCCAGAACCAGACTGGGCTGCGGTGTCTGCTCGCCCAAGCGCACGGCGAGCATCTGGTCCATGCTCACGCCTCCTTTGAGAACGGCTCCTTTTTGCAGCGCAGCACCCGAGAGGATGTTGCCCGTCTGCCCCGGATGGATGCCGACCCCCGTCGCCTGCTTGTTGAACAGCCCGGTGATGACGTTGAGCTTCGATTTGAAGGGGTCCATCGGCTGCAAGCTGCGCCCCAACTCCATCTCGGCGCCGGCTCCTTTGGCCCACCAGTTGTCGGGACTGATGCCGTTTCCCATGAACAATGCCGCAAAGCGGTGCGGAAACGCCGGCGCGACACCACCCAAAGCCGGTTCGTCGCCCCAGACGGGAATCGACTCCAGCCAGGGGAGCGCCATGGCCACGCCGACCCCTTGCAGCATCGTGCGACGATTGATTCGGTGCGAGTGGGGCATACGGGAAAGGTTCGGCCGGTTGATTGTGGAAAAGCAGAAAGCCGAATCGAGTTTTCAGGATTTCTAAAACGGATTAGGAATCATCATAACCTATTTTCCCGGCGTTTTGCAGGCGATTGGTGATTTCAAAATTCCATAAATTCCACGTTTAAGTGTTTTTTTGAATTCTCCTGCCGCAGAGTTTTTTTCGCTCGACACGCGCGTCCGTTTTCCGGTGATCGGCTGTTTTGGATTCTACAATTCTACGTTGTTGTATTATCGTGAATTCTTCCGCCCCGGAGAATCTGGAGGCCCAATCAGCGGGCAGAATCGACGTGAAGGTCATCATTCGCGGCGAGAACGAAAGACTGCCCGCCGAGGGCGCAGCGCGGCCTGCGGCCGCAACCAAAGGAGAAACCACGGATTTCACGGATGACACTGATCTCTCGAGTTGCGCCAATTCAGTGTTTTGTATCCGTGTCATCGGTGTGATCCGTGGTCTATTCTCTTCAATCGCAATCGAAATGAGTTTGTGAACCGGCGCCGAACAATCTTTGCGCGCTGACAAGATTCTGAACGTTTGCTGCACAGAGGACGCAGATCAAGACCGGCCAACAAGCACTATTGTACCAGAATCGGCGAGTCTGTGCGAAAGGCGGTGCGCAAATCTGGAAAAGACAATCGAAAAAGTCGGTTAAAGGGGGAAAGTGCGCCGGGGGGGCCGGGCAAGCATCCCCCTAATCCCCTAGCGCCCCAGTCTCCTAGCGCCCATTCCCGCGATGGCCTGCATCGCCGACCACAAAACACAAAGTGCGTCGTGCACTTGCAGCCCGCGGGCCCTCGCCAAAAAAAGTGGATTCATTTTCGGGCAGCGACGCCGAAGCACTACCTTCCATCAACTTCGTCCTGGCCGCGCTTATTCAAAAACTGCGGACTGGTCACAATTGATTCAACCAACGTGCCGAACCGGTAGTCGTCTGCCGCCAGTCGCTGACGGAACTCGTCGAGGGCGGGTCGATCGGAAAGCAGCAGGCTGCGCCCCAAAGCGTAAATCATCAGCTTGCGGCAGAAGTTGTCGACGAAGTCAGCCTGTCGCTGTTCACTCAGATAGTGCCGAAGCCCCTCCAGCCCGGCCCTGGCCTGATGAAATGTCTAACTCAAGAGGTAAGAAGTTGTTGCGCATTTTGTTTGGGATTTGAATTCTTGGTAAGTGGCTTTACGCTTGGCGCGCACGGTCAGACCTAGGCTTCAACCAAGCACACCCGATTTCGTCATTTCCGGCGT
>SIAF01000404.1 GCA_009691905.1 Planctomycetaceae bacterium | reverse complement strand
ATCAGCATCTCGCCCTGGTTCTCGCAGCAGAACGGCGTTTCCCCTGTCAGCATCTCGAACAGCACGCAGCCCAGGGCGTATAAGTCGGTCTTTTTGTCGACCGGGGGCTTGCCGCGAATCTGTTCCGGGGCCATGTAGGCATACGTGCCGACGGTGCGTCCGGCGGCGGTGAGTGCGGTGGCGGTGGTGTCGCGGGCGATGCCGAAGTCGGTCAGCTTGACCTTGCGATCTTTCGTCAGCATCAGATTGGCGGGCTTGAGATCGCGATGGATCACGCCGGCGGTGTGGGCATGTTCCAGCGCCTGGGCGACCTGTAAACCAATGGCCACAGCCTCTTCCCACGGCAGGCGTTTTTTCGCTTTGAGATAGCTTTCCAGCGAGCCGCCGGTGACGAGTTCCATCGCATAAAAGCGTTGCATGCCGATCTTGCCGCCGCCGTAATAGCGGACGATGTGCGGATGCAGCAGCTTCTTGAGGATGGAGATTTCCCGCTCGAACCGCTTCTGCAGCGACACCTCGTTGGACAGATCGGGCGAAAGAATCTTGATGGCGACCGGCGTGCCGGTCTTGGTGTAGACGGCCCGATAAACGATGCCCATGCCGCCGACGCCGATGCGTTCGCCGAGTTCAAACGGACCGATGACGCGTTTGGTGGGCATCACGGACACAGAAAAAAGAGGGAGACGACCGACGCAAGATTCGCCCACTCATTCTGCGGGACGCCGCGAGGGGATGCAATCGAGAGATCGCCTGATCCAGCCTGCCCCGGCTTGAATGGCTGCAGATTTCCGGGGATGATCTGTGCAGCGACAACCTCCCGCAACGGCACTGATCCGGGAGGCCCAACCGGTCCCCATTCCTCGTTTCATAAGGCCCCGATCCGTGAAGAAACAATTCATCGCCGCGAAGACTCAACCAGAAAAACCCGGCACGCAGGCGGTGCGGGTGGGGAATTTGATCCTCGTCGGCGGGCTGATGTCGCTCGATGAACAGGGCCGCATCGTCGGCGCCGATATCGCCACGCAGACGCGGAATTGCTTTGACGCATTGAAAAAGGTGCTCGCTGAGGCGGGGGCTGAAATGAAAGACGTCGTCAAGCACAACATCTATTTCCAGTGCGATGGCGATGCTGCCGCGGTGAAAAAGTTTCTCGACGAAGTCGACAAAGTCCGGGTCGGATATTTCACCGCTCCCGGTCCGACAACGACCGAAATTCGCGTCGGCTTGGATCGGGAAGGGGCCTTGATTCAGCTCGATGCCTGGGCCGTCGTCGGCGAGAATAAAGAACTCCTGTCGCCGCCCGGACACTGGAGCTGGCACAAGAAACTTCCGTTTTCGCACGGCTGGAAAGTCGGCGACATGATCTTCACCGGCGGACAGCGGTCCCTCGATCAGCACGGCCAAGTACTGGGCGTCGGCGACATCGAGATTCAGACCGATCACGCGTTTCGCAATCTCGACACCATGCTCCGCGCCGCCGGCGGAGACCGGCACAGCCTGATGAAGCAGAACACCTATTTCCGGTTCTTCGGCGAGGGACGCAACGTTACCGATTACTGGGAGAAGATGACCAACGTCCGAATGCGGTATATGTCGGTCCCGTCCTCCGCCGGGGCCGGGCTGCGGATCACCGGGTTTCCCCATGCCGACGAATTGATCCAGGTCGAAGGCATCGGCGTCCTGGGCGACGACAAACAGCGGCTGCAACCCGCGAATCATTGGGACTGGAGCATCTCCAACTCGCAATTCACGCAGGGCTGGCGGATCGGCCAATGGGCCTTCATCGGCGGACAGATCTCCGCGGACAACAAGGCGAAAGCCGTCGGCAAAGATATGGAAACGCAAACCCGCCACGTCTTCCGCTTCATCCACAACGTGCTGGCCGAAGGGGGCCTCGACGAAACCGACGTCGTGAAACTCTTCATCTACTACTACGCCGACGGCGACTGGCCGCACATCGCCGCCACGAAGTCCGCCATCGACCGCGTGCAACAGGAGTTCTACCCCACCCCCGGCCCCGTGGCGACGTCCTACCGCGTCTCAGGGTTTGCGTTTGAGGATTTGTTGATTGAGATTGAGGCGTTCGCGGTTTGTCGGGGGTGAGGTTCGGTTGACTGGCGGACTAACCGACCATTCACAACTTGCCGTGGGATTCGCTTTCGGTATAGTGGTAATGAATAAGGTCAACCGTGAGAGTGCTCGTACGGGCGGACAAGCCGCCGTGGCACCCGGCGGTAAGGAGGCCACGATGGCGGACGTAATGACCGTCGCACAGCGTAGCCGGGTAATGTCCCGGAATCGTGGGAAGGATACTACGCCCGAGCGATACCTTACGGCATTGTTGGAGGCCGCCGGTGTTGCGTTTATCCGACACGATGCGACTTTGCCAGGTAAGCCGGACTTTGTTTTTACGGACGAACGGCTCGTCGTTTTCGTGGACGGAGACTTTTGGCATGGCTGGCGATTTCCGACGTGGCGGCACCGCCTCACGGAATTTTGGCGTGAGAAGATCGAAAAGAATCGGATTAGGGACCAGAGAAATTTCCGCCGTCTTCGGCGTGCAGGATGGAGAGTCGCAAGAATTTGGGAACACGAAGTCGAAGAAGACCCGCAGGCATGTGTCTTTCGGATTGCTGCGCTCGCCGGTAAGGCCGTTGACCGTGGATTGATCGAGGCCCGATACGCGGACATGCCAGCCCTGAAGCGAAGGAATCGCTTACCCAAACCATGAGTACCGCCACAGTAAGACGCCCGAAGAAAGCCACGAAGGCACTGGAGGCCAAGCTCGACCGAATCCGAGCGGGGCATCCTATCCGCACGCTCGATTTATTCGCAGGGTGCGGAGGTCTTTCGCTCGGCTTTCATGCCGCTGGGTTTGAGTTATCGGCATCCATCGAGTTCGATCCACTCGCTGCCCGCTCCCACGCCCGTAACTTTTTCAATGACGAGCATGGTCCGCACGGCAAAGCACACGACATCACCGTCGTGAACCCGCAGGATATTGTCGATGAATTCGATCTTGGAAAGACGGCGGCGAGTTGCATCGACGTGATCGTCGGCGGACCCCCTTGTCAGGCGTTTGCTCGCGTAGGACGAGCGAAACTTCGCGAAATTGATGACCATCCGACCGCGTTCAAGAACGACGCCCGAGGCAATCTCTATCTCAGATACCTCGCCTATGTGAAGGAGTTGCAGCCCCTCGCGCTTCTGATTGAGAACGTCCCCGACATGATGAACTACGGCGGACATAACATCGCCGAAGAGGTGAGCGAGGTACTGGATGGTTTGGGGTATGTCGCCAGCTACTCACTTCTGAACTCGGCACGTCTAAGACGTGCGACAGAGGCGGGAAGCGACGTTCCTGATTGGTTACGCTGATCCTCGGAGACTATCTTCATGCTCAAAACTGGCGATTACGTTCTGATCATCCGCGGTGAAGATGATGTGTCTCATGGTCAGGTCTGCAAAGTTCTTGCACCCGATGAGACGGAGACATTCCACCAATATCAGTCAACTGACTGGGTGCCTATTGTATGTTGGACAGGTTATCTGGTTTGGAGCATCCAGGATAACTTGATCGAGATCGATGGCAATCGCGCCCGGATTGAGGAGTTGTTTCAACTGGGGTTCTCCCGAATTGGCTCCGACTCACTGCGATTTTAGGTGACTCAGAATGGCCGGACGAAATTGGACGCGAACGGAGACCCTCGCTGCCTTTGCTTTGTATTGTCGAATGCCGTTTGGGCGTCTCCACGCCCGAAACCCAGAAATTATTCAGATAGCGACCAAACTCGGTCGCACACCAAGCGCGGTGGCGATGAAGTGCTGTAATCTCGCATCACTCGATGACACTCACCAGTCACGCGGAGTAAAGGGACTACAAAAAGTTTCAACAGCCGACCGTCTATTATGGGCAGAATTCTTCGCCCGTCCTGAAGCGGTCAGCTTTGAGGCTGCTACGACGTTGGCCGAACTGGAGTCACCTCCCGCACTCCCGCAAGTGGACTTACCACTCGATGAAAGAGTTGGGCAAGTGCGAGAGCAAATTGTCAGACGTCGAGTGAACCAATACTTCTTCCGCAATTTGATTTTGATTGGATACAACGAGGCTTGTGCCGTTTGCAGATTGCCATTGCCGGAACTCCTAATTGCTTCACACATCGTTCCCTGGTCAGCGGATGAAACGGTGCGGATGAATCCGCGGAACGGCATTTGTCTTTGCGGCACACACGACCGGGCATTTGAGCAAGGCCTTCTTCGTATCGAACGGTCTTATGTAATCAGTATTCATGTTCCCGAGCGCTACCGGGGAAAGCCCTCCGTCGTTGAATGGTTGTTACGATATGAAGGCGAGTGCATTCAGCTTCCCCATCGTTGGATACCTGATCCGGAGTTGCTTGACCGCAAACTGGCAATGGTCACTGCGGGGTAAATTTCAATGCTCTGCCCATGCCCTTCGTGAAGAGCAATAGATCGTACACTTTGCAGTCAACGCGTCTGACAGGTTCGGACCTGACACTTTTCGAGTGGCAATTCCGTAATAAGAACGCCGGGAACCAGAAGTCGATCAACCTCAACGCAGACGTTTTCATCGACCGGCTCTACCCGTCTCTTCAGGACACCGACGTTGGGCGGAACGGGCGGATACCGCTTGATCTATTCCTCTACGGCCCCGGCAATGCGCGAGCGTATAACCTTCAACGGAAGATCATCAAGGGCGGCTCATACAAGAATTGGCGGTTGAACGGCGAGTACATCGCCAATCCGCTCGACCAACCGAATCGCTTCAATTCTCTTGTTCCCGGCAATTTCGTTATCTTCGATTTTGAAGGCGATTTCTTTCCGACCGAAGCGCGTGCCGTCTTCGTAGCTCAGAACGTGCCGGAGGACGCCCGTCTTCACGCCGGTATCGAGCATTCCGGCGTCGGCAGTATGCAGGCCATCGACTTGGCGGCGCTCCGGTTAATCGTTCACGCTTCCGGAACTCCTGAATCTCATCCGGTGTACGAATTGCTCCTGGACGCCGCAATCGAGGATGCAGCACAGAGCGGCCTTGAAGGCACCCGCAGGATTCTCGGACGTAGCACTGGTCGCCGTCTCACCAGATCTGAATTGGAGAGAGCACGCCAGCGTGCAGATGACGTTGGACGGGCCGGTGAAGAACTGATTGACGGTTACTTCGCACTCCAGCAAGCATCAGGCGGCATCGAGGGGTATGCCTGGATTTCGGCGGACAACGCAATCGCCCCATATGATTTCACGATGAAGCCTACCGGGCAGGTGAACGGCAAGATCGAGGTCAAATCAACTAATGGCGACTTCACACAAGTCCTCCATCTTTCAGTCGCTCAAATTATCGAAATGCGAGATAGTGTCGAACCATACCACATCTATCGCGTGTACGAACTCGACGAGCGTAAAGCGAAGCTTCGAATCGCCACCGACGTGAAGGCGTTCGGGGAGCAGGTTCTTGACCGCTTCGCGGAACTACCGCAAGGTGTCACCGCCGACGGAATTTCCGTCCGTCCGGAGACGCTGCTATTTGCCCCAGAGATCATCATTGAGCTTCCAGATGACGGTGGTGAGCCGGTGCTTGAATAAGGCTCCTGTCTGTCATCACCCCGGGTGCCTGGGGCGAGCGTCGGCTCTTCACAGCCATCGACGACCATGACCCCTGCTGCCACCTGCTCCATAATGTGAACTTACAACATGAATCCCGGTCGCTGCCGTTGATTTATCGGACTTCAGGCCGCCGCTCTGCCAAAAGCCCCAAAAACACCCTTGCGGCGACGCCCCGTCCGTGACACGATGATGGGGCCAGGGATGGCCCCGCCCTGGGTGTCTCGCCCCGCTTCGCTTCCCGGACCAGGACTGACCGGTACATGACTGCTGGCTTGATCGTCGAGCAATCCGAATTCGACGACTTGTGCGCGCACATCCGCAAGGCGGGGTTTGTCGCGTTCGATACGGAGTTCGTCTCCGAATTTACGTACCGGCCGGAGTTGTGCCTGTTGCAGTTCGCCACCAAGCAGCAGTGCGTCGCCGTCGATCCGTTCGAGGTCAAAAACCTCGACGCCTGGTGGGAATTGATGGCGGATGCCAAGACCGACATTTTGATTCACGGCGGCCGCGAAGAAGTCCGCTTCTGCCTGACGCACACCGGCAAACCGCCGGGGAAACTGTGGGACGTGCAGATCGCCGAGGGCTTGCGCGGCCGGAGTTTCCCGCTCGGCTATGAGGCACTGGTCCGCCGGGTGGTCGGGAAAACGGCTCACGGCCGGGAGACGCGGTCCGATTGGCGACGAAGGCCGCTCACGGAGAAGCAGATCGCGTATGCGCTGGATGACGTCCGCCACATGCCGGATATCTGGGATCGCCA
>SIAF01000403.1 GCA_009691905.1 Planctomycetaceae bacterium | reverse complement strand
TTTAAAGCAGAGGTTGAAGGTACCATTTTTCTTTCCGCAGGACTGAATTCCCCTTCTCCATCCGCGAGACCACGAATGCCCTACGAATCAAGCCACTTCGCTCACTCCCAACGCTAGAAACTCACAACCCTAGATCAGGAGGTCTGACCCTGCGGTCGCGCCGGGCCGCATGCCCTCCCGCCTCAGGATCCCGTCCATGCCGCTGTCCTTTCCAGAGCTTCTGGCCCGACTCGGTGCCGGTGAGCCGATTGCCTCTGTTTGTGAGGCTGCCGGCCTCTCGCCCGCCGAGTTCAAAGATCGCTGGCGTCGCGAATGCGAGGCACGCGTCCCCCCCTCCACTGGAACGAAACGGGCGACCGTCAAGGACCAGGTTCGCATCGAACGCGACGAGTGGGGGCTGCCTCGCATTGTCGCCCACAACGACGACGACTTATTTTTCGGGTTCGGTTACGCCACGGCCCAGGATCGGTTGTACCAGCTCGATTATTTGCGCCGCCGCGCCCTCGGCCGACTGTCGGAAGTGCTCGGACCCGAAGCGCTCGAACTCGACCTGACCGCCCGCACCGTCGGCCTGCCGCAAATTGCCGAGGCCGAGTGGCAGTCGCTCCCCGATGAAACGCGGCGGCTGCTGGTCGCCTACACCAGTGGAGTCAATGCGCTGATCGACGAAAGCCGCTGCAACCTGCCGATCGAGTTCGACCTGCTCGGTTACGTCCCCGAACCGTGGCGACCGCAGGATTGCCTGGCGATCGCCGGTGAGTTCCGCTGGTATTTGACCGGCCGGTTTCCGGTGATCGTTATCCCCGAACTGGCGAAACGCGCGCTGGGCGAGGGGCCGCACTATCAGGCGTTTCTTCAGGCTGAAGCCGACGCTGAAGCGATTCTGCCGGCCGGTTCGTATCCGTCGCATCGTGCCGGCATGCAGCCGGTGGGAGCGAGCGTAAACGACCCTCACGAGGGAACCGGCAGCAACAACTGGGTCATTTCGGGGACGAAGGCGCTGGCCGAAAAGCCACTGGTGGCCAGCGACCCGCACATCGCGTTTGCCGCAGTTTCATGCTGGCACGAAGTCCACCTGCACGGCGGATCGTTCAATGTCGCCGGCATTGCCTACGCGGGGATGCCGGCGATCATGTTCGGCCGCAACGAACGGGTCGCGTGGGGCATCACCAACAACATCTGCTCGTTGCGCGACCTGTATCAGGAACGGACCGACGCCGCCCACCCCGGCTGCTTCGAATACGACGGCCGGTGGGAGCCGGCTCGCGAACGGGTCGAGACCATTGCCGTCAAAGGCCGCGAACCGGTTCGCACGACAATTCGGCTCTCGCGCAACGGCCCAATCGTCGATGAGATTCTGCCGACCCCCGCGCGAGGCACCGGCCCGGTCTCGCTCAAGTGGCTGGGATCGGCTTATTGCGGCTGGCTGACGGCACTGCTCGACATGGATCGCGCCAAGACCTGCGAGGAACTGCGACAAGCCACCCAGCCGTGGCTCGTCCCCACCTTCTGTGTGGTGTATGCCGACATCTTCGGACATATTGGCTACCAATGCACGGGCCGCATCCCGATTCGTAACGTGAGCGAGCGCGGCTACCGCCCCGGCTGGGATCCGCAACACCAATGGGCGGGGATGATTCCGTTCGAGGGGATGCCGCACTGCGACGACCCCTCGCGGGGCTGGATCGGCACGGCGAACAACCGGGTCGCGGCCGATGATTTCCCGTATCCGCTGGCGGGGACGTGGTCGAACGGATTTCGGGCGGTCCGCATCCGGCAACTGCTCGAGGGGCAAGCGAAATTCCGCCGACAGGATTTCGCGCGGATGCAGCAGGACAGCGTCTCGCTGCGCGCCGTCGATTGCATTCCGCCGCTGCTCGACATCTTGCGTGCTGCCGTCGAACGCAGCGAATCGCCTGAGGGGGGGCAGAAGGCATTATCAACCGGTGACATCCGCCGCCTCTGCCACGCAATCGAATACCTTGCCGTCTGGGATTGCCGCATGGAACCCGACCGGGTCGCGGCTTCCCTCTTCAACGTCTTCTTTGCCAACTGGTGCCAGCGCGTCGCCGAGCAGCGTTTCTCGGGCGAGACGGCAACCCTCATGGCAGGCGCCATCAACGGCCTGGCCAGCGAGTTGCTCACGAACAATCGATGCGGCTGGTTCCAGGTCGCGGTTGACCGTGACGAATTTCGCAGGGACGAGCTGCGCAGGGGGGCGATCGTCGAGTCGTTTCTGGCGGCCCTGGATTTTCTCACGCAGAAGCTCGGCAACGACCCGCTGCAGTGGAGCTGGGGGCGGCTGCACACGTTGCAGCAGAAGCATTTTCTCTCAGGACGCGGCGAACTGGGGGCGTTGCTCGACCGAGGCGGAGTGCCGGTTCGAGGCGACTTCATCACCGTCTGCAACACCGGCCAGGCCCCCGATTTCACGGCTCCCTCAGGCGCCGGTTATCGGCTGATCGCCGACCTCGCCGACCCGCGCGCCGGCCTGTGGGCCATCGACGCCGGCAGCGAATCGGGCCACCCCGGCAGCCCGCACTACGACGATCAGCTTTCAGAATGGCAGACGGCGCGATATCACTACGTTGCACTCAAAACCGACGGCCTGCCCCACGATGACGAGCATGCGTTGACGTTGGTGCCTGGTTGACAGGGCAGGGCATGACGGAAATCGACCCCTCGCAGGAGACTCAATTCATGCCGCGGCAATTCTGGCTGATGTTGCTGATGATCGCGCTGGCTTTGTCCTGCACAGGGTCGCTGGTCGCCGCTGAAGACGCCGTCGATCTCGGCGGCATCCGCGAAGAGCATGTGATGATTCCCATGCGCGACGGCACGCGGCTGTCGGCGTACCTGTACTTTCCAAAAGGCGACGGGCCCTGGCCCGTCCTGTACGAGCAGCGTTATGCCGACCTGCGAGGCGTCGGCACCCGGCAGGCGTTTGCCCGCTTGGCTCAGGGCGGGTATGTCGTCTGCGGAGAGAACTTCCGCGGCGCCTATCAGTCGGAAGGCACCTGGGTCGGTTACCGGGCGTTGGGCTGGGGCGAACTCAAGGACGGCTACGACACGGTCGAATGGCTGGCGACGCAGCCCTGGTCGACGGGAAAAATCGGCACGTTCGGCAGTTCGCAGGCCGGGTACGCGCAGAACTTTCTGGCGGTGACGCAGCCGCCGCACCTCGTCGCGCAGTACATGATCGACACGGGCCTGAGCCTGTATCAGGAGGGCTACCGGATCGGCGGGACGACGCGGCCCGAGCGGTTCAAAGCGATGGATGCCGTGTGCCGCGTCCCCGAGCACAACCGCAATCTGCTCGCCGAATGGTTCGCGCATCCCACCTACGACGAGTATTGGATGCAGGAAGATTGCAGCTTGCATTTCGACAAGATGAACGTCCCTTGCTTCACGATCGGTAGTTGGTACGACTTCATGTGCCAGGGATCGGTCGACAGCTTCATCGGCCGGCAGCATCGGGGCGGGCCGAAGTCACGCGGGCGGCAGCAACTGCTGATCGGCCCCTGGTTGCACGGCGGCTACCAGGGAAAAAACGCCAACAAAGTGGCTGAGCTGACCTATCCCGAAAACGCCAAATTCGATGCCGAGAAACATCTGCTCGCCTGGTTTGATCATTACCTGAAAGGGATCGACAACGGCGTCGAACGCGAACCGGCCGTGCGCTACTACGTGATGGGGGCCATCGACGAAGCCGATGCCCCCGGCAACCAGTGGCGCGACGCCAGCGACTGGCCACTCGCGGCGAAAGCCGTCAGCTATTACCTCGAGACCGAAGGCCGACTGGCGACGGCGGCGCCGACCAGCGCCGAGGCCGCTTCGACGATTCTGGCCGACCCGCGCTCGCCCAACTCGATTCCCGCTCGGGGCTTTCCCGGTGCGGCCGACGCGCGCGAGTTCGAGAAGCAGTCGCAGGTGCTGACCTTCACCACCGAGCCTCTGGCCGAACCGATCGAGTGGACCGGACGCGCCAAAGTCGAGCTGTTTGTCTCGTCGACCGCGCGCGACACCGATTTCATCGTGCGCGTCAGTGACGTCTATCCCGACGGCCGGTCGATTCTGATCGCCGATTACGTCCGCCGCGCGCGATACCGTGAGGGGTTTGAGAAAGAAGTGTTTCTCGAACCGGGTCAACCGACGAAGGTCGCCTTCGACATCGGCTGGCTGAGCCAGATTTTCAATCGCGGCCACCGCATTCGCGTCACCGTCGCCAGCACCGGCGCCCCGTTCTACGAACCCAACCCCAATACCGGCGAGCCGCTGACGATCGAGCCCGCCGAACGAACCGTGGTGGCTAAAAACACGATCTACCACAATCAAAAACTGGCGTCGCGCGTGATCGCGCCGGTGCGGACGGCGAGGGACTGAAGTTCGTAGTCCGTCAAAGTAGTCTTCATCGCTCCGCGTGAAGAGTGCGAACGCTCGCAACAACCATCCGGGTAACCGCATAAAATCCAGGAGCAGTTACTCGTACCCCCCCGCAGTCGATCGGGCGATCGGGCGTTCAATTGGCGAGTACCCGCAATCAAAACGCGACGTCCGGAGACTCTTCACGCGGAGCGGTGAAGACTACTTTCGTAGGCTTCCGCCTGACGGCGGGACGACGAACTTTCGTCGCGGCATTGAAAAAACCTTCGCGGCGCTGTGAAATTCTGCCGAGTTGTGCTTGGTGCCGTCTTCCTTCAACCTTCTGAGGTCTTCCCATGCTGCGCGCGCTCACTCTGCTCGGCCTGTTTTCGGTCAGCGCCTTCTTTGCTGCCGAGATGCCCGACCCGGTCAATCCTGATCCGAATGGAAAACGACCGATCGAGTCAGTCGATTCGGTGTTCATCGAAGAGCTGACCTGGATGGAAGTTCGCGACGCGATGCGATCGGGCAAGAAGTCAGTGCTGGTCGCAACCGGCGGCGTCGAGCAGAACGGTCCGTATCTTGCCGCAGGGAAGCACAACTACATTCTCAAGGCGACGACCGAAGCCATCGCCCGCAAACTGGGCAACATGCTGGTCGCGCCAATCGTTCCTTTCGTGCCCGAAGGGGATATCGACCCCCCCGGCCTGCACATGAAGTATCCCAGCACCATCAGCGTCACCGAAGAAACCTACCGCAGCCTGCTGGTCGACATCTGCGCCAGCCTCAAGACGCACGGATTCGAGCAGATCGTCCTGATCGGCGACAGCGGAGGCAACCAGGACGGGATGAAAGCGGTCGCCGCAGCCCTCAATGAGAAATGGTCGGGCAGTAAAACCCGCGTGCATTTCATCCCCGAGTACTACGACTACCCCGGCGTCGAGAAATATCTCGAGGCTCAGGGAATCAAGCAAACTCCGGAAGGCCTGCACGACGACCTTGGGACCACCGCGCAGATGATGGCGGTCGACCCGGCCACCGTGCGGATGAAGCAGCGCATCGCCGCCGGCAAGTTCAGCATCAACGGCGTCTCCCTGGCTCCCGCCGAGAAGACGATCGCGCTGGGGAAGAAAATCGTCGAGTATCGCGCAGGGCTCTCGGTCGAGAAAATCCGTCAGGCGATCAATTCGAGGTAATCGCCGAATACCGTTTCGCCGCGTCGCTTGCGACCCGCGTCTCCGTAGCACAAGCTTCCTCGCTTGTGTTGACGGCGGTTGTCATTCACTGTCGCAAGCAAGCGAGGACGCTTGCTCTACGGCAGGCGTTACCGCTTCCCGACGACGCGGCCGGTGCCCCGGTCGGCCTGGTACTGTTTCCACCGATCGAGGCCCGTGTCGAGAAACTCGGCGAAATGCTGCTCATCGGGGTCGTAGCCGACCAGCAGCGACAACAGGTTCTCGCGGTTCTTGCGAGTGGCGAGACCCGGGTCGGCGGGGATGACTGCATACGACGGCAGCGCCGTGTCGCCGAACCAATTCGTCTGCAACTTGAGGTTCTGTTCCAGCAGCCGTTCTGACTCGGCATAATCGGCGATGTGCGGCACCCTGTCGGCATAAACCTGTACGCACACGAAATTCTTGAGCCGTTCGGTCACGGCGGGCTGGCTGAGGGGGCCGGCCTCCATCTTGCGGCAGTTCACGCAATTCACGCCGGTGAAGTCGAGAAACAGTGGCTTGTTGTGCTTGGCCGCGTATTCGACGGCACGCTGAAAATCGAGCGCGTACTTCACGCCGCCGTGCTCGAGCGACGGCCCGAACTGCTCGTTCCCTCCCTTGAACTTGGGAGGCGCAAATGCGGCGATATTTTCCCAGACCTTGCCGTTCGGTTTTTCGGCCGAGTACAGCCCGACCGCCAGGTACGCCGCCAATCCCAGGAACGACATCGCTGTCATGAACCGACCCACGCCGATGTGGTCGCTGGGCATGTCGTGCGGCAGACGGAACAATCCCAGCAGGTACAGA
>SIAF01000402.1 GCA_009691905.1 Planctomycetaceae bacterium | reverse complement strand
GGCAGTGGAATCGCGACAACCTAGGTCTGACCGTGCGCGCCAAGCGTAAAGCCACTTACCAAGAATTCAAATCCCAAACAAAATGCGCAACAACTTCTTACCTCTTGAGTTAGACATTTCATCAGGCCACCCCCGACCCCTCCCCCGTCGAGGGAGACGAGTGGAAAGGAAATACAAAAACAAAACACCCCGCCTCTCCAACAGGAGAGGCGGGGTGTTTGCGTTCGATGTGACTGCGGCGTTTTTTCTATCCCTATCTCTTCTGCGTGCCACCTGGTGCGGCGTCTTTTGCCGAAGTCTTCGTGATCGTCGACTTGCTGGCCGGCGGGGCCGTGGGACGCGAATCGGCCGATTTGGCTTCCACTTCCCCCTCAGCCTCTTTCGACGCGACTGTGCCGGCCGAGCCGAGTTGCTTCCAGTTCGAGACCGCCCAGTGCGCATGGGTGTCGACCACCGTCGCGCCCAGTTCGAGCAGGTCGGCTTTGAACGAGGCGCTCGTGATGTTGTCGTTACGGATCACACGCTGCAGCACGAACCGACGATTGGCGTGAACGTAGGCGAAAAACATCCCCTGACCGATTCTGTCGTTGTCGGCCAGCAGCTTCAGCAGGGCCGTTCGGGGAACGTCGGCCGACGACGAGGGCAGTTCTCCCAGCCAGGCCATGATCCACACCGACTTCTCATCTTTGCTGAGCACCACTGACATCGCCAGATCCCATTCTTCGCCGTGCTTGGAGATGAAGGTGAAGTCGTAGCGGCTCTCGACCTTGACGGCTTTCAGGCCCAGGGCCGAAAGCATCGTTCCCAGCGACTCGATGGTCAGCGGGTTGCGGGGGGCGTTCTTGTCGGTTTTCGCGCCTTCAGGTTTAGCTCCCTCAGCCGCCAGTGCGCCGGCGGCGACGGTCCCTCCGACGGCAGTCAAACTGGAGACGAGCAGCGCACGCCGCGAGATGTTTTGTGTCATGGGACACTCCTTTGTCTCGAATCAGTTTCATCCTTGATCGGAACCGCTTTCACCGCGGTTCCGTCGACGCTTCGCGGCCGAACAAGTGCCGCAGGCAAAGCTGCGACCAGGTCTCGAACCGGTTTATGTCCTGTATCAATTCTTCGGGTGAGGCAAACCCTGAGTGTAACATCGACTTTTCCCTGGGGCGAACTTTGGGCGCATCGAGGTCAAAAATATGAACGATTCCCAAGTGGACCCGGCCGACTTCGGTTTCGTCGTCGTTCAAGAGACCCACGAGCGTATCTTTGTATCCTGCTTCGAGATACACCTCTTCTTCGATTTCGCGATGCATTGCCTCGATATAAACAGGGGTGAAAAGATTCTGATCTTCAGACGAGATATGCCCTCCGACGCCGATCGAACGCTTATTGTGCAGCCTGCCCTCCCCCTGCGTCTTGCCCCGTTCATAGTGAAACAGCTTGCCGTCGCAGCGGAAGATGCAGTAGGGGATCAACTGTTTGAAACTGGGGTCGGCTTCCATCTTGTCGCGCGGCCGAAAACTGATGTACGCCGGGTCGAGCAGCGTTTTCAAGTACGGACCGACGTCGGTACAAAATCCCTGGAAATGCCCCAGCTCGTGAAACAGCAGCGTGGGCACGACCAGGACATGCTCGACTTTTTCAGTGACAGACACGCGTGAATCCTTTCGACGGGGGTTGCATAAAGTTGATTATAGGTAGTTGATTGTCGATCGATCCGTTTAGCCGCGAGGCGCAGCCGACCCGATCAACTCGCGCAGTTTTGCCCCGATGTCGCCCGACCGCATCAAAGTCTCGCCGACCAGAATCGCTCGAATCCCGGCTTGCAGCAAACGTTCGACGTCGGCACGGGCGTTGATGCCGCTTTCGCTGATCAGCGTGCAGTCGCTCGGGACGCGTTCGCGCAATGTGATCGAATGCGCTAAGTCGGTGACAAATGTGCGCAGGTCGCGATTGTTGATGCCCAGCAGGGCCGGTTCGAGCTTCAAAACGCGATCGAGGTTTTCGGGGTCGTAGATTTCGATCAGCGACTGCATTCCCAATTCGGCGGCATAGAAGTACAGGTCCCTTAAATGGCAGTCGTCGAGGCACTCGGCGATCAGCAGCACGCAGTCGGCTCCCGCCAGGCGGGCTTCGAGAATCTGATAGCGATCGAGAATGAAATCCTTCCGCAGCACCGGAATTTTGACAGCCCGACGCACCGCCGTCAGATAGTCGAGATGCCCCTGAAAGAAATGCTCGTCGGTGAGGACGCTGATGCAGGCTGCCCCGTGGGCTTCGTAGATTCGGGCGATTTGTACGGGTTCGAAATCGGCGCGGATCAATCCTGCCGACGGCGACGCTTTTTTAACCTCGGCGATCACACGCACGCCGGGTCCGTCGCGCAAAGCGGCAGCGAAGTCACGAACCGGCGGGGCGGACGGCAGTTGCTCGATCAGCGACTCGAACGGCCTGGCCTTTCGAGCCGCCTCGATCTCGTGCCGTTTGTAATCGACGATCTCCTGAAGCACGTCCGCCACGCAACCTCCAACGGCAAATTCGGATGTTCGTCGGGGAGGGCGAGGCTCCCGCCGAGCCGCGAGCCACGGTTGACCCTCGGCTCAGCAGGAGCTTCGCCCTCCCGAACCCCCGGTTTTTTTAGAGTTCCTAAAGTCCACACTACGAATCCCGCAGGAACCGCACGTACACCTGCCTCGTCCGCGGGCCGTCAAACTCGCACAGATAAATTCCCTGCCACGTCCCCAGAACCAGTCGTCCCTCTTCGATCAGCACGTGGCAGCTCGCGCCCATCATCGAGGCTTTCACGTGCGAATCACTATTCCCCTCGGCATGGCGATACCCCGGTGCGTCTTTGGGGACCAGTCGTCCCAGCGTCAGCAGCATGTCGTGGACGACATCGGGATCGGCGTTTTCGTTGATCGTCACGCCAGCCGTCGTGTGCGGCACATAAACGATCGCGGCCGCCGATGTGAGACCTGCGGCACTGACCAGCCGTTGCACTTCGGCGGTGATCTCGACAAACTGCGCCCGTTCGCGCGTGCGTATTTCCAAAGTTGGCATGCATCGCATCATGTCTGATTGGCAGGCAGTCGGCAACCTTGCCCGCCCGGCTCTGGCGGCGGCCAGCCTCGCCGTCTGGATGGCAATCGCAGCGCGCAGGATGCGCGGGCTGCCGCCGCTCGATATCGAGCCCCGAATGGCCTGTCCCTGGCATCCGCTGGCGGTTGCGCTGGCGCTACCGTTGGCGATGGGAGTGCAACGGGCCATGCTGTCGGTCGTCCCGCGCGAAGGTGGCACCACGCTGGACGTCGTGCAATCGTCGTGCCTGGCGATGATTCTCTCGAGCCTGATTGTGATGGGGCTGCTGGCCCTTTTTTCTCCAATGAGTGCCGCCGATTTTGGAGTTCAGCGTGGCCGCGCCGCGGCTGACCTGAAAATCGGCGTGCTGGGCTATCTGGCGGCGCTCGTGCCGGTGTTTGCGATAAATCTGGCCGTGCAGTATCTGGGGTTGCGGCCCACGGGGCCGCAGCATTCCTTCCTTAAGTTTCTCGATCAGGACCCGGGCGCGGCAGCTGTCGCATGGATCGTGCTCTCGGCCGGCATTCTCGCCCCCCTTGTCGAAGAATTGCTGTACCGGGTGATTTTGCAGGGCTGGCTCGAAACGCGACTTGCGCCGGGCGCGGCGATCGTGGCCGTGGCGTTGCTGTTTGCCGGCGTTCACGAGTATGACGCGTTGCCGCTGATTCCACTGGCGCTGATTCTGGGATATGTCTACCATCGGCGACACAGCTACCTGGCGGTGGTCGCCCTGCATGCGACGTTTAATTTGACCAACCTGGCGTTGGCACTGGTGCATCGGCCAACGTGAGGCGATCGGGTGTCGTGGCGGGATGCCCGTGGCGGACAAGGCGCTTGGTAAGGTCGAATGACGACAGGCAAAACGCTCCGTGTGGACTCAAGTCCACACTACGGGGCAGTTTAGATCCTAGCGGCCTGGGGCGCGTCGACGCGAGGCGGTACACGACTCGGCCGGGCCGAAGCGAGTCCCGCATCGGGCGTGACCTGCAAGGGGGTTCGTCCCGGCGGTCGCGTCTGCAACCAGCCAAAAAAGGCGGCTCCTGCGGCAAACAGGGCAAGACTCACCCACTGTGAGATCGTCAGCGCCGTGCCGAATTTGCCCGACTCGTCCCCCCGCAGGATTTCAATCAGAAAGCGGTTGACGGGATACGCCATCCAGCCGATCGCCAGAACTTCACCCGTTCGCCGGCGGAACGGGTAATACGCCCACGTGACCAGCAACAGCAACAGCCCGTTCAGCGAATCGTACAACTGAGTGGGATGCAGAGGCAGACTGCGGAGAGCATCCTGGCTGAGGTAACCTCGGCTGACGAGCGCCTCGAACGGCACGCTATGGGCCGGGAATGAAACGGCCCACGGTAAATCGCACTGATCGCCGAAGCAGCAGCCGTGTAGGAAGCACCCCAGCCGACCGAACAAAAGCCCGAGGAACATCGACGAAATCACAATATCGCCCAGCGCCAGCGGGCTGACGCGGCGGCGGCGGCAAAACAGGTAATACGCCAGCGGCGCGATCAACAGTCCGCCGTAAAGGACAAGCCCGCCATCGGGCAGGTTGACGATCGCTTTGAGCATCTGCCCGATCGACGGCCGCTGGCCGTTGGCGGGATCGGGACCAAAAAAACGATCGGCATACTGCACCACATAAAACAGGCGACTGCCGACGATGCCCGAAACGAAAATCCAGATTGCCGCGTCCCAGGCGATTTCGCCATCGCCCCCCTCCCGCCGAATTCTCCACGCCGCAAACCAGGCCGACGCTGCGAACCCGACGAACAGCATCATTCCGTACCCGTACACCGGAATCGCATGATTGGCGATACCGAGCTCGGGGGCAATGAACAGTGCGATGGCCACCACCAGCCAGACGCCTGACGTCGTGAAGAATTCGAACCGTTTCCACCCGTTGCGGCGAAAATCGAGTAACAGCACCGGCACTCCGATGAGGCACCACAGGGCCAAAAGCAAGCCCATTCCAAACACGGGAATCTTCCCGAAGGGTCCCAGGTCCAGCCGGCCATCGAGCGGAATCGTGAACAGGATCGAACGCATAGTTTGCCCGGCGAGCGGGGGGTGTTAACCCCCTGTTTCTGGTTTTGTTTCTCGACGATCGCTTCAAAACACCATCCAGCAGCGCCACCCCCCGCTTTCAATTTTCGACCGGCGTCATTTCTCAATGATCAGGTTGTCGATCAGGCGCGTCACACCGACCCGCGCGGCGACCACGGCAACCTGTCGGGGCAAGACGGTTGCGATCTCTTCCAACGTGTCGGGATCGACGAGCGTGGCATAGTCGGCGTGGACGGTCGGAGTCGAGTTGAGCAATTGCCGCATCTCGTCGCGAACGACGTGCAGGTCGGTCGCCCCCTCACTGATTTTCTGTCGCGCCAGGTGCAGCGCCCGTGACAGTGACAGGGCGGCTTTGCGTTCAGCCTCGTTCAAAAACACGTTGCGACTGCTGAGCGCCAGGCCGTCGGGCTCGCGGATCGTCGGGCAGACGCGAATCTCGATCGGCACATTCAGGTCGCCGCACATCCGCCGAATGATCGCCTGCTGCTGGTAGTCTTTCTGTCCGAAATAGGCGCAGTCGGCGGGCACCATCTGAAACAGCTTAAGCACGACCGTGGCGACCCCCCGGAAATGGCCGGGCCGAAAGCGGCCTTCCAGCACCTCAGAGAGGCCTCCCATTTCGACGAACGAAGTAAAACCGGGGGGGTAGACTTCTTCAGTCGGCGGATGGAAAACGGCGTCGACTCCCGCCTCGGCACACAGCCGCAAGTCGGTCGCCAGGTCGCGCGGGTATTTGCGAAAATCCTCCTGGGGACCGAACTGCTTCGGGTTGACGAAAATCGTCGCGACCACAAAATCGCATTCATTGCGGGCAGCCTGCATCAGGCTCAGGTGGCCGGCATGCAGCGCGCCCATCGTGGGGACGAGACCCACCCGCTCGCCCCGGTCGCGGGCCGCGGCCACGATCGCCCGAATCGCGGCAATTCGCTCGACGGCCGTCAAAGCCGGGGGGCAAACACTCGGCGAGGACACGAAATTCCCTTCTGATGCTTTTAAGAAACAACGACCCGCTTGGAGGCTAAAACGGGTGCCACGGACAGCGACCAACCGGAGTCGTCCGTGCGAGCTGGGACCAATATGATATCGCAGGAAACGCGATCCTTAGCCCGCAAGCGGGTCTTTGTCTTAATTCAGGGGGGGTTGTCTTCCTGGGGACAACCGGGGCAAAAACCGTCGGTACAATCAGGGGTGGCCCTCAACGTGTTGAGTGATCCCCAAAGGGCCGTATGTGCTGACAAGCGTGGAATCAGGCAGTTGA
>SIAF01000401.1 GCA_009691905.1 Planctomycetaceae bacterium | reverse complement strand
GGACAGGTCCATTTGATTTCTCGGCGATGATGTCTTCAAAGGCCGCGTAATCCGCGGGCCTGTCAAACAGCCGCTGCCGTCCCACGCCCCGATTGAGCACGTGATACACCATTCCGCCCGGCGCGATGCGACTGGTTCTGGGCATGCTGCCCGCCGCCCTTCGCCTCGTCAATAATGGACCTGTCCCCTTTTTCTCCTCACGGCAGGTTTTTGTAGCTGACAGTCATTGAGCGATTGATCTCGACGTTTTCGACAGTCTGCAGCTTGCCGTTCGGCCAGAGGATCTCGAACCGGACGGGCTGTTGATGGTCACTGAGTCCGAAATGCAGAACCAGGTCGTTTTGGTTTCCTTCTCCGGTGCCGGCCTCAACTTGCCGCGTGAGCGTTTGGGTTGGCAATGGAATTCGGACTTGCGCTCCAATGGCAGATCGATTGACGGTGCTTCCATCTCCTTCGAGTCGCAGTTCCAGCCAATTTCCTTTGGCAGCTTGGTTTTCAAACAGCTTGCCGGCGGTGACGAGGTCGAGGTCGCCGTCATGATCGAAGTCTGCCCAGGCCGCCTGGTAAGTTGGCGGGAGCGATGACAGCTTCGCTGCCGGCGTCGCGTCCGCGAACACGAAACCGCCATCATTACGAAACAGGACAGGATTGTTCTTCCGTCCAAACGATGCCGTTTCGTAGACCGTCGTAAAGAACAAATCCAGGCGACCGTCATTGTCGAAATCCCCTGCGCTGGGGCTGGCATACGACTCCTGATAGAAGACTCCGCACGGGCCGCGGTCTTCAAAGACGTATTCTTTCTCCGGCCCCAGATTGCGGAGAAATCGCGACTTCGGCTGATCGCCACGATCATCCACATGCGCGAAGTTGCCGACGAACAGATCGAACTTCCCGTCGTTGTCGAAGTCGCCCCACGCCGCGCCGATGGAATGGCCGCCGTCGAAACCAGGTGAGGTCCCCACGGCGTTGCGAGCGGCGGTCACATCTTTGAACTGCCCTTTGCCGTCATTGAGCCACAGCACATTCGGCTGCAATCGGTAGTTCGAGACGTACACATCCAGATCGCCGTCTTGATCGAGATCACAGGCGGTCACGCCGCGCGCGCGGTATCGGACCTCGCTCCACGCCAACTGGAAGGATTTGCCTTTCTCGTTAATCAGCAGCAGGTCCGGGTACGTGATCCCTGCGTCCCAGTCTTCGTAACCTCCGACATAGACGTCGACAAAGCCGTCGCCGTTGAAGTCGCCCCAGCAGGCGCCGCAGGAGACGCACTTCGGAAGCATGGGCAAATCGACCGGTTCAAAGCCCAGGCCAGCCTTGTTGCGAAGCGCGCGCAGCGGCGACCACGAAAACAAGTCCGCGAAACCATCGTTGTCGAAGTCAGCCGCAACCACTTCGCCGATCCCTTCGGCTAGCTTGGCGAAACCTTTGCCGTCGTTGTTTCGCCAAACGACACCGCCCGCGCACAGATCAGACCAACCGTCGTGATCGACATCGACCCAGCAAGCCTTTGAATTCGCCAGTTGCAGCCCGAATTCAGCCGTCCGGTCCTGAAAGCCCGGTGTGGGTTGCTGAGCTTGTGCCCGGGCGACGAATCCACCGGTCAACACGCACCCGATCACCAGCCGGCGGAAAAAGTGATTGATGTCAGGCAAATTCAGTTCCAGATCGGCATCATGGAACTGCGTCGTCACGGTGACATAGCAGCCACGCAGACGATTCAACATGCGATCACGGTTCATAGCGCAGACATCCTTTCGATGAGGCATTCACGAATCACATCGGCGGCTTCCAGGGCCACCTCCAGGTCAATACACAACGGCGGAGTGAACTTGAGATACCCTCGGCCAGTGGTAAACATCAAGACGCCACGCCGGTGACCAGGGCGACTTTTCCTTGCAGCGAGAAGAGAAATTCGAGGTACGGCATGAATCGTTTTTCCTGAATTCAATTCGGGGCTAATTCCGCCACTTGCCTCCGCCAGACTATTCCAGCCACCAGGAATAGAAGCTGGCCTCTCGCAGTGTAAACCGCAGGCTGACCTGCTGCCCGTGCAGAGACTTGGGCAGCGCTTGGCTCCAACGAAACTCGCCCCGTGGCTGATTGCCTTTCACAGGCTGCGACGTTGCGATCACGGCGCCCTCGGTGTCGAGAACCTCGGCTCGAAGTTCGCCCTGTTTCTTAGTCTCGACGTTCGCAAGGAGCTTGCTGCCCGACCACTTGAACGGTTTGGTGGTGATCGTGCCAGACTTTTCGCCAGCATCAAGTGACACGAATCCATCACGGCGCAGCACCGCGAGACAGATGGCCCCCATGCCTTCCGCCCGATCGGCACGTTCCTCTGCCGACAGCGATTTCAGGTCGCGCGAGCTGCGGTCGGAGTTGAATTCGTAGGGGTTGTTGCGCCATTTCAACCCGCAGTAGTAGATCCACAATTCGTCGTTCCGCACGAGGGGTTCCGTGGCAAACATCTGAACGCGGTCCCAGACGCCGACCCGCCCGTCGTCAATCCGGCCGGGGGGAATGAACGGTTCCCGGTCACCGTGCCGCGTCCAGGTCAGCAGGTCGCGCGTGGAGGCGAGTTGAATCAGATCGAAGCCGTCGCAGTTGGTGCCGTTGGCATCGACGCCGGTCGGATAAAACATCGATGGGAAGCCGATGTAAAGTCCTTCATAGGGAAAGACGCCGATATAATAACATTCGGCCTGCCACGTCTTCGGACCGGGACGAACCGGCTTGGCCAAGGCCGGATCATCATCCACGAAGACCGGCCGTGACAGACCGCGGTCGGAGACGCGCTCGCGAATGAATTTCAGCGCCAAGGGTTGATCTTTGTCGTCGGCTCCGAACGAGAGTTGCGATTCCGACCAGATCCGAAAGTCCTGGCTGATCGTCAGGCTGTGTGCGCGGCCATATTTGTTTCCGGTCTTCAGCCAGGCCAGAAAGCGCCGGTGCTTGCGGTCGTAGACCAGGCTCGACTCGTCTGCGGAAGCGAGTCGCGGTACCGAGAGCTTGGTCCAGCGAATTCCGTCCGGGCTGACGATGGGAAGGCGATATTCGTCGCCGTAGAGCGCCTTGTACCGGCGACCGGCGTCGGGGTCGTCGGGATCGTAAACCACATTCAGAAAGAACGTATCACGCACGCCCGGTTTGTGTTCGACGGCGATGCGATTGTTCTTCGCCGAGCCGCGTATCTCGATCTGTTGGCCCCAGTCCGGCTTCTCCCAGACCAACCCGTCCTTCGACACCGCCAGCGCCATGCCGATCAACGGGTGGTCGTCCATCGGCATCGCCAAGTAAAACATCTTGTAGACGCGCTCCGTTTCATCCCAGACCGGAGCCGCACGCAGTTCGAGCAAGTTGCCGTCCGACGGCACATCAGGCTGCACCACGGCCCCGCGTTTCTGCGGCTGATGCATCGTTCGCTGAAGCCCGTCGATCTTCACGACGCCATGTTCATCCAAGAACAGTTGCCGCTCACCGACCGGTACCGGCACAGTCTCCTGGGCAGTTGCCACCGCGGCGAGCAGAACGACGAACAAGGCAAGGTATTGGCGGAGCATGAAATGGTCTCCAGTTGTCAGGAATCACGCCGGGACTTGTTGAGTCTGAAGAAACTTTTCGAGATCACGCTTGTACTGATCTGCGGCGGTATGGTCACAGACGGAGCGCGAGGAGTGATAGGCAAAACCGAGATTGCGGCGATGTTTGGAAGTGCGATTGGGGCCCGTGCGATGAATTGTATTAACATGATGTAACGAAACGTCGCCCGGCTTGAGCGAGAGCGTGACAGGAGAGTATTCATCAGTGCTTGGATCGGAGACAAGTCCCCGGCTTGCACCGAAGACGCCGGATGGCTGGTGAGGCAGAATGCTCTCTCTGTGAGACCCTGCCAGGCAGACAATGGCCCCGCTCTCGGCGGTTGAGTCATCCAGCGCGAGCGTCACGGCGACGGCGTCAGGCGGATTCCAAAACTGATAGGCGTTGTCTTGATGCCAGGGAAACTCGTACGTGGTCCACGGCGCCTTATCGATCAGCATCGTGCCGTCTGCAATGACATCAGCACCATTGAACAGCCGCTGAACAAGCTGCATCAGGCGCGCGTCGCGCATGAGTCGGTCGAAATACGCGGACCGCTCGTGAATCCGAAACAGGCACCGCAGAGACCGTTCGGAATCGGCCTCAAAAATCACGTCACTTCGCGGTGCTGAGGCGAGGTCGAGCCGAAGGTGCGCTTCCAACTGCCGCGCAATTTCCTCCAACTCCTCAGCCGAGAACAGACCCGGGATCACAGCGAAGCCGTTCCGCCTGTAAGCGGCAATCGTAGACTCGTCGTCCATCTGGCGGTCCTTTCCGTCACATCAGGCACGGTTCCCGAACGGTCGTTCTCTCACGACCATCTTTGTGCATTGACGGACGAATTTCTATCGAGCTGGTTCTTCAATCGTACGACTGCAGATAATGGTTATGGAGGATCTTCGGCTCAATCGCGTACAGCTTCGCGTTCTTCAAATGAAATCGCAGCTTGATTGGCCGGCCTTGCAACAGGTGGCAGTCTGGATTGTCCTTCCACTTCACCACATGCCGGACGCTGTCGGTGGTGATTGGTGTACAGTCGGCCGCGCCGAAGCCCTCGATGACGATGCCCTCGGCGTCAAATGCTTCGACGGTGAGCGAGCCGCCGGCGGCGTTCGCGTTCACGACCAGCGTGTCGCCGAGAAACACCAGCGTCTTCATCGTCAGGGTGCCCGGTTCGTCGCCGGCGTCGACCGAGACAAAGCCATCGAGTCGCAGCGTCGCCAAGCCGACTCCCTTGTTCGGTTCCTTGACGTTGGGATCACGCACGGGCGGATCACCGACATGCGTCCACCAGTTTTTCGCGTCAATCCCCGTGTAGTACATCCAAATCTCATCGCCCACAATGATCGGAGCCGGCGTATAGACCGTGGATACGGTCCCCCAGTCCCAGGCCTTGTTCATTTCGCCATACGGGATGAACGTGGCGTCGAGTGCCGTCTGTTTCCAGTCGCGGTCGGGATGATTGAGCTCCGTCGCTGAGATGGCCCCCTGTCGGCCCACGCGCAGCCATGTGGTCCCGTTGCGGCTATAGACCAACTGGATATTCTTCCGATCAGTCCACGGTTTATCCTGGGGGATCGGTGAGAGCGACTCGCTGTGATACGTGGTGATCAAGCCCATGTCATGCCCTTCATAAGGGAACATCGACGTTTGATAGAATTGCGTCGCCAACGGCCCATCGAGATGACTTGGGCGGATCACCGTGACCTTGGGCGACCAATGCATAAAATCCTCACTCTCGATGCGAGTGACTTTCCGCGTATTCGGCGGTCCGTAGCGCAGATAAGACACGTAGCGATTGATCTTCATGTCCCAGAAGGGACAACTGGGGCTGTCGCTGAACGGGATTTGCGGTGTTTCGGATGCGGCGGTCCAATGAATTCCATCCGGCGACCAGCCAACACTCGTCCGCAGAGATCTCATATATTGCGGTAAATCGATGCTCCCTTCCTCCGAGCCGTCGGGCGAACAGACGTAGTGCATTTTGTATCGCCGCTCCGGATCGCGCTCGTGGTCGTCCTTGAACAGGCCGACGATCATGAAGTGTCTGGTTTTCGGCGGTGACACGAAATTCGTGCCGCGTTCAGCGTCGATGAGCGGCTTCTGCCAGGTGATTCCATCCTGCGACGTGGCATAACACAGTCGGGGGATACCCGTTTTGCCGGGGCCTTCTGTCTGGCTCTGAACCTCATACCAGAGTTTGAACAGTCCGTCGTCTTTGTCAAAAATGACGGTGCCGAATCCCGGTCCGGCTTCTTCCCACGGCTGATCTTGAATCAGCACCGGATTCTGCGGATGTTTGACCGGCTGATTCAACGTCTTCTGGACGCCTTGCAGCTCACTGATGACGAAGTCATCGATGAACAGCTGCTTGCCGTGAATGATCAGGGCATCGCCGAGGATTTCGTCGTCGAGGTCCTTGAACATCCCGGGAGGCGCCTGGCGACTTTGCGCGCGCAGTGGCGAACTCAGTCCCAGGGCCGTGAGCGTGATGGAGAGCACGAAAGTGATTCGAACGGAGTGGTGCATGAGAGTTGTTCACGGAAAGAAGGTTTCGATGGCCGGATTCAGCTTAACAAGCCTTCCAGCAGGTCGCTCTTGATGGTCACAGGCTACCAGGCGATCAGGCCAGAAACCACCTCGCCCCCTGCTGTTTCCACGGGAAAACCTAGCCTGAATTGCGCACCGGGTGTCAACGAAATCGCCTCCGCGGGCGTAGCAAGTGGTTGTTACAAAATCACTTTCTCGCACGGGAGGCGATGGTCATGGACCAGACAGAGTGTACGCGACAACTGGAACTCTTTGAAGTCGGGCG
>SIAF01000400.1 GCA_009691905.1 Planctomycetaceae bacterium | reverse complement strand
CATTTCACCTCCTTAGCACCGCCCGCCAATCCAAACTCGGTGCCAAAGCAAATTCCGCCAGATCAGGAGGTCTGAGGCTTGGAATGCCGGTTTCGCAACAGCGATCGGCCCCAATTGCGAATCAGTCGGAAAACGCAGGGCAATTCAGGCAGTCTGGGCACCCGCACCATGAGTGAGAATCGTACTTCAATCGGTCGGTTTGACCACCCGAATGCACCGAAATCCGAGGTGATTGCTGCCCGTCGAGCTTTCGCCTTTCCCCCTCGTCCCAATCATATAGCGTGTGCAATACTGGTCGGTGCATAGAAACGAACCGCCGCGATGCACGCGTTTCGCTTGCCCCGGTTCCGAAGGGTCGTAGCTGCTGTCGGGGCCGCGAGGATTTCGAGACACCCCCCCCGTCGCCGCGTCATGCTCGTAGGAATCAGGTCGGTACCAGTCTGCGCACCATTCCCAGACGTTGCCGGCCATATCGAACAGGCCATAGCCGTTGGAAGGAAATTGTGCCACCGGGGCAATCCCCGCGAAGCCATCGGCGGCGATATCCAGGGTGGGAAATTCTCCCTGCCAGATGTTGGCCATCCACACGTCCTGCGGCCGGAATTCGTCGCCCCACGCGTACGTCTGCCCCGACAGTCCGCCGCGCGCGGCGAATTCCCATTCGGCCTCGGTCGGCAACCGTTTGCCCGACCACTTGGCATAGGCCTGGGCATCTACATAAGCGACCTGCACGACCGGATCGGTGTCGCGACCTTCGATTGTACTGTGCGGTCCGGTGGGATGTCGCCAGTTGGACCCTTCGACGTAATTCCACCAGCGGTAATGGTTGTCGAGCGGAACCGCCTCAGTTGGGGGAGTGAACACGACCGAGCCGGCGACGAGATTTTCCGGAGGAGCCCCCGGAAAATCCTCAGCTTTGGGGGTTTGCTCGGCGAACGTCTGGTAGCCCGTCGCTTTGACGAACGCCGCGAATTGAGCGTTGGTGACCTCCGTCGCATCCATCCAGTAGGGATCAACCTGCACGCGGTGAATCGGACGAGCGTCGAGCATCGCGTCAGGCCCTCCCTGCGGCTTGTCGCGCGGGTCTTCGCAGCCCATCGAGAACTCGCCGCCGGGAATCCAGACCATTCCGGTCGGAGCGGCTTCGGGGAGTTCCCTGGTCGCGGACCGTGTCACAGAGAATCCCGGGGCGGGGGGGCCGTCAGCGGAAGCACCGTCACTCGCCGACGACGTTGGCGTCGTCGTGTCTGCCGACGAGCCACCCATCCACAGCCGCGTGGCGCCGAAGGCGAGGCCGAACCCCAGCACCACGCAGACCGGCCAGCGCCAATCCGGCAGCACGCCTCTCGGCGCGGCCTGAGTCGCGGCAGGTTTTCGAAAGTCGCGTTTGCGTCGCCCCATAAGCTCGTTCGGTTCGCTCGAAGAGAGGCCCGCAGGTCGATGACCATTGATGAAGTAGTATGCGACCGGGCCGCAGCACCGGCAAGCCTGACAATCGGCGGTCGGTAGATAGTACCGACCCGTCGTATGGACTCTAGTCGGCTTTCTTTTCGGCCGATTCAGTCGGAACCGGGGAGTTCTCAGTCTTCTTCGCCGTCTTTTTACTCTTGTCCGGTTTCGGGCCGGGCTCCGCCAGCAGGGCTTCGATGCGCTTCCGCAACATGGCCTCGCCCTTGGTATTTTTCCAGTTCAGTTCGCCGTCCCACCGGTACCGGACGACGCCCTGCTTGTCGATAAGATAAGTGCAGGGCCACCATTGGGTACCCCACGTCTTCCAGGTCGCGGCGTCTTTGTCCATGACGATCGGGTATTCGAGTCCTTTCTCTTCAGCACTCTTGCGAACCGCTTCGATGTCGCGCTCCCCCTCGGTCTCGGGAGTGTGAACGCCGATCACGGTCAGCCCCTTCTTCGAATACTTCTTGTGCCAGCTTTTGTAGTGCGGCTGATTGTGGATGCAGTTGATGCAGCCGAATGTCCAGAAGTGCAGCACGACCACCTGGCCGCGCAGGTCGGCGAGCTTCAGCGGCTTGGAATTGATCCATTCCTCTTCGGGGCGCTCTTCCAGCTCGGGAGCGGCGACCTTCAGTTCGACTGCGGTTTGAGCGAAGCCGCGTGACGCGAATGCCAGACTGAACAGCAGGGCCAACGCGGCCGCAACGGTGAATCGTTCGAGGGACCGCGAAATCGGGAAATGCATCGGGTGGTCTCGGGTGGGTGTAAAACGGGGCAATTCACGTAGGTCAGCCTTTCCAGGCTGACGGAATCAAGGCGATTTCAGCGATGTCGGACGATTCGTGTCAGGCTCGAAAGCCAGCCCTACTTATGCGAAAAAAAAAGGGAACCACGAATCGTACGAATCAAACGAATGAGTTCTGATGCAATGATTCAATTTCGTGCAGCAAACTGTCGGCCAATTCGCCGCGGGGGATTTGCGTTGACCGGCCCGATCGATCGATCAACATCGCCCAGTCGTGAATGCCCGCCAGGGTGTTGGCGACGATCAGGTCGGCATCGGATTTTTTCCGCGAGGTGCGGGCGATTTCTGCCAGTTCACTGTCGCTGACGTCAACTTCAAGTTTGAATTTAACGAGAAGGCCCCGAAATTCCCACGGGCATCGGATCCGGTCGACCAGCTTGGGGGTCGGGGTCAGTCGCAGCCACAGTTCGTCGTGGCGGCTTTTGATCTTTCCGGCAGCCGCGTCGACGAGGTGCCGTTCGTCGGGGGGACCGATCCAGCGGCCTGATTTGTCGTCGAAACCGGCCCCTGCCGCGGGGGAAAACGCCCCTTCCAATTGGAAATCGCTGACGGCTGCACAGTGGATAATGGCATCGTACTTGCCGGAGGTGACTTCTCTCTCCAGCAGTGCGTGCAGATCGTCAAACGTGCGAAACGGGCAGACCTCGAGAGTGCCCGCGTGATTCGGCGGTTCGCCGGTGACTGTCAGTTCGGGGTGCGATGTGAGCAGGCACACGTCGTGCCCGCGGTTCCACGCGTGAATGGCAATACCCGTCCCGGTTTGCCCTGTGAAGATATTGGTGATGCACCGCACACGGTCGAGCGGCGTCTGGGTGTTCCCCGCGGTCACGAGGATTTTCATGCCGGTTCTCTTTGATAGGACGTCAAGCGTTCGGACCGGGCCCCGGCGTGTCGCTCGCAACCTTCTTCAATCCGGACGCATGATATCAGAATCTACCTGACGCGCCCCAAGATGAGACAGTAGCGAGCCGCATGCTGTAAGGCTGCGGGTTCCTGGTCGTCGCGCGAAACCCGCGGCCTTACGGCACAAGGGTCGCCAAGAACATCACCGGAACGGGGATGAACTGCATCCATCACCGCAATCAGGATCCAAACGCCTTCGCGATCACATGGCCTCCCACGTCGGTCAGCCGGTGATCTCGCCCCTGGTAGCGATAGGTGAGTTTCGTATGATCGAGTCCCAGACAGTGCAGCAGCGTGGCCTGCACGTCATGGACGTGAACGGCATCTTCGACGGGGTGATAGCCCAATTCGTCGGTGCGGCCGATGATCGTGCCCGGTTTGATGCCGCCGCCGGCCATCAGCATCGTGAAGGTGTACGGATGGTGATCGCGACCTTCCTTGCCGGGGGTGATGCCGCGTCGGACTTCGTTCATCGGCGTGCGGCCGAACTCGCCTCCCCAGACGACCAGGGTTTCGTCGAGCAGGCCGCGCTGTTTGAGATCGGCGATCAGCGCCGCGGCGGGGCCGTCGGTGCGGTCGCAGTTGTTTTTGAGCTTGGCATTGAGGTCGGCGTGGTCGTCCCAGGTGAAATGGTAAAGCTGGACGAACCGGACGCCGCGCTCGACCATCCGCCGCGCGAGCAGGCAGTTGGCGCCGTAATTATGGGTCGGCTCGCGCGCGATGCCGTAGGCGTCGAGGGTAGCCGCCGTTTCCTGCGAGAAGTCGACGAGTTCGGGGGCCGCGATCTGCATGCGGAACGCGAGTTCGTAGGCTTCGATTCGCGAGGCGATTTGCGGGTCGGGATGCGACGCCTCGCGCCGGCGATTGAGGTCGTTGATCGCGTCCAGCCGCTGCCGCTGCATGCTGCGGTCGAATCCCGGGGGACTGGCAAGGTGCAGAATCGCATCACCGTGGTTGCGAAACGTAACGCCGCGATGCGCGGGGGGAAGAAACGCGTTGTCCCACAGTGCCGTACCGGCCAGGTCGCCGGGACCGTTGTTCGAAAGCAGCACGACGAAGCCCGGCAGGTTCTGCGACTGGCTTCCCAGGCCGTAGGTGACCCAGGCTCCCAGGCTCGGCGCGCCGAACCGCGGGACTCCGCAATTCATGAACAGTTGCGCCGGGTCGTGATTGCTGGTCTCGGTATGCACCCCGCGGAGCATGCACAAATCGTCGGCACAGGTTGCCAGCCGGGGCAGATAGTCCGAGAAATCCATCCCGCATTGACCGTGTTGCGAAAACGTCCGCGGCGAGGCCCAGACGCGGGCGCTGCCTTTGACCAGAGAGTCATTCAGGCCTTCGAGAAACGAAGGGGGTACCGGCTCGCCGTGCAGCCGCTGCATCTGCGGCTTCGGGTCGAACAAATCCAACTGGCTGGGCGCCCCGGCCTGGAAGAGAAAGATGACGTTTTTCGCTTTCGGCGCGAAATGCGGCAGCCGTGCCGCCAGGTTCGCGGCCGCGGCCCCCGGTTCGGCGGCCGCGTCCTTTCCCAGCAGTTGCGCGAGGGCGATGGTCCCCAGCCCGCCCGCCGATTGCGCGAGAAACCGGCGGCGATTCAGGACTAATGGCGTTTGTAGTTCAGGCCGGCTGGCCATGGGCACGGATACTTTCTCCCCCCTTACGAAGGGGGGGCAGGGGGGGTCGCATAACCGCGAAAAGCGGTTCAAAATTTCATAAATTCACGGTCTTGTGAATTTTTGAACTCTTCATCCTTTGTATTTTAACATGACATTTTGCCAAGACTTTGGATCATAGACTCTTTTGCCGTGATGACTTGCGTTGAAACAGGCAGCGATGTTCGGCGAGCCATCGAACAAGAAGTCGAATTGCCCATTATCTCCAAAGCCCCACAAAGTGACCTGAAAATGACCCGTTTTTCGTGAAGAAACACTCGAAAATCGGCAAAATGACGAAACGTGTTGCACAACCAGACTGCTGAAACCCCGCGATTTCGAAAGAGAGCCATCGTGAATGGGGGACATGGATCGGTATTGCCCCTCTATTATCCGATGCGGCGGCGCTGCGCGTGAAGTGCAATTTCAGGCGAGTTTTCCAGATTTGCGCACCATGCGAAAAAAAATCAGGTGTCAGGAGACCCTCTTTCGAAAAAGGTCTTCTGACCCCTTTCCCCCTTTTCTTGTCCCCCTTTTCTTGTCTTGTTTGTTTGCCCTGCTTCCTTCTCCGAGACGCAACAAGCCGCGGTACCGGCCGCATGCCGCTGACGATCCCGAAACGCCCCCGTCCCCGCAAATCGACCAGTCTGTTCGTACAATCATGGGTGGCACTGCCCACCGAAAGATTTTCTGAGATTTTCAACAGGCTGCAAATGCGTCGTCGATCGCAGACCACAAATCGTCGCACAGTCCCTTTCTATGTACCGAGGTATTGAAGTCGATTCGTTCTGCCTTATACATCTTCAGCCGTTTTGCGTCCCCCTTCGCGATGCAAGCTTGGATGTTCGCTAGTCGATCGGCGGCTGATACGATCAATGCCAATTCTTCCCGTCCCTTAACAGTTGCCAGCCTTGCGTAAGACTTGCGCTTGCGTTCCCGGCGATTCGGACCCGGATCCTCCTTCAGAATGCTGACACACGTCGCGACGAATTCGCCAAACTCACATTCGATCGTCTGCCTGTCGACGTCTGTGTCTTCCAACACGTCGTGTAAATAGCCAATTACCATGGCGTCTTCTCCATAGGGCTCAAGCAATTCCACGACCGCTTCGAGGTGAACACTGTATGGCTCTTGCCCATATTTCTGATCGCCATGCGCGGTGACCGCAAATTGTCGCGCTTTTTCGAGCATCGTCAAACTCCTGTAGGGCACACAACCAAGACTGATTACTGGACATCTTTCGCAATGCACTCGGCGATTTGCTCACATTGCTGCAATTTTTTTCCCATATCCCGCAGCCATTCCTCTAAACGGCGACTTTTGGTCGATGACCCATACGAGGTGTCGTGGGCGATCGTCGCCCATATGTCCTGGAACACCGTCCGCAACTGAACCTCGCACGGTACAGGGCAGAGGCCGGTGTCGTTGAGATAAGTGTCTACTTCTACTGTCGGTCGTTCATTTGCGTTGCTTAACGCGTAGTGGGGCCAGGCGTTTGCGTTGTTTCCAGTGATAGAAGCGTGCGAGTTCGTTGCGTTGGAGGCGTCGCGTGATATTGCGAGAGACGAGTTCCCGGTCGTCGCAG
>SIAF01000399.1 GCA_009691905.1 Planctomycetaceae bacterium | reverse complement strand
GGATCGAAACGGAGCAGCCAACCTCGGTGCCATCCGACGACTGGCCGTCAGCCTCCTCCGGCAGGAGACTTCAAACAAACGCGGTGCCAAGAACAAACGCCTCAACTGTGCCCTCGATCCATCCTATCTTCTCAAGGTGCTGGAAACCGTACACTTTTGATGCGCCGGCCCTGGTCGTGGGGGCGACCGACAAACAGGGGGCGTATGTGAGGGACCGGCCGATCACTCCCGGCGATTTAGCCGCGGAAATTTGGCACAGTCTGGGGATTCGCGACGATCGCTGGATGCTGGCTGTTGAGAGTGCAGGATCTCGATAACGAGTAACGAAACACTGACGAAGCTCGAATTTCGAACAGCGCTTTGGGTAAATGTCGTGAAACGAGTCATGACAAATGGTCGTAGGGGCCGCCAGCTAATCGGCTCGGTTGGTTGCGCGGCGATTGTGGGTCTTTTCCTGTTGATTCTGCACAACTGGCCGGCGCTGTTTGTCCGGTACCAGTTCTGGCAGATGCAAAGATTGCCAGTCGTGAACGCGTCAGACTCTCAAGAATTCTGGGGCGAAGTAGTGACGCCCTGTTTGAAACGCTTTCGCATATTGGCTACAGGCAATCGGAGTCGCGAGAAGTTGCGGGCTTTCGTAGTTGAATTTGGGAAACACGGGCCTGAGGCGGATTATCGATGGATCGTTTCGTTTCCTGATGCAACGCTGCCGAGGCGATTCGGAGGAGCGCCATACCAGTGCGAGGAGCATAAGCCGAGCCGTCAGGCGGAATGCATTTGGGCTCGCGAGGCGCAGTGTGCGATTGCTGAAGATTTGACAAGACGGCTCTTACTCGAGCCCGACCTGATTGATAAGTATTACCACGTCGTGCTTTTTAGTAGACGCCTCGTGCCTGCCGATGACTTGGATATGCAGTTGTCTGTTGTTGGGTTATTCGCGGGGCAGTGTGACGACGGATTCCAAAATCGACCGGCTGATGAATATTGGTGGTGGGTTCGGAATTTCATATTGATTGCGCACTTGACGGGAAGGGATGATCTGTGGATTGGTAAGTCTGGCAGTTCAATGAAGGCCGCTTTCAAGGAGTGGATGCTGTGGTTCGATGAGAATGCGGATTCACTTGCGCCTGCTATCGATTCCGCGACAATGTCACTTAAGTTGTCGAAGGATGAAGCGGACGATGATGCAGTGGGGCTTGCAGTTCCCAATATCCCGTTCGTGGATTGGAAGAGTGGCTCTCCAGATGCCAGTTATCTCGATTGGTACGACGTATTCGAGCGATAAAACGTCAGTATCAGGCGGAGAGGTTTGTCTCTCCGGTGTGACAGCCCGCCGGGGTCAACCCGGCGGCTCGCCTGGTTGAATTGCTATCCCAGCATCTTCTCAACCACATTCCCCTCGACGTCCGTCAGCCGAAAGTCGCGTCCCTGAAAGCGGTACGTCAGGTTCAGGTGGTTGATGCCGAACAGGTGCAGCAGCGTCGCCTGCAGGTCGTGGATGTGAACCGGATCCTGCTCGACGTTCCAGCCGAGGTCGTCGGTGGTGCCGATCGTGCGGCCCCCCGCGATGCCGCCGCCGGCGCACCAGATGCTGAAGGCGAACGGGTGGTGATCGCGGCCGGTCACGCTGGCGAAGCCGGGTCGGTTCTCGCCCAAGGGCGTGCGGCCGAATTCTGAGGCCCAGACGACCAGCGTCGAATCCAACAGCCCCCGGACTTTGAGGTCTTTCAAGAGCGCGGCAATCGGCTGATCAGCCATCTGGCAGTTGTGCGCCAGCTCGGGAGTGAGGTTGCTGTGATGGTCCCACGAGGCATGCACGATGTTGACGAAACGCACGCCGCGCTCGACCAGTCGCCGCGCCAACAGGCAGTTGCGCGAGAACGCCTCGAACGACCCCTTGCCTCCCCCGCGGCCCCCGGCGGCGTCCGGCTCTTCACGCCCCAGTCCGTAGGCGGCATGCACGGCCTTCGATTCGCCCGACAGGTCGATCAACTCGGGGGCCGACGATTGCATCCGAAATGCCAGCTCGTAAGACGCGATGCGGGCCGCGATATCGGGGTCGCCCAGCGCGGCATGACGCAGACGGTTGAGATCCGACAGACCTTGAATCGTCTGGCGTTGAATCCCATCGGTCACGCCGGGCGGGTTGTCGAGATTGAGTATGGGTTCGCCCTGATTGCGAAACAGCACTCCCTGATACGTCGTGGGTAGAAAACCGCTCGACCAGTTCGACGTGCCGCCGCTGGTCCCCCGGCCGGCGGTCAGCACAACGTAACCGGGCAGGTCTTGCGATTCGGAGCCGAGCCCGTACGTCAACCACGACCCGATGCTGGGGCGGCCGAACATCTGCGAGCCGGTGTTCAGCAACAACTGGCCGGGGTGATGATTGAACGCCTCGGTGTGCATCGAGCGGACCAGACAGATGTCGTCGACGCAAGTTGCCAGGTGCGGCAGAAAATCGGACAGCTCCATCCCGCACTGGCCATGCTGTGCGAACGTTCGCGGGCTGCCCATCAGCGTCGCCGTCTCTTTTTGGAGAAAGGCGAAGCGGACCTTTTGCGTCATCGACTCGGGCAGCGGCTTCCCGTTGAGCTCATTGAGTTTCGGCTTCTGGTCGAACAGGTCGATCTGGCTGGGCGCCCCTTCGAGATAAATGAAGATGCACGCCTTGGCTTTGGGTGCGAAATGCGCAAGACGTGCCGCTTGCGGCTTAGCCGACTCGATATCATCCGGCGCCGCCAGCAGCCCCTGCTCGCCCAACATCGATGCCAGGGCAAGCAATCCGACACCGTTCGCGGCGTTACCAAGAAACGCGCGGCGGGACGAATTCACCAATGACTGGTCAACCGACATGATTCAATGTCATTCCCTGGTCACGAACTCATCCAGATTCAAAATGATTCTCGCCACCGCGACGGTTGCTGCCAGTTCGGCCAGTTGCCCGTTTGCAGGTTTCGGGTCGCCGACCAGTTTGGCCGCGGCCGGCAAATCGGCGGCGGCCGCCGACCGCAGGTCGTCGTGCAATTGTTTCAGGCGTTCCCGTTCGGCGATCGTCGGCGGACGGGCCAGGCACAGCTCGATACCGAATTGCAGGCGTGCCGCCACGTCGTCGGGATGGGCGGCCAGCATCCGCCGCCCGAGCGCCTGGGCGCATTCGTAAAAGACCGGGTCGTTGAGCAGTGTCAGCGCTTGCAGCGGCGTATTCGAACGCTCGCGGCGGGTACAGGTCACATTCGATTCAGGGGCGTCGAAGGTCATCAACATCGGGTACGGGCTGGTGCGTTGGAACCAGGTATACAGCCCCCGCCGGTGCCGGTCGGGACCACTGCTCTCGACCCATTTAGCGCTGCCGGCGTAGGTCAGCTCCGAAATTCCAGCCGGCTGCCGTGGACGGACGCTGGGGCCGCCGACGGTCGAGGTCAATAATCCGCTGGTTGCCAAAGACACATCCCGCAGCACCTCGGCTTCGAGTCGAAACCGGTTTTGTCGGGCGAGCAGCAGGTTTTTCGGGTCGCGCTCGATCAACTCGGCGCGTGAATGCGACTGTTGTCGATAGGTCGCCGACATCACGATCATGCGAATCAGCCGTTTCAGGCTCCAGGGCGTAGCGTCTCGCCCCGGCTGGGGAGTTTCGTCGCCCCCCTTTGGGGGCGCTGCGTCTCCCCCCCTTAGCAAGGGGGGGCCAGGGGGGGTCGCGCCGACGTCCGTTCGGCCTTCGCCGGCGGATTCAGCAGTGCCGGACGAGAGGGACGGCGCAACGAACTCGCTCGCCAGCCAGTCGAGCAATTCCGGATTCGACGGTTTTTCGCCGCGGACTCCGAAATCGTCCATCGTGCCGACCAGCGCCTGACCGAACAGGTGCTTCCAGACGCGATTGACCGTGACGCGCGGCGTGAGCGGATTTTCGCGCGCGACCAGCCAGCGTGCGAGGTCCAACCGATTCAGCGCATGGGAACCGCTCGAGGGCAAGGGGGGCAGCACCTCCGGAGTGTGTGGAGGCACCTCGTCTCCCTTTCGCAAAAAATCGCCGCGAAGATGAATGTGCGTCTGCCGCGGCTGGCTCACCTCGACGAGCGCCTGGGCCTTGGTCGCTGGAGGTGTGGGGGCCGTTTTGGCATGTTTCGCCTCGGCCTGGCGCAACTTGATCAATTCGCCGTCAATCGAATTGAAATAGGCCGCGAGTTGCCGCTTCTGATCGGGCGTTCGTTGCTCGGCAGGAGTGGACAGAACCAACTCGATTGCGTCGGGCAACCCATCCAGCGGCACGGGAACTTTGGCCGCGGTCGCCGACAGCCGGAACCGCCCGATCGTATGCTGCGATCCGAACTGCTGGTCGAGGGTGATTCTCAATACCGTGTCCGGTCCGCCGATTGCCTCGACGGTCTCGAACAGCGCTACGTGCGGCTTGCCGAATTCCGGAGCGACAGCCCAGCCGGTTTTCGGGTCGCCGTCGATCGCTCCGGCAATTTCATATTGCTGCTGCGAGAAGTCGGCCTTGGCCGATTGGAGCGCGACAGAGGTTACTGGAGAGTCGCCGGCACCCGCGCCCACGCGGAATTCGGACAGGACGAAATTACCGTGTCCGGCGCGGCCGGGTCCCATCGCGGGAATGCTCGGGTCGGGCAAAACCTCCAACCGAAACGCGGTAATGCACGCCAGGTCGGTCCTGAATTGCACGGTGTATGTCGCCCACGCCGGGTTGCCTCCGCCGACCAGAATGGACTGGTCCGGCTGATTGACGATCATCACCCGAGGGATCACCGCGGGTTCAACAACGATCACCTTCGGTTCAAGAATTTTCCAAGAGACGAATTTCGAGCGATCGAGCATCCGCTCCCACTCCGCCTGGCGATCCGCCAGTTTCGACGATTCGAATTCGGCAATCGCCGTCGTGAACGGCGCATGTGCGGCGTCGTAGGCGGTTTTGGCCAGGGTGTACGCCCTCGACTCATCCGGAAGCGGGGCCGACAGATCGACTTCCTGACCCTGATTGAAAAAGGAGAACATCCCGTAGTATTCGCGCAACGTCAGGGGATCGTACTTGTGCGAGTGGCACTGGGCGCATCCCAGGGTCAGCCCCAGCCAGACACTCGCGGTGGTGTTCACGCGGTCGACGACCGCCGCCACTCGGAACTCTTCTTTGTCGACCCCCCCTTCGGTGTTCGTGAGCGTGTTGCGATGAAAGCCGGTGGCGATCTGCTGGTCGAGCGTCGCCTCGGGCAACAGGTCGCCTGCCAACTGCTCAATCGTGAATTGATCGAACGGCAGGTCGCGATTGACAGCCTCGATCAGCCAGTGCCGATAGCGCCAGGCATGGGGCCGAGGGCTGTCTTTCTCGTACCCGTCGCTGTCGGCGTAGCGTGCCAGATCGAGCCAGTGCCGCCCCCAGCGTTCGCCGAAATGCGGCGACGCCAGCAGCCGATCGACGAGGATGCGGTAAGCGTCGTGACCCTCGTCGTTCACGAACTGCTCGACTTCGTCAGGCGTGGGAGGCAGACCGATCAGGTCCAGACACAAACGCCGGATCAACGTCCGACGGTCAGCCTCGGGTGACGGGGCGATGCGCTCACTTTCGAGGCGGGCCAGCACGAATTTGTCGAGCGGCGACTGCGGCCAGTCGCGGTTCGTCACCGTCGGTTCGGCCGGTCGGCGGATCGGCAGAAACGACCAGTGGCCGCGGCCGCGGCCGTCGTGTGCCGCCGGTTTCGCGTCAGCCCATTTGGCCCCCTGGTCGATCCAGGCGCGGAGCAGGCCGATCTCGTCGGAGGAGAGTTTATCGCCCTCGGGGGGCATGACGACGTCCGGGTCGAGGCCGGCAACGTATTTGATCAGCAGGCTGTCGGCACTTTTGCCCACTTCAAACGCCGGACCCGCGTCCCCCCCCCGCAGGGCATCTCCCTCGTGATCGAGCCGAAATCCCGACAGTTGCTTGGCTTCACCATGACAGCGCAGGCAATGTTTCTCGAACAGCGGCTGAATTTCGTCGGCGAAATCAACCTGGGTCGTCGCGGCCGGCGGCAAGTCGTCGCCAACCGCCCGCGAGCACTCGTTGCCGCGCGTCAACACGATCAGCCCGGCAGTCAGCAACGCCCATGTTAAACGGGGAAACGTGACACAGTTCATGCGGAGTTTCCGATCAGCGGTGCGGAGGGGATCGGGGCCGGCGGGTGACACAGGCAGAAAGTCGAGGCCTGTATTCGGGTTGGGCTGCTCTCCACAGTGTAACCGATCTGCCGCAGTGCTGGGGAGTCAAACCCATCTTCGACAGTTGCGCGTGGCGCTGACGTGCAGATTTGTCGAAAACCGCAGGAATTTTAGGTGTCGTGAGTGTTCTGACACAATAGTGTAGTGCCATAACTTATCAAATAGTTTTGGAATTGCACGGATTTAACCTTGTG
>SIAF01000398.1 GCA_009691905.1 Planctomycetaceae bacterium | reverse complement strand
ACCGTGTTCGGAACAAGGATCAACTTCACGGTCGAATCGCCCTCGACATGGTTCGTGAGGAGCATGCCGCATCGCGATCCGAAACTGTCAAAACCCTGCACCACGCTCGCGCAGGGTGAAGAAACCCGGTATCGTTGCTACAGTCTCTATATTTCGCAACATTGATTCCCTGGTTGGTATTCGTGGCGGCATCTTTCTCTCCGTCGACGCTCTTAAAAACCGTCACGCGGACCGACTCGACCAGTGAAGTCGGGGTCGGCTGAAGATTCGAATCGAGCGCGATCAGGTACTGCAGCAACGCGACTTCCGTCCCCGCGGGAATCTGCGGGACGTCGGGTTTGAGGACGATGAATCCGTTCTGCCCGGCGGTCCGCCAGTCGACACCCACCGCGTCGACCTGCCGCAGGTAGTCTTCAAGTTGCCGACGCCCTTGCGGGAACCGGTAGAACACGCGGAAGTACGACCGCCCGCGGAAGGCCCGTGTGTGCAGGAATACGAATCGACGTTCGATGTCCTCGTGGAGTTTCGGCTGATGGAAATCGAGTTCCTGCCATTCGTCGGCATCCGAGATCAATCGCCCAGGCAGGTAATCACGGCGAGGGTCGAACTCATGCGTCGCGGCAAATCGACCTGATTGGATGGCCAGTGCATAATTATCGGGCAGCCTGGCCAGCGTCTCGACCGGCAGCGCCAAGGCTCGAATCACACGTGCCAGTCGACGACAAAGTTGCGTACGGCGACGGCGCGTCTCCAGATCGCCGCGGCGCGCAATGTTCTGGCCGATCAGGAAGTCGAACGCCGCCCACAGGTCGCGCTGCAGCATCACCCGCCGCAGCGGGTCGGTCGAAAGCTGTTCCCCCTTCTGGTTCAGGAACTGATCCAGAAGGTTTTCCAGCAAGGTCACGGTTTCGGGCTCGTCCCAGTAGGTGGTCCCCGGCCATGCGAGAAATTCGATTTTGTCCCCACCTTCGATTCGCGCGACGGGTGTTCCGCCGCGTTTGGAAGGGAGGTGGCTGCGGCGGATCGCAACCGCTGCGAACAGTCGATTCCAGAGGTGCTGCCGATCGGCGTCGTAGAGCGGCAACGGATCGGCTGAGCGGAGAGAGCCCGCGAGTTCCCCCGTGTGGTAATACGCAGGATCACGGTCATCGAGTTCCGCCGCCAAGAGCAGGCATGGCCCCAGTCCCGTCAACAGCACGCACCATACCAGCGTCCGGGACTTTCCCAATTCATGGCTCCAGGTTTGATATCGAAATTGGGTTGCTCGCCAACAACCGCGGGTCGACGCGCACATGGCTGTCCGCCGGCGGCGAAGCTGCGTTTCTCCCGGTCACGCAATTGGACCGCAAATCCAGGATGGCGTCCAGCCCTTGGGGCATCGGACGAATGCCTCGCAAATGTCGGAGGGGCGTGGGCAACACCCGGTTCGGGGGCGGCCAATTCGATTCGTGCGACCCACTACTTTACTGGTTGTTAGCCGATACTTCCTGACGGAGCAATTGATGGATGGTTCGCTGGAGCGCATTTGTCAGGCCGCCGAGTCAAGGTCCGGCGGAAACGTAATACCATCGGTCCTCAACCTTTCTGTTGACGAAGAACTCTCCATTAAAGTCCCCGTCCTTCGGTGCGGAACCATCCGACGTGTAAACAAAGCCTGCAAAGGGGTCGAGCACGCCGCGGTAAGTGAAAAACAGAATCTTGAGCTTGTCTCCGTCGCGCTGCACGTCTACCTCCCCACCCCCCAGTGAGACGGGTGCGAACTTTCGAGGCAAAGCGATGAGTGATGCATTGTGTGAGACGTTGGGACGCAACTCGCCGCTCGCGATACGTTTGACGACGTTCTCTCGATCGGTGTGCCGCAGTCTGAAATTGGCGGCCAACCACAATTCGGTGAAACTAATGAAGCGGGTGGCAATGAAGCAAGCGACGAAGAATCCCAACGGTAGCAACGACCGAATGCGTTGAGTCCTCCATCGGCGAATGGGCAAGACGATGGCGACGACCACGGCTGCAAGCGCCACCGCCAGAACCGGCAGCCAGAGCAGCGGCGCGATAAATGGCGTAAGCACATCCACCAGGCTCCAGAAAAAGAACGACAGGATGCAATAGCTGACCACGGCGAGAACGACGAGCCGCCAGGTCAATTTCGTAAGGCGATCGGGTTGTGGCATCGTGCGGATGTGGGCTAACAGGTAGTCGACCGCCAAAGTGCGGTAAAACGTCGCCGCATTTTCGCGGTCGAGCATGGGCTGGTCAATCCTGATGCGTCATCGTGCGAAACGAGGTGCAATGGTTTGGCGGCGAGAACCTCGTGCCACATCACATCGGAATTCGTTCTATGCGGCAGCGACAAATCGCACCGACTGCTCCCTATTCGGGAGAGCCGTGTTTTTAAGACGCCGTCCCTTGACAGCACCGTCGGCACCCTGTATATAACTATTAAGTTATATAACCTATTGGTATTTCAAATGAAGCCGGCCAATCGCCTCAATGCCACATTTGCCGCCCTTGCCGATCCCACGCGGCGGGCGATCCTCGCGCGGCTCGCCTTGGGCGAGGTCTCGGTGATGGAGCTCGCCAGGCCGTTCGCCATGAGTCAGCCCGCGATTTCGAAGCACCTCAAGGTGCTCGAACGGGCGGGGCTGATTTCGCGCGGCCGCGACGCACAGCGACGGCCATGTCGATTCGAGCCGCGCCGGCTCAAAGAGATCGCCGAGTGGATCGGCACGTATCGCCATTTCTGGGAAGAGAGTTTCAACCGTCTTGACCAATATCTTGAAGAACTGAAAACCAAGGAGAAGACCCGCGATGCCAAATAGCCTCGAAATTATCGCCGAACCCGGTACGCCGACCATCATCACCCATCGCGTTGTCGACGCACCGCGCGAACTCGTCTGGGAGGCGTTCAAGACGATGGTGACGTCAACTCTGCGAGATCGACTTGCGGGTGGGCGCGGCAAAGCGATGGGAGTCAAGATCGTCTTGCCAACGCATCGCAATCCTCCCTCGGGCGACGGCGGTCCGAACCATTGGGAATGCGGGTTGCGAGATCCCGACGGATACATGGTGGTTCTGGCCGGCCCGGACGGTTCAGCATGGTAATCTCGTATGAGCAACCGTCCACGCGCCATCCTGGTCATTGGTTGGATCTTCATAACCGTCGGCTGCATCACTCTTGTTGCCGGCTTGCGGCCACTCGTCGATGCCGACGCCTCTCAGCGGATTGCCGAGCGTCCCGTTGAATATGGCCTCATGTTGGTGACCCGCATCGTTGCGGTTCTTGGCGGCGCGTTTATGCTCTATGGTTTCAATTGGGCACGCTGGCTTATTGTCGTTTGGATGGGGTATCACTTGATTCTCAGTCTCCTGCACTCCCCCTTCGAATTGTTGATACACACCCAGATTTTCGGCGCCGTTCTCTACTTCCTTTTTCGTCCACAGGCGGCGGCGTATTTTCGTGGCACGAGAGCCGAGTCGCCGCCGATGCCAGAGTCCTCAGGGACCGACCGCCGCTGAGAGACGAGGTAGCATGTGAACGGGACGTCAGGCGCCCATGAGGAAATGCGAAATGATCCAAACCGTCACTCCCCAGTTTCAAATCGCTGACGCGCGACGCAGCATCACGTTTTACGTCGACGGCCTCGGCTTCACGATTGACTGGCAACACCGCTTCGAACCGGGGTTTCCGGTCTTCATGCAGTTGACGCGCGCGGGTCAGTCGATCTTTCTCAACGAGCACGCCGGCGACTGCCAAGTCGGCGGGACTGCCTACTTTCGCGTTCCTGACGCGGATGCCTGCTATGCCCAGTTCGTGGCTCGTGGTGTTGTTCCCACGCAGCCCCCTGCGGACATGCCGTGGGGACTGCGAGAGATGCTCGTCACCGATCCGGATGGGAACCGTCTCCGCTTCGGGAGTCTGATCGCGTCGGCCGTGAGCGATGTCCTGCCCTCCAGCGGCTTCAGAACGTCTGTGACGGCGACGCTGTCCGTCAAGAACTGGGCACAAGCGGTCGACTTCTACAAGGCGGCATTCGGCGCCAGCGAGTTGTATCGCGTCGATGACGGCGGGGTCGCTCAACTGTCCGTGTCCGGCGCTGAGTTCTGGGTGGCCGAAGAGTCCCCGGAACACCACAATTTCAGTCCCGAATCTTTGGGTGGCTGCTCAGTTCGAATGCTGCTGATCGTGGAAGACCCTGCCTCGGTTTGTAAGCAGGCTGTCGCGGCAGGCGCAACTCAAGTTTCACCAGTCGGTGACGCCCACGGATGGCGGATCGGGCGGATCGTCGATCCATTCGGACACCACTGGGAAGTCGCCAGGCAATTGACGTGAGACAGTCGGGGTCTATTACGCGAGCGGGTATTCGGTGACAGCGCCCCGCATAACTGCGAGATCGAGCCGACGGCGGGCTTCGCTCGCGGCGGCTTATTTCACGAGTCGTTGGGACTTGACGCAACGTCGACGGAGAACTAGTCGTTGATTTTCCAAGGAGTACAAGCCATGGCAGTCAAACCCAAAACCATCGACGAGTACCTCGCCGCCGTGAGTGCCGACAAGCGAGCCGCGCTTGAGAAACTTCGAAAGACCATCAAGGCGGCAGTGCCGAAGGCTGAAGAGTGCATCAGCTACGGTCTCGCCGCTTTCCGCCTGGACGGAAAACCGCTGGTGGCCCTGGGCGCGACCGACAAGCACTGCGCCTTCTACCTGATGAGCAATTCGACCGTGGCGGCCCACCCGGACGAGCTCAAGGGCTACGACAGCAGCACGGGCACCATCCGTTGTCCAGCGGATAAGCCCCTGCCGGTGGCCCTGGTGCGAAAGCTGGTCAAGGCGCGGATCGCGGAGAACGCGAGGCGAGGCGGAAAATCAAAGTAACGAGACTCACGGCCAGCGACGAATATCGAGTTGCGTTCGGCTTAGCCGCCCACAGAGAACACGCATGCCACCCAAAATGAAGAGCACTCCCGTCAGGCCGCCCCGGAAGGGAACGAAATCTTCGCTCAGTGACGACGTTGAATCCGTAATCGCCTCGCTGAAGCGCAGCGCCACAAAACGTGTCCGCGACGGCATGGCGCGGTACGGCATCCCCTCGGACAAAGCGTTTGGCGTGTCGGTCGGCACGATGCAAAAGATGGCCAAACGCCTCGGGAAAAACCACGAACTCGCCGCCGCACTCTGGGACACCGGCTGGTACGAGGCCCGCATGCTGGCGTCGTTCGTCGACGACCCGGCGTGCGTCACGCCAGCGCAAATGGACCGCTGGTGCCGCGACTTCGATAGCTGGGCCCGTATAGGGAGCGTGTGCTCGATTTTCCCCTGGCGTTGTCGCTGCGTAATGACGAGTGAGCGTGGAATTTGTATATTCCACTTCTCATTCACGATGGAAAGGATGTCATGGCCGACTTCACTCCAACGCAGGGTCGTTATCTGGCGTTTATTCACGCCTACACGATCTTGCACGGATATCCGCGTGTCATCAAGCGGGTGGGCAAATCTCCGCCGCAGTATCGCGACGAATAGTGGCTGCGAGGTGTGGAAGCGATCTATGGCAAAACCGAAACGCAAGCGAACGACCGCCGAAAAGCGAGCGCGGCGCGAACGAAAGAAGAAGTTTATGACGATCTTCATCAACGGCAGGCAGAAGCGCGTTCCGCGACCTGCGTTGATTGATGGCCTGAGCGTCGAGGAATTCATCGCCAGGAATGCCGGCCCCATTTGGTTGCACGAGAATGAACTCTGGGAGTTCATGACTCCTGAAAACGAGACTTGAGGATTGACCGATCGCAGGCGACGAGTGTGACGGGAGACTCAGATTACGTCCCCCCGGTCACTACGCCAGCCTTTCCAGCAAGGTGGGAGCCAATGGACGATTCGACCACCGTCAAGTGATTGTCGACAGCGATAGCCCGCAGCCCGAAGATGCTACTCTTTGCCTCGTGAAACGGCCGTTTCCCTCGGCGATGTTGGCGGCAATCGAGAGGGAGGCTCGGTTCAACGGTCAACGAGGAACCGGTAGCCGCGGGGAGAGTTTTCGGTCTTCGCGCAGATCTGATCGCGCGAAGTCGACCCCCTTCTGGTGAACGAGCAGTTTCTCGAAGGCGAACGCCATCGCTTTAGCCCGATTACGAGATCGGCATACAAGCGGCGGCCTGTTTGCAATCACCGTTTCAAGAGAGTAGTTCTACTGTCGATTGTACTTGACGAGTTGCAACCTGTTTTATAGAGACCCCTTGCGGGAAATGGATTTCCTTTCAGGAGATGCACGATGGAACGGCGATTCGAGCTCCGAAAGCAGCGGCTGTTGGCCGATGCGGAGGTTGGTTGCGAATTGTTTCAGGGAGTGTTGGGACGGCTGCAAATGTTTCTCGATCCGTTTGTCGATCGCTTGCGGCGCACCGAGCA
>SIAF01000397.1 GCA_009691905.1 Planctomycetaceae bacterium | reverse complement strand
ACCAACCTCCGCATCGGCCAACAGCCGCTGCTTTCGGAGCTCGAATCGCCGTTCCATCGTGCATCTCCTTAAAGGAAATCCATTTCCCGCAAGGGGTCTCTATAAAACAGGTTGCAACTCGTCAAGTACAATCGACAGTAGAACTACTATGTCTGTAAACCTGACATCCGACGAAAGCCTTCACGCGGCCTTGCGGCCGTATCGGGTCGACACGGCCGCCTTTGAAGCCGCCGTACGCCAACGATTAGAAGCCGCATCGGTCCAGCGTCAAAACGATCCTGTGGCGCGCCTGCCTCCGTTCTTGAGATGCGCCGCGTCCGTTCTTCCGCTGCCGCTTTTGACGGGGGGGAAGTTGTCGGGAGCCGCGGCCGGGTTGGCACCGGCGGCAGGCGGGTACAAGCTTCTGGCCTACCTCGCGCTGCCGGCGATCAGCCTGTTCGTGCTGTTGGGGGCGGCGGTGTTCAGCATTCTGAAGATTCGCAGCATTCAACAGGGAAATCTCGCGGATGCCGACCTGGCGGCAACGCGACAAGCCGTAGACGCCTGGTGGCGCCGCTATCGACCGATCGGGATTGCGATCCTGGGCGCCACCGTCATCCTGCCGATACTCGGATTGACCTGGGTGCTGTTCGTTGCGTACGTGATTTCGTTCGGGCTGTTGCTCTTGATGCTCAGCAGCTTCGCCCGGATCGGGCTGGGCAACCGCGTGGTGATCGGCCAGTCGTGCCTGACCGGCCTGGTGTTTCTCATGCAGGTGGCCGGTATCGCCAGCGGTGCTGACAATTCGATTCATTTCTTCAATCAGAGTCTGTTGATTGCCATCTTCGGCGGCGGAGTCCTGATTCTCCTGGCGATCTTGAGCGTCAGTTCGTGGCGGGCAGCGCGGCCCATCGACGGCATTAAGTATTGGTCACTCAGGGTGCTGGCCGCAGCGGCGATTTTCTTTTTGGTATGGTTAGTCAGCCCGTCTTTCCGGTCGGCAACGCCGGCACAAATCAAGAACCATGTCGAGTCATTCGATAAAGCCCCGTATTCCAGCGCCAGTTGGAGCGATTGGGAGTTCCCGGCGCGTTGGGCGGTTGAATCAGGGCTGAATCCCGACCTGACCGGCCCCCGCCGATTGCTGGTTGAAGAGATTGCCGGTGAGCAAAACCCGTTCGTTCTGGGGAGCGCGTTTCGAGTCGGACTTGTCGAGTCGCAGCAACTCGAACAATTGGCGACGCTCAACAGAAGGCTCGCATCGCTCATCCATGGTCCGATCTTCGAGAACGAGCCGATCTCCAGCGTGCAACAATTCGATTGGGTCATTCGCGCCGCGGTCCAGGCGGATCGGTTGTCGGCCACCCAGCGCGACGATTTGGCGTCGCGCCTGCGGGCCACGCTCGATTACGAGGCGCACTTGTCGATCGCCGAACTGAAACCCCTGCTTCGCGTCACCAGGTTGCTGGACGTCATCGATCGTCCCATCGACCGCAATCAGGTGCGTCCCATGATGCATGATCGGCTGCGCGAGTTTCACAGCCTGGGTAGCGGCGGCTTTCAACCCGCCGGCGGATTCAAGGCCTATTCGAACTCGGACACCGGGTCGATGGATGCGACCGCGTGTGCCGTCGAGTTGATGGAGATCTATGGAATCCCGGACGGGCTCGATCTCAATTGGGTGCGATCGTATTTGCGGCCCTCGCTCACCGCGTCACCCGATCGTTGGATCGCCGCCGTCACGCTCGATCGCTTGAATCGCCTGCCGGACGCGACCCGGCCAAACTGGGTGGATTATTGCTACTATGAACGCAGCTTGATGGCGGCGGTCGTGCTGGTCGGTCTTTGTATCTATGCCACGCTTTTGTCTCCGATGCCGAAAGCAACGGCCGATGTCCCAGTCACTTTAGTCAACGATCCTTCACCCATTGCTTAATCACTTTATCAGGTGGACGATGGAAACTCGCAGACTCTTCCGTATATGGACCTCTATGTGCCTCCTGGCGATCGCCGTGCTGCTGGTCGTGCATACGTGGTCCCACGGGGGCGACGCGCCGGCTAAAGAGTCGCCGACCCGTGTTGACCCGGCACGGCTGGCTCGAATCCGCGCCGCGAAAATGCCCGAATTCACCGAGCCGGTGTCTTTCGATACAGAAAAGGCCGATGCGATTCTCGCGGCCCTGGAAATCTTTCCCCCCGACAATCCGTGGAACCAACTCGTTGACGAATGGCCCCTGCATCCCGACTCGAAGGCGATCGTCGCCTCGATCGGTGCCGACAAGCCGCTGCGGTGTAACGAAGACATGGGGTTCATTCTCGTCCCCCCCACGCAAAAGAAGATCGACATCGAGTTGACGCCGTACCCCGACGAAGCCGATCGCGGTCCGTATCCGATTCCTGACAACGTGCCGATCGAGGGCTGGCCGGGGTGGTATCAGCGGGACCGCAAACGGAAACATCTGACGCTCGACCAGGTGCAACGGGACGCGTCGAAGGAGGGGGGAGACCGGCACGCGCTGGTCGTCGACCCGGTGAACCGGATGCTGTACGAGTTCTATCAGATGAAAAAGACCGATACCGGCTGGCAGGCGTACGCCGCCGTGTTCGACCTGAAATCCAACAAACTGCGGCCCGCCGGCTGGACGTCGGCCGACGCCGCCGGCCTGCCGATTTTCCCCGCCGTCGTCCGTCACGACGAACTCGCGCGCGGCAAGGTCGAGCATGCGTTACGCGTGACTGTGGTCCGCACCCGCAGGGCCTACACCTATCCGGCGACTCATTTCGCAAGCCGGCTGACCGACGCCAAGTTGCCGCGAATGGGCGAGCGGCTGCGGCTGCGTCGCGACTACGACACGAGCCGCTTCACCCCCGAGACCAGGGCATTGCTCGAGGGGCTGAAGCGCTACGGGATGTTCGTCGCCGACAACGGCATCGAATGGGCGGTCTCGGTCGCCCCCGACCCGCGGATCCGTCCGATGCACGAAGAGCTGCGAAAAATCAAAGGTTCGGACTTCGAAGTGGTCGTGCCGCCGGAAGGGTATCGGCGGCCCGAGTGATGCGGGGCACAACTCCGATCAGGAATTGCCGTTCAAAGCCACTCCCTTTTTTTCAATTGGCTGTTATGCCTCTCAAACCTTCGAGCCTTCGTCGTCGGCTGGCCGTCGGTTTGGTCGGTCTGCTGCTGGTGTACCTGGTCGCGGCGTACGTCGTGATGCCTCTGGTGTGGGAGCGCTACATCCGCCGGCATCCATCGCTCGAGGATATTCCCGGCATTACGCATACGGCCACGGGAATTCCCGGCGATCCGCTCAACGTGGGTTTGATCGGCACCGAGGCAGACGTTCAGAAGATCATGCACGAGGCCAGTTGGCATCCCTCTGACCCGCTGGGAGTGCGCAGCGATCTCAAGATCGCTGCCGACACCGTACTGAAACGGCCCTACGAAGACGCACCGGTCAGCAACTTGTTTCTGTTCGACCGCAAGGAAGATCTGGCGTTCGAAAAACCGGTCGGCAATGACCCGCGGAAGCGCAACCACGTCCGCTTCTGGAAGACCGCCAAGGTCGACCCCGATGGCCGCCCGATGTGGGTCGGGTCAGCCACGTTCGACGAGCGGGTGGGCCTTAGTCACACGACGGGCGAAATCACGCACCACGTCTCCGCCGACGTCGACGCCGAGCGCGACAGTCTCATGCACGACCTCGAGCAAACCGGCGACCTGACGGAAACCTACGCCATCGACGACTTCCACAAGATCAAAAACGGAAAAAACGGCGGCGGCGACCCGTGGCACACCGACGGGCGGCTGCTTGTGGGGGTCGTCAAGGCCGCGCAGCGAGCAATCGAAGTGCCGAGCCCCATAACAAAACACGTGTGAAGCAGACCACCGGAGGCTGTTGATTTGGCAATCAGTAAAGAAATCGACAAAACAAAGTCATTGCAGCAGCTTGAGTGTCAGGATTGGGGTGAACCACCTTTCGATTCGCATCTGGTAGCGACATGTCATCGGCTGCGACGAATTCCCCTGAACGAATTCACGGCTGGAGACCTGCGCATCATGATCGACCAGCAGATCAGTCTGCCAAACCTCATTCCAATTGCTTTGGAGCAGTTGGAAGTCGATCCGCTTGTTGACGGCGGCTACTATGCCGGGGACTTGCTGGCAGCCATCCTGTCGGTTGACGAACCATTCTGGACCGCCCGTCCGGAAATGGCCTTTCGGGTTCGCGCGATTGTCGAACGAGTCAATGCATTGCTTTGTGATCGAGACGAAATCGAACTCCGAAGCATTCGGAAAGTGCTGACGGATGGCAATCGTTCCTTAACGGAATGAAGCGAGCAAGTTGAAGCTGCCGTTAGCAGAACTGGGTCGGCGGCTGATCATTCGGCCGGCCGCGTGATGGCATCGACTCGATCGGGATGCGTATAGCCTTCGGGCATCACGTCCTTCTCGTACCGCAGGCCGATTTTTTCCGCCACCCGAATCGAGGCGGCATTCCGCGGGTCGATCAGCGCGATCAGCCGCGCGAGGCTCAGCGTACCGAAGCCGTAATCGCGCAGGGCCCGTGCGGCTTCCGTCGCGTAGCCGCGCCCCCAATGCGGCCGGGCCAGGCGGTATCCGATCTCCGTCTCCGGCTGTCTGCCGACGTCCGGGTATTGGAACACGCCACAGTACCCGGTCACTTCCGACCGCTCTTATCGACGACACCCCAAACCTCGAAATCCCGCCTCCGTTGATAATCGTCGAGACAGCCGCGCAGCCAATTGCGGACCCAATGCGGCGTTTGCACGCCCCGGCCGTAGTACATGACTTCGGCATCACCGAAAACGCAGTCCATCGCATCGCCGTCAGCGATGTCAAATTGCCGGATGATCAGCCGCTCGGTTTCTGCAATGAACATGCTTTGAATTCGATCATCGATTCGGTCAGTCCCAACCATCGGTGCGAGATAAAGTCGACCTCATGCTCCCCTATTCTCAGATTGCCAGGGTCTCTTCCATTGTTTGCCAAACCCACTGCATTGATTGCCAAGTCGGCCCCATTGATTGCCAAACTTCTCTCATTGATTGCCATCATTGATTGCCAATTGGCAATCAATGGCGGATCGTCCTAAACCGTTTCGTTGCTGTGGTTTCGAAAGATGCTTCTCCATTGATTGCCAAGGTAATCGGGAAAAATGGCTTTGTTCGCATGTTTGAATCGTTCGACGGGGTGGTCGATCGTAACGGGGAGAAACAGGGAGTTGACACTCCCCGCTCGCCTGGTGTGCAATGACGCGAGTCGCAAGCGACGCGGCGAAACTGAGTTGGCATCGTCCCCAGGATCGAATGGCGCATAAAGTTGTCCGGACCAGGTGGCGTCAACTTGGCGATTACCCGCGATAAAATGCGGATTCCCGAGACGCCTCACGACGGAGCGATGAGGCCTACAGTAAAGTCGTCATCAGCGCTTGCGGTGTGATTGCGAGCACTGGCAAAGTTCACGGCGACTCAGCCGCGCCATATTTTACCACACTGCAAGGCATCGCCAGAAGACCGCGGTGCACAAATCTGGAAAAGTCAAATCAAAATGGTGAGTGACGCCGTAGCGATGGCTTCCAGCCGCCGTGACTTCTCGTGAGCCTGAGCCGCCGCTACGGCTTCGACACGCTGGGTGAACTGGTGTGTGTCCTGTACCCTATTTGACGTCTCGTCCCATCCAGTCGTCAAACGGGGAGCCCTTTCATGAATCGCCGCATGTGGTTGAGATCGTCGCTTTTGGGGTCGGCCGCACTGGGCCTACCCAATTTGGGCCTGCCCAACTTCGGGGCGTGTGCCGCCGCCCAGGAGCCTCCCGCAATTGCCGCCGCGAAAAACGGCGTTGCTCCCCTGCGGATCACCGACGTGCAGACGACTCTCACGGCCCCGGCTAACATCCGCCTGGTCGTGGTCAAGGTGCTCACCAGCGAGCCGGGGCTTTATGGCTTGGGGTGTGCCACATTCACGCAGCGAGCCCGCGCGGTCGAAACGGCGATCGACAAATTCCTGAAGCCGTTTCTGATCGGAAAGGACGCGACCCGGATTGAAGACATCTGGCAGTCGGTATTCGTGAGCTCGTACTGGCGGAACGGGCCGGTGCTCGGCAATGCGCTGTCCGGCGTCGACATGGCCTTGTGGGACATCCTCGGCAAGCGAACCGGCCTTCCCGTCTGGCAGCTTCTGGGGGGCAAGTGCCGCGAGGCGGTCGATACCTACCGGCACGCTTCGGGCGACAAGTTCGAGGACGTCGAGGAGCAGGTCCGAAAGTTTCAGTCCGAAGGCTCAGACCTCCTGATCTGGCGGAATTTGCTTTGGCACCGAGTTTGGATTGGCGGGCGGTGCTAAGGAGGTGAAATGGAGCTGCAGCTTGGTCCCCGGATACGCGAAAGCAGCGTCATTGAGGGTGCCGATCAGATGTTGAATCGC
>SIAF01000396.1 GCA_009691905.1 Planctomycetaceae bacterium | reverse complement strand
CACCGTAGAAGGCTTCAACAACAAGGCGAAACTGACCCTGAGAAAAGCGTATGGCTTTCGTTCCCCGGAAATCGCAAAAATCGCCCTGTATCACACCCTATCCGACCTCCCCACTCCAAAATTCACCCACGAATTCTGGTGACGAGGCAACTTTTGAACCCCTTTCACCTCGCGCAGCGATGCCGTCCCACGCCGAACTCGTCCACGAACTCCGCTGGAAGAAATTCCCGGTTCTCAATGACGGTTTCGTCTGCCTGGTCGACTGCATGGGCGACGATGCGGCGGTCGTCCAGGCGGCCCGCGTCAGCTACGGCGAGGGGACCAAACGCGTTTCCGACGATCGCACGCTGATTCGCTACCTGTTGCGGCACCGGCACACGACCCCTTTCGAGATGGTCGAGGTCAAGTTTCTCGTCCGGGTGCCGATGGATTGCTGGCGGCAGTGGATCAGGCACCGCATGGCCTCGGTCAACGAGTACAGCACCCGCTATTCGGTGGCTATCGACTCGATGCAAACCACTTCGCCGCAAGACTGGCGGACTCAGGCCGAGCAAAACCGTCAGGGGAGCGGCACGCCGGTCGCTGCCGATCTGGGTCGGCAACTCACCGAAGACGAGCATCACTTTCAGGTGACGGCCCGGCAAACCTACCAGAAGCGGCTGGAAGCGGGGGTCGCCCGCGAGCAGGCCCGCAAAGACCTGCCCCTCTCGACCTACACCGAAGCCTACTGGAAAATCGACCTGCACAACTTGCTGCACTTTCTCGCGCTGCGGATGGATTCGCACGCGCAGCAGGAGATTCGCGACTACGCCACGGCGATCGGCGAGCAGATTGTGCAGCGGCTGTTTCCGATCGTCTGGGAAGCCTTTCGCGACTATCGCCTGACGTCGATGGCGCTGTCCGGGTTGGAGATCGGCGTCTTGCAACGCATGGCCGTGAGGGCTCGCCTGCCGGGGAAATCAGTCTGGACCGAAGAAGACTTCTCGGCCGCTCACGACGAATCGTGGCGAAGCCTCGCCCGCTGCCGGGAGCGCGACGAGTGTCGAACCAAGCTCGAACTGTTGGGGTTGCTCGAACCAAGGCCTTAACCGCTTGCTGAAAATCGGACTGGCTACGGCGCGAAGAGATAATTACGGGGAGATTCAGTTGGTCTCGACGGGGCCAACGACTGATTCAATAGATTTTAGCGTGACAATTCGCAGATCGCTGCATAGCACACGATTGGCGTGCAGTTCCACGCCGTACGTTCGACATTCGCACTTTGGTTGGGAACGATATCAGAGTCTGCCTGAATATTCCATTTCGGAAGCGCGGTGCAGAAATGAATCCGTTCGGCGTGGCGTTTTTCATCGTTATCAGTGGCTTACTGGTACTGCTCATTTCCTTGGTCGTGGTGTGGGGCAACCCGGATCGACAGCGCGCAATGGATCGAGCTGTCGAGTTGTTGCGTGAAGGTGCAACCCCGCATCGAACTCGGGAGCTGCTCGTGGTCGAGGGAATCGGTACTCGCATTGTCGACGCAACGATGCCACGCGCATTGATCCGGTTCGTCACTGAATTCGCGACTAATTTGCTGGATCAGGGGAAGACGGAGGCCCGGGTTCGTGAACAGTTGGTCGAGATGCGCCTCTTGCCGCAAGAAGCGGTCGCCGAATTGGTTCAAAAGCTGGCCGGCCCTACATGGTACCAGAAGCACCCGATCTTCAGCGTGATGGTCGGCTTGGCCCTGGAGACGTTCGGTGCAGGCATTATCATTGCTCGCCTGAATGCCGGACTCCCCAATTTTCCTGTGAATCGAGTCAATCCGCCGATCTTTGGCGAAGTCGACGCTTACAATTTCATGGCGATTGTTGCCTTAGTGATCGGTTGGAAATACCTCACTCGCCCTTTTGCCAAGCGTCGCATCAAATCGACCGATTCTCAGATTTGAAACGAAGGCACTTGTGATTCGTGCGGTTGACACGGTATTAACCGTGGCACGACAATTCGTCATTCGGCAAACGACGTCGAATGGAACGCGACGATCCGGACGGCCTTACAAATCCATATTTCGCATCAGCGAGTTCACATATGGGGATTTTCCGCCTCCCCTGCCGCTGAAATTCCTCGACGAGTGACGCCATGGATTCACTCCGTTTGATCTTGTTCATCGGCGGCGGAGGCATTCTGGCGATCATCGGCCTGGTTGCCGCGCTGGTCTACCGGCAACAGCGTCAAGCCGTAAGCCGCGCTGCGGAACTCTTGCATCAATGCGGATCACCGCAGCAAGCCCAGCAGCAGCTCGTTGCCGAGGGGATGGACCCGCAACAGGCCGTCTCCGTGATGCCCCGTGCGGTGGAGCAGGTCATCGCTGAATCGGCGGCCCGGTTGTTGGGCCAGGGAGTGACAGAGGCCGATGCCGTCGGGCAACTGGTGGGGACGGGCCTTTTGCCTCAGAAGGTGGTTGCCGATCTGGTTCGGGATGTGGCGCATCCGACCTGGTTCCAACGGCACCCGTTCGTCAGCGTGATGCTTGGTTTGCCCCTGATGGCATTGGGCGCGGCCACGATGTTTGGAGGCCTGGTTCTCCGGGACGGCAACCGCTCGGGCAAATTCGTGACGTTTCCCTTCGCCGGCGCTCTCACGATCATGCTGGGGATTTTCGTTTTCGTGATGGGTTTGACGTTCGCCGCGGTTCCCTTCGCACGATTTCGCGACACGTCCGTCAATTCAGAGAGTCAGAACCGGTAGTGTGGACTTCAGTCCACACGAAGACGATATTCACTCCTCATCGTCGTCGATCTCGACCTCAATGTCACTCGCGCCGATCGTCGATTGCTGCCCCTGCATTTCGGCGAGAAATCGCGAGGGGATCGACATCCGTCGTTTGCCCCATTTGACGCGGCTGACGGCACGCGTCAGCGTCAGGTGATCGCGGGCCCTGGTAATGCCCACGTAACACAAGCGGCGCTCTTCGTCGACCGCCGATTCGACATCGCTGATCGCTCGTTTGTGCGGCAGAAGGCCTTCTTCCATACCGACCATGTAAACGCGATCGAACTCGAGGCCTTTGGCACTGTGCATCGTCATCAGTTTGACGCCGCGCTGCGTCAATTGGTCGTCTTTGTCGCCTTCTTCGTCGCGGCCGGTGAGCGCCGATTCCTCGAGAAACCCGACCAGCGAAGGCTCGCCGGTACGCTCCACATATTGCCTGATCGCCTGCACCAATTCGCCCAGCATAGCGACTCGCAGTTCCTGCTGCGCCGGTTCTTTGTACTGCCGGTCGATTTCGGCTTCGTAGTCGATTTCGGTGATCAGTTCCTGCACGATGTTCGCGAGTTGCCTCGGGTTTGCGGCACACTTCGCGCGATAGCGCTCGACCAGATCGCGAAAGTCGCGCAGCGCCTGGGTCGCCGCAGCCGCAAACCGGCTCGCAGCCAGCATCGACGGCATCACGTGCCAGACGCGGCTCGCCTCCTGCACCGCGCGGGCCATCAGCTTTTCAACCGTCCCCGTGCCGATGCCGCGTGCCGGGACGTTGATGATCCGCAGCAGCGAGATTTCGTCTTCGGGCCGCACGAAGATCCGCAGATACGACAGGATGTCCTTAATCTCTTTGCGGTCGAAAAACGACATGCTGCCCAGAATCACGTAGGGGACTTTGTTGCGGCGCAGTTCGGTCTCGAACACCCGCGGCTGCTCGTTCGTGCGGAACAGAATCGCCACGTTGCCGGGTTCGACGTTTTTGGTCTTGATGATCCACGCGATTTCGCGCACGACTTGCAGGGCTTCTTCCTGCTCGTCGGGAAACTCCTGAAAGCGGACGCTGTTCACCCCCTGTTTGTGCGCGACGAGCTGCTTGTCGTGACGGTCGCGATTGTGCCTGACCAGCGTGTTGGCCAGTTCGAGAATCTGATCGGTACAACGATAGTTGTCGACCAGGCGAATCACCTTCGTGCCGGGAAACATCTGCGGGAAGCCCAGGATGTGTTTGACCTCGGCCCCGCGCCACCCGTAAATCGACTGATCGTCGTCGCCCACGACGCAGATGTTGTTGTGCGGGCGAACGAGGGCTTCGATCAGCGTGAACTGCATGCCGTTCGTATCCTGATACTCGTCGATCTGCACCTGCTCGAACCGCGCCTGGTGCCGAGCCAGCGCGGCGGGGTGCCCTTCGAACAACTGCTGCGTCAGAAACAGCAAGTCGTCGAAATCGACCGAGGCGCTCGCTTTGAGATGCGTTTGATAGCGGCGATAGGCTGAAACCGCCAGGTGATCGAAATCGTTCTCGACGTGGTCGCGGGCCATTTCAGGTTGCACGCCGGCCATTTTCCAGCGACTGATGCGCGACAGAAGGTCGCCGGGCCGCAAGTTCTTTTCAGAAACGCGAATGTCGCGCAGCGCCGTGCGGGCCAGCGATTCCTGGTCGCCGCGATCGCAGATGGCAAAGTCGGAGGGGTACCCCAGGGCGGTTATTTCCTGCCTCAGAATGCGGACGCACAGGGCGTGAAACGTCGACACCAGGGGCTTTTTTCGCAGCGATTTGCCAAGCAGCAACTTTGTGCGCTCTTGCATCTCGCGGGCCGCCTTGTTGGTGAAGGTGACCGACAGAATGCGGTCGGGGGGCGTCCCGTGGCGGATCAATTCGGCCATGCGGTAGGTGATGACCCGTGTCTTGCCCGAGCCGGCGCCCGCCAGAATCAAAAGCGGCCCCGAGAGCGTTTTGACCGCCTCGCGCTGCGCAGGGTTGAGTTCTCTAAGTCGGTCCATCGCCAGCTATTGCCGATTGCTTCGCGGCTGTGATAATCAAAGACACCGCGCTGGCCCGTCCGGCTCGCAACACACGACGCGGGAGTGAGACGCTGTGACAAAACCGGGACTGGCTCCGAGGCCTCGTCGGCGATCAGCGTGAATGACGTCGACTGCGAGGTGCCTGTCCCGGTTTTGTCACAGTTCCTTATTAGACGCTGCCCGCAGCGTTGGCAAGCTGCGCCGAACATCGGAGATCGGTATGAAGAGAATTCTCGCGCTGATCCTGGCCGGCGGCAAAGGGGTGCGCCTCGATCCTTTGACGCGCGATCGAGCGAAGCCGGCCGTTCCCTTCGGCGGGGTCTACCGCATTATCGACTTCACGCTCTCGAACTGCATCAACAGCAGCCTGCGGCAAATGCTGGTGCTGACGCAATACAAAGCGGCCAGCCTCGATCGGCACATCAATCTGGGTTGGCGCTTTCTGTGCCGCGAACTGGACGAGTTCATCGACATCCTGCCCCCGCAGCAGCGCATCGACGAGCACTGGTACCGCGGGACGGCCGACGCCGTCTATCAGAACATCTACAACATCGAGCGTTACGGCCCCGATTACATCGTGATTCTTTCGGGCGATCACATCTACAAGATGGATTACTCCGAACTGATCCGCGAGCACATTCACGCCGAAGCCGACGTCACGATCGGCTGCAGTCCCGTCCCCCTCGCCGAAGGCGATCAATTCGGGATCATGCACATCGATTCACAGCATCGCGTGCTCGAGTTCAAAGAGAAGCCGCAGCATCCCGACCCGATGCCCGACGACCAGGCACGCTGCCTGGCCTCGATGGGCATTTACGTGTTCAACGCCGAGTTTCTGTACGACCAGTTGATTCACGACGCCGGGCAAAGTGACAGCCAGCACGATTTCGGGAAGAACGTCATTCCCTCGCTGATCGGCAGCCATTCGGTGCGGGCCTTTCCGTTTCGCGACAAAAATTCCGGTCGCAGCCGCTACTGGCGCGACGTGGGGACGCTCGACGCCTATTACGAAGCCAACATGGACCTGGTGGCCGTTCACCCGGAACTCAACCTGTACGACCAGAGCTGGCCGATTCGCACATATCAGCCGCAGTCGCCCCCCCCCAAGTTCGTGTTTGCCGACTCGGGCACGCAGAACCCGCGTCTGGGCCAGGCGCTCGACAGTCTCGTCTGCTCGGGGTGCATCGTTTCAGGCGGCCAGGTGCGGCGTTCGGTCTTGGCCCCCAACGTGCGCGTCAACAGTTGGGCGAACGTTGAAGATTCGATTCTGTTCGACGGCGTCAACATCGGGCGGCACGCGAAGATCCGCCGCGCGATTATCGACAAGGGAGTTAGCGTTCCCGAAGGCATGGAGATCGGCTACGACCTCGACCTCGATCGGTCTCGCAATTTCACCGTCAGCGATTCGGGAATCGTCGTCATCGCCAAGACTGACGGTTTCGACATGGCCGAGCCGTCCGATGCCTGGCGATCGGGTTACAGCGATCGCGAGTGAGTGACGCGTTCGTTGCAGCGCGACTTAACACTACAGCGCACGTTTGACATTCATCCTGGATCACATCGGGGCAGTTCGGAGAGACGAATGCCGAGTTGTCGGAGCTTTTTCTTCCGGCGTTTGACGTGGCTGCGGCGTGCGGTGGCGTTGCGCGCCTGCCAGTATTGGAGTTT
>SIAF01000395.1 GCA_009691905.1 Planctomycetaceae bacterium | reverse complement strand
CCTGCAACACGATCTGCTGCTTCTCGCTGACCCGAATCTTCGCCGCCGTCCCTGGCATTGGTTAAGCTCCCGCCTCACAATCGAGGGTTGACGAGAGATATATCATTTTCCGTTTTCATGAAACCCCGTTTCCGAGATGCGGCACTAGTTCCAGGGCGTTTCCATCATCTCGACGATGTTCCGCGCCAGCCGGTCGACCACTTCGCGCGTGCCGCTCGACAGCGATTGGCCGATTTCAGGCGCGAATTCGGATTGCGCGGCGATCTGCAGCGCCTCAGCCGAAATCGGCATGGTGCGCTGCGCGAGAATGCGGCCGGTGGAAACTTCTTCCCAGGTGATTTCGACCTGTAGATTCATTTGCAGTTCGCGCGGGTCGCTGTTGCTCGTCTGGCCCAGGACACGTTTGCCGGCGTCGACGATTTTCCCGGTCAGCTTCGTGTCGGCTTCGCCCTCTTTGGCCAGCCGAAAATGCGTTCGTGACTGGATCTGCTTCTGCACCGATTCAGTCAACTGGTATTCGAGAAAGCGGCGATTGCTGTTGGATGTAAACGTGGGGACGTAAACCGAACGGATCTCGGCGCTGTACGGCGAACCGACCATGTAGCCGCAACCGGTCGAGCCCGCGCTGACGAGGGCCAGACACACCAGTGCCAGCGTGCGCCGAAACGCCGCGGCGGATTGTGGCTCACGACTGGTGCAGTGGTTTGTCACCCGCATTCCTCAAGTCGGAAAAGCAAACACAGCCTTAGTCAATTCACGATTCGAAGGGCCGCCTCATTTGTTGCCGGAGATCGGTTCGGCGTTGTCGGAAACGAACACGCGTGCGGGGGGCTCGGGGTCGGCCCCCGGGGGGGCGTCGTCGGGTCCGCCGCCGTATTCTTCAATGGGCATCGACGGGGCTTTGAACAGTGAGGTCGGCAGGATGCCCTGGGCGTATTCGGGTCCCAGTTCGAGCAGCAGTTTTCGGGCTTCGGCCGCCCGCGGAGAATCGGGGTGCTGCAGAATGATGTATTCGGCGTAGACGGCGGCTGAATCTTTTTCGCCGGCGCGTTTCAGGTGATACTGCACTCGCGTCCAATCGCGTTCGGCGATTTCCATGCGCATGCGTTCTTTGTCGGCCTTGAGCTTCTTCGTTTGGGGCGCGTCGGGATACAGCCGCAGGGTGCTGTCGGTCAGTTTTCTGGCTTCTTCGAGCTGTTTGCCGTCGTAGCGCGGTCCCTGGTACGACTGGTAGCTGGCGTGCTGGCCCAGAATGAACGCGGTCGCTGCGTGTTCGCGTTCGCCATAGAGTTCGCGAATCGTGGCAAAATTGTGATCGGCCGATTCGTAGTCTCGCTTGCGGAGGTGGTAGGTCGCCGCCAGAAGCAGCGCGTCGTCGGCGAGCGGCCCTTGCGAGTCTTTGGTCCAGATCGAGCGCAGGGCCTGAAGGGCGCGGCCTTGCGTGTCGAACAGCGGCCGGGTCTTGTCGAACAGGTTAGGGGTCAGCGGAAACGAAAACGCAACCTGTGCATCGGGCATGTCTTCAAGCTTCGTCTGCGGATCGGCCTGCTCGAAGTGTGCCAGTTCGACTTCCGACGGATTTTTCGGCGAATTGAGCCAGTAACGGGCAATCGCCATCAGCCGCTGCGTGGCCTGCTCGACATAACGCGGCGAACCTTCGTTGAGCAGTTCGTCGTATCCATCCTGGGCATCGGCGAAATACTGCCGCTGAAAATCGCACTCGGCAACCATGAATAGCGCTTCTTCGCGTGCCGGCAGATCTTTGTATTTCTTGTTCTTGGCGATCTTGTTGTAGGCCTTACGCGCGGCGGCGTAGTCTTTTTGATCGTAGATTATCTTCGCGGCTTCGAGTTCTTCGCTCCCTTCCGGGGGAGTCGATGGGTCGCGCTGCGACATCTCGACGGCGTCCAGGGCCTTTTTGCCGGTCGTTCCGAACACGTTTCTGATGCTGACCTTGTTGTCGAGCAGCGATTTTTCGAACAGCGACGTGGCACAACCGGTCAGGCCGCCGGCAATCATCGCCACCACGCCGGCCAGCGCGATTGCGCGGGACGCGCGTCGCGGCCCCAGACGGCCACCGGCGGGCGGGCGCTCGATCGCGACCGCGAAAGGTGCGGCGGATTTCGTGAGGGAATTGGCAGTGGTCATTTCAGAACGGCAGGTATCGCAACATCTTCGGCCGTCGGCCGAGGACATAGGCAATGGTCGAATTGACGATCAGGCGAATTTCACGCATCTGGGCCGGTGTAGCGACCGTGTCGTGCCACGCCGTGAGGGAGGTCTGGGCAAGGGATTGCAGCAAGGCAGCGGTTTGAGGTTCTATCCAGGATCGGGGGCTGTCTTCGATCAGGCACGAAACGCAAATCAGCCCCCCCTGCGAGACTTTGAAGGTGAATTGACGTGTCGAGCCAACCGGTTCGCCGCAGGCGACGCAGGCGTCGAATACGGGCAGTTGACCGATTTCGCGAAGGATGACGAGTTCGAATCGAGTGACGGAAAGGTTGAGAGGTGCTTCGCCCGACAGCCGCTCAAGAGCCCCTTTGGCTTCGTCGAACAGCAGGGGATGCGCATCGTATTCTTCGCTGAGTGCATCGAGCAATTCAGCGACGTAATACCCGCCATACAGGCTGCCGAGATCGCCCGGCCGGGGCCTGAACCGCTGTCGTAACTTGGCTTCGGTGAGGATATCGAGACCGGATGACGATTTGCGCAGGATAACTACCTCACAAACCGTGAGCAGGTCAAGAGCAGCCTCAAACGGGTTTTTCAGCCGTTTGGCCCCCTTGGCGATCACCGCCAGCTTCCCGAAATCGCGCGTGAACAGCGTCACGACCCGGCTCGACTCGCTGAAGTCGGCCATGCGGATCACAATCGCCTCAGATTTCTCGGCCGACACGGGAGAGGGCAGGTCCTTTCAAAACCGATTGGGTTGCGCCGGGTTTGACCGCGCCCGATCTGGGCCGCCGACGTCCTCGCTTGACGTGGATCAATCCATGATGATAACGGCCTCGCCGGCCGCGAACAGGCCGTCGCGATGCCGAGCCACAGCGCGAGCCGTGTGCCGTAAGGCCACGGGTTTCGTGTGACGATCAAGAACCCGCCGCCTTACGGCATGCAGCTCGCTAATGTCTCATCTTGGGCCGCGTCAGGCATAAAAACGACAACACCACCCGGCGGCCGCAGGGGCCGGCGGGTGGTGTCTGCGAGTCGATGTCGGTCAGCCTTTCCAGGCTGACCGGCCGGAAACCGTCGTGTCGACTTTAGTCCACACAAAGAATTCCATCGTGCAGGATTTTGGCGAAACAATACGGTTTTTCGTGTGGACTGAAGTCCACACTACGGTTTGGCACCGGCCGCGTTCGCCTTAGAACACATCAAGAATGAAGTGGTGCCCCTTGTGATAAGGGTGCCCTTCGATATACGGGTTGTACCAGTTGCGATTGTACACCGGAATCTGCCGCTCCTGCGGATAGCGGTAGTACATGTTGTCGAACTGGACCGGCGCGTAAAAATTGTGCGGATAGTACACATATGGGTAGTAGTAGAAGCGGCCCCAGTCGTACGGCTGACCGACTCCCGCCGCTTTCGCCTGTGAGGCGCCGCCAGCCAGAACGGCCGTCAACACCGACACGCACACCAGCATCCCGAGCATCGACTTGCGGAGCATTTCCCTCTCCTCGCTGAATGATTCTGGAACCGGGTCTATTCGGACGGCGAACTGCGGGATGCGGTGTCCCACTGAGCACTCGCTGCGGGTCCCCCCCTGGGCCGGTGCTCTGTCGCCACGCCCTGCCTGTCGACTCCCGACGCCAGCGGATGCCGGTACGGGGCCGGCATTGACCGTGGTTCGGTTGGGTGGCAGTGCGTCAGGAATAATCATCGGCCGGCGTGCAACCGTCACAACAGGAATAGACGGGAAGCTGGGCAGAATCCGCTTCGTCGGCAGTCGCGTGCCGTCAAAGCCTCACAAGAGGCCGTATTGTGCAAATCCATGAGCGGTTGTACGTTACCGACCGCAGTCGAACACGACTCACCGTTCTTCTCCCGATTGTTCCGCGATGTACCAACCCCGGCTGACATTGCTCACCCTCGGCACCCTCCTCCTCCCGGCTTGCCGCTTAGCCGCACAGGAAAAAGCTGCCGCGGCAGAAAACTCACCGCAGATTGCCGCGTCACCCGCGAGAATCTCGGCCGAGACGCTGCGGAAGCACGTCGATTACCTCGCCAGCCCGAAGCTGGAAGGGCGCGGCACCCCCTTGGGCAAGAAACTCGCCGCAACCTACATTCGCAAACGGTTCGAAGCGCTGCGGCTCACCCCTTTGTTCGGCGAGGGGGAGTTCTTTCAGACGATACCCGGCCCGAAAGATAAAGAGGGACGGCCGACGGTCATGGGCCGCAATATCGGCGCGTTCTTGCCGGGGACCGATCCCAAACTCAAGGACGAATACGTCATCGTCAGCGCGCACTACGACCACTTGGGTATTCGGGGTGAACACGTGTATCCGGGGGCCGACGACAACGCCGGCAGCGTCGCCATGCTGCTGGAAGTGGCGCGGGTTTTCGCGGCGTCGCCGCACGGGACCAAACGCAGCCTGGTCTTTTTGAGTTGCGACCTCGAAGAGAACTTGCTGTGGGGTTCGCGGTGGTTCGTGGCGCATCCGCCGTGGCCGCTCGCGCAGGTGAAACTGTTCGTGACGTCAGAAATGATCGGCCGGACTCTGGGCGACCTGCCGCTGGAGACGATTTTCGTTCTGGGGACCGAGCATGGGACGGGCCTCAAGCAAGTCGTCGACGGAATCGAAATGCCCGCAGCGCTGCAGGTGGCGCATCTTGGGATCGACCTGATCGGCACGCGCAGCGACTATGGCCCGTTCTGGAGCGAGAAAATTCCGTTCGTATTTTTCTCGGGGGGCGAACACCCCGACTATCATCAGCCGACCGACACGGCCGATCGCCTCGATTACGAGCGCGTGGCGCACGTTTCGAAATTGATCTACGAAGTCTGCCGCCAGGTCGCCGACGCGGGGACCGCACCCGAATGGACGAACGACCCTGTTCACGACCTCGATGAAGTGCGAACGCTGCATCGGATCACGCAGGTCTTGCTCGAAACCGACGATGCGGCCCGGGCCGCCGGGAAACCGCGACTCAGCAATTTCCAGCGATTTACCGTGTCGAATGTCAAATCGACGACGGCACAGATCATCGACCGGGGCGAAGTTCGCGCGGCCGACCGCCCGGCCTTGATCCGCTGGTCGCAGTTTCTGCTGCTGACGGTGTTTTGAGGGATCTTTCCTATTTGCACGACAGACCGCTCAGCGGCCGCGCATGCGCTCCAGCAGGTCTTCCTGCACCTGCGCGTCGTCGGGGCGATCGAGTTGTCGAAAGGCGCGGGCCAGCGATTGGCGCAGGGGAATCAGGCGCGGGTCGAGTTCGAGCCCGCGCTGTGCCGCAACGAGTGCCCCATCGCGGTCGCCCGACTGCCATAAGAGCTGGGCCATGCGCCCCTGGAAGTCAGCCATCCAGGGATTAATGCGATCGAAGCGGCGCAGGTAGGCGATGGCCTCTGGAAAACGACCGCGTTCGTCCTCAAACTGTGACATCAGCAGCAGGGCCGTCTCGTCTTCGGGGCGCGCGTCCAGTGCGCCGAGCCAGTGACTGCGCGCCTCTTCGGGCCGCTGTTGCAGCATGCAGAGTTTGCCCATCGTCCGCAGTAGGTCTCCCAGATTTCGCGATGGAACGAGGCGCAAGCCCGGCTGCCGACCCAGCCCTCATCAATGATGTTGTGGAGATGTTGAATTGTGCCTTTGGCTATCGAATCTCGAAGGCGTTGCACTGGTTGATGAACAGAAAATTGGGAGTGATGTCGTTGGCCACGTAAATGTCGGGCCAGTCGTCATCGTCGAAGTCGGGGATCGCCACCCTCAGTCCTTTGCTGCCCGGTCCGAACAACCCCCGCTCGCGAGCGATCGGACGAAATGTTCCATCGCCCTCGTTGATCGATGCGTCGCCGCAGACCGCGGCAAAACGCTTCGTCCCCGCATTGTTCGGCATAGTCGGCCAGTCGTCTCAACACAGCGGGATCTGCCGAGCGAACATTAGGCAAGCGTTCGAGCGCCCGCCGCAGAGCGCGCGCCTCGCCCGCGACCGATGATACCGCTTGATGCTTTTTGCGGTTCCCTACGGGGGTAGTTATGTCTCAGGTGGTCCAACCATTCGTCCCACACATACCACAGCGCAGGGGGGCCGAAGTTACATCCGATTTCGAGAAGTCGTCGTAAGACGCTTTTACCCGTCTTCGACAGCAGCGTTCCGCAACTACAGTCCTCGCCGGGCGTTGCGTCGCGGGGTAGTGGTGTTGGCACTACGCCGCCCTTCCCGTCCGTCATTCGGCTATCGCCGTCTGTGTTACAAGTCGAGCAGCCGAACCACTGGTCC
>SIAF01000394.1 GCA_009691905.1 Planctomycetaceae bacterium | reverse complement strand
GGGGCCGGAAATCGAAGGCATGACGATCGGCAATGCGGATGATTTAACGCGAGAAAGCGCGGGCGACCCACTTGAGAATGCTCGCGCGTTTGAGGCCGATGGCCGGGCCAGACAGGACGCTTTCAACCTCAGGCAAGCTGCACAAGCGTATCGTAGCGCGGGCGATTTGGCTAAAGCCAAGGAGTGCAAGGCTCGCGCCCTAGAAGCGGAAAAGAAAATGCTCGAGGCAGGCCAAGCCTATTTCGACGCAGGTTTTGCTATTCCGGATGGTGTTCGCTGTTTGTGGCGAGCGGGAACAAGCGGCCGGGCCCAGCTTTGCGAAAATACGACGCAGTTCCCAGAGGTGCTGCATGAACTCGAATTCGAGTGGGCCAGAACAATTCGAACGAATGCAGCGGCACCCGTTGTCGCAGAGATTTTGAATCGTTTTGCAGTTCAGCTTGATCAGCCAGCATTTGCAGAGAGTTGTGCCGCAGACCCTGCCTGGCGTGAAGGCCTCAAAGAGTTGTTGAAACCGCTAAGCAAACAGCGAGATGCTGCAATTGCCAGTGAGACGATGAATCTGCTGGCGTCGTCATTGCAGAGGATCAGGCAAAAAGGAGTCGCAATTCCCGCCTCAGAGAGCGCGCAGGTGTTTTTATCGGCGGGACGCTACGCTGATGCGATCGCCGCATGGGAAGAATGCGGAGAAATAAAATCGAATGCCTATCTCAGAGCGAAGGCCGCGGTCGAGCCATATCCGCAACGCATTCTCTCTCTGGCAAAACTGAATGAGCCCGAGGAAATCATCAAAGCACACGTCGCCGCGCCGGGCGTAGCCTTAAGTTCCGAGCAGGCGGCTGGTGTCGTCGACGCCTACTGCAGTTTGAAGCAGCGGCCGACTGCAATTGATCTTGCGTGGAATTGGACCGCCGCGGTGCCGATGTGCCGAATTGCCGCAGACGCTATTCAGAGCGGCGCTGCACCGGATGCCCAGCGGGCACTCCAGGCCAGCGTCATCCTTTTGGCGAGGCAGAAACAGTGGGAGCCACTTGCAACATTTGCAGCGACGCAGCGATTCACCCCAACAACCGAATGGAATGAATCGATATTTAGGGAATTCGTGAAAGCACAACTTGAATCACTGCAAGTAACGCTCGTACGCGCGATGGCCCGTTCAGAAGGACTGCTTGAGAATCCAGCGCACGTCCAGCGCCAGTTGTCCGATTTCCTAAAAGGGTACCTCCGCGTAAAGGATGGTCATTGGAAGCCCCACCTCAGCGTTGAGGAGGCTGGCGCCGCCATTGAGCGGGCGGGCCGATTTACCGACGCAATCTCTTATTATGAAGCGATCGGACGAGAGGGATTCAGTGAAACCGAACGGCAGTTTGCTCGACGTCGGTGGTTGGTCTGCAAAAAAAGGCAATTGGACCACGAGCGGTCTCAGGGAGCAAAACGTAAGGTGAATGAGATCGAACGCGAATTGGATCGAGGACTGCTTGCTTTACGAATTAAGTCGGTCGAAGAGTTAGGGACTTATCCCAAACTGCCGGCCTTGCAGAAGCCCGACGCAGCACACGTCGAACAGGTTTTCGGTGCAGGAGCCGGTCCCTTAGTTCCCGCGCTCGCTCCGTCCGCAGGATTAGACACTGAGTCACCACTTGCAGATCATCTCACTATGACGATCGGACAATTCAAGATTGACCTATCTCGCAAGAACAACCGGTGCAACATCACTCATACGTCTACGATGGAAACCGGCTATATCAAGATTGCCGAGAGAAGTTGCGGGGGTGAATGCGAATTTTCTCGGGTCAATGATTCCCGATGGCAGTGCGTGCCTTGGAAGCTCGCAGTCGAGTTTCCGACGAACTCGCGGGACGTATTGTTGATTGACTTCGAAGAGTGTGGTGTCGCACTTCAAATGCAGCAATGACCTGGACCTGGTCACCGATGTTTCGATTGACAACGCGATACCGTGAGACGAGTCCTTCGCGGTCAATAGGTCTGCAGGGCCATCTGAATGCCGACAACGATTCCATTTCTTACAAGCTATGACCCGCCTGGTCCACCGCTGTGATCTCTTCCGCGACACAACCTCAGTAACTGGAGACCTTCAACAACCCAGCGCCACCATTTTCGGCCGCCCAGCGCCGCCACTTTGAAACGCCGTCAACAATGCTCGAATGGGCTGCATTCTACGCGGTTTTCAATTGCCAGAATGCGCAAGCCGAAGCCTTCCGTAAATCATTTTTCCGGTTTGGCTTACGGAGATCTACGTGCCATTCGTCACATCGACCGACGCATTGAAGCTGCACAGGTGTCCTCCAATCCCCGGCGCAGTCAGCCATGCACCACATCCGCCCCATCGTCGTCGACACCACCAAGATCCTCACCCGCCGCGACCTGGCCCTCGTCCTCGAACAAATCCCGCGCTCGAAGAACGCCGCGCTCAACCTGATGAGAGCCTCCGTTGCTCGTGAAGGTCGTACAGATCAAAAAGCGACTCGCGCAGGTCGCCGCGTCGAATGATCAGGCGAGCCGTCAGTTCATCGGTGTTGACCCGCGCCGGTCGATCGCGATTCAGCCATGCCAGCACGCGTTGCGCCAGGTCAGTGGTGATTGCAGTTTTATATAAGTCCGGCAGACCGATCGGAGAATGGGCGGTGATCAGCAATCCGCATCCTGCCTGTCGGCACGCGCGGCGTAATCGCCAGCGTTGCCATATTGACAACTGCTCGTAACCGTCGAGAACCGCAATTGCGGTCGGATGCAATCCCAGCGTCCTGGCGCTGAGGGCGAACGGTGGAACGTGGCAATCGTGTAACGTCTTTAACAAAGGCTCGCGACCCGCGGCGCGCAGTTCCGGCAACAGCGTTGCGACCAGCGTCGACTTCCCGGTGCCGTGGGGACCGATAATCTGACCCCACCAACCTTGTCGGGCGAGACGCGTGACCAGGCTGGCGGCAGTCACGCTCTTTGAAAATAGAAAAGGTATGGCCCCCGGACGGACGAACCGTGTCGAGAACGGGTTGCTTAGTGGCCGGACACGCTGACTGGCGGCGTCAGAGCACTCGCTGTGAGAGATCGCATCGGCGACGACGATCACTTCGATAACTCCGAGATCGATTCTACGCGTCCTAGCCGAAATATATTCGATTCGTCGAACCACCCGCCGCCCGCGACCTCGACTCGGACCTGCACAGACCAGACAATCTTCACAATAAGGCCATCGTAGCTCAAAGGGGCTGCCGGAAGCTCGACGGAGAATGTCCCGCAGCCCGAAGCGTCGAACAACTCGTCCTCCAGGGCTGCGCGCGTCTGTCGCGATTGGATCGCCCGATCGTCGTCTCCTTTCCCTTCGCTGTTCCAGGAGACTGCGATCTCCACCGACCTGGCGGTCGCGGCGATTTCCGTGGGCAGTCGATAACGCCCCGTCAGCGTTTCGCCCGCTCCCCAATCGTTTTGGTCGAGTTCGAACGTCAGTTGCGGATGGCTCATCGTTGATCAGCGTTCGTTTACGCAGGTTGGCGGATGAATCACGACTGGAAACGTCCGCTCGAATTCCGGCCAGCCTTCCGGCTCACCGTGTACGAGTAACGTCCACTTGATCTTGTTGTGTGCAGCCTCAAAGGAGTGCATGACAGCAGCAGGAACGTCGAGGTCAAACGTTTCCGTGAAGGGCAGCCGGCGGGCGATGGAGAGATCGATCTGCGAGAAAACCTCCAGTTCACGGACCCGTTTGGTTTCAGTCCTGGTCGTCGTACCGGCCCCAAAGGTCGCTTCCTCGTCGCAGACGAGCCGCACACGCAACCGGCGGAGCGTCAGCGGTCCGGTTTGCGACACCAGCGCCCGGCATCGGGCACCTGCTTGAAGCGGAAATTCAGCCAGTTCGAGGATCGTCGAGGCGATGCGACTTTGGATGACGACAGAATACGCTCCCGCTGCCAGCGCCACCATCAGCACTAAACCGATCAAGGCGAATGGGATCAGGAACAGTGCCATCGTCCATTGGACTTTGGATTCTCCCCAGAATGCCTGCCAAACGAAGACTCCCGTGATGCCGTTCCAAAACAGATTTACCCCCGCCAGAACGAGCAATCCCATCCAGGTGGAGTCGCAACGCTTCAAGCGAAACCTCAGAATCGTGCCAACGCCGATGTACGAATCACCCCGTGGAACAAAAGGATACACCGGCACGCCCGATTCCATCGGCTTTCCGAGCTGCTTCAGGAGAGCATCTCGCAACCAGCTTCCGTCCAGGGGCGGCAGCGGCCCTGTCAATTCGACTCGGTTGCCGCTGGACAGCCACGCGACCACGCGCCCCGTCGTTGAAAGATCAATCCGGTCGACATCGGCCGACACCACGCGTCCAATAACGCGATTGACGTGTGCGCGGTACGCGATCCATTCGTCATCGCCAAGCACTAGCCGCCACTGCTGGTCGAGCCGGTCGCGATTGAACATGGCCTTGCGCGACGCGAAGATCCACAGCCCGAAGAAAGCGATCCAGAAGGCCATGAACAACCCCAGGAACAGGGCCGCATCGCCGTTCGCGGCCGGCTTGCCGTTGATGTCGATCGGCCGGTTGAAGAGCAGCGTGGCCACCAGCATACCACCGAGAAATAACACACCCAACAGCAGCATAGCCCAGCCGAACCCGATCCAGAGCGATCCGAGACAGCTTCCGGCACGCGCGATGGCCGGTGCCCTCTTCACCAGAGTTTCGCCGACCGGCCCAAGAATCCGCACCTGATCCAGGAGCGATTCGGTCGTGGGCATGTTCGTAATCGAGACCAATTGCCCGTCGTCTAGCACCCGCAGCGTCGATTGGCCAGGCGGTTGGAGCGACTTCGACGACGCGTTCGTCATGGGGCACCATGCACCTGAGCGTGCGAAATCTCTCGTTTGCCGTGTGGGACGTGCGAATAGCGTCGCCAGTCGCGAACTCGGTTGTTCGGGCAATTGGTCGCTACGACTGGGAAAAAGATCGACATACTCAATTGATCAGGGTTTGTGCCAAAATTCCTCAAGACCAGGAGACCTGGCATGCGGCACCGTGCGGCCCCAGGCGATGCTGGTTGACAATTGACGATCGCAAACTCAGTTCAAGGCACTGAAGGGTTCGAGACGCAGCTTAACAGGAATCTCCAGAGCTTCCACCTGTGCCGGCAACCGCGTCCATGTTCGCTTCCCATCCGCCCCCACCCGAAGTAACTGACTCCGTGTCCCCCAACGCCACGGAGCAGTCAGCTATGCACCACACATTGTCGTCGCCGTGCCAGTGTTCCCACAGGCCCGCGATGGCGAACGGTTGGCCGTCAGCCATCGTAATGTGATACGGCTGCTTGCCCGCGCCGATCGTCTGCCATTCATAGAAGCCCGAGGCGGGAACGAGACAGCGCCGGGCTTTGAACGCCGAGCGGAATGAAGGCTTCTCCCGAACCGATTCGGACCTGGCATTTATCAACGGCGCCCCGGCCTTCGGGTCTTTGCTCCACGACGGCACCAGCCCCCAGCGCATGAGCACCCCCTCGCGTGTCGAATCTTTCAGCCGGATCGAAAGTACCTGTTGAGTCGGCGCGATGTTCCAGCGGGGCGACAGGGATGGAATCCCGAGCACGCCGAACAGGTCAGCCAGAAGGTGGCGATTCGATCGCAGGTTATAGCGGCCGCACATGACGAGAGGATACCACGGGCGGCGGCAGTTGGCACCGGCTCGAATGACCGGAAACAAAAGCGCCCGGTTTTGGCAATTCGAGTCGGAACCGGTTCCGCTAAATAGCACTTCTGCCACCCTTGCACACCGGGGGTAGATTGCAGCTTTTCGTGTACGACGAGGGTTGCTCAAACTACAGTTGTCTGGCGGCCCGTCACGGCGGCGGCGTGACGTGCAGGGCCCGCTCGGTGAGGAACTCGCCGGCCGCGAAAAGCTTCAACCGGTACTCGCCGGGTTCCGGGAACACAATTTTTGCAAAATCAAATGTTCCCTCGATCACCTGCCGAAGGTGTTCGAACTCGAAAATCCCTTCAGCGTCGAACACCGCCGGGCGCTCCTCGTCAACGTCGATGAGTTCCATCCGCACCGGAAGGCTGCCCTCTCCTTCAGTTACGGCGAAGTAAATCGAAAGATTGGTAACGAGCGGAAACCGGGAGCAGCCCAAACCGGAAAACGTGCCCAGAACGCTGTGCTTTCCGCTATTCGGGTCGCGCCAAACGTGATCACAGATCAGCAACGCGAGCGGGATCGGGGGGCTCATCGGCCAATCCTCGACGATGCAGGGAGTATCCGTAGTAGGACTATGTCGCGCTGAGCCTCAGACCTCCTGATCTGGCGGAATTTGCTTTGGCACCGAGTTTGGATTGGCGGGCGGTGCTAAGGAGGTGAAATGGAGCTGCAGCTTGGTCCCCGGATACGCGAAAGCAGCGTCATTGAGGGTGCCGATCAGATGTTGAATCGC
>SIAF01000393.1 GCA_009691905.1 Planctomycetaceae bacterium | reverse complement strand
TTATCGCGTCAATGGACACAATCCGACCTCCGGTGGCTCATGACGCCGCCAAGCGCATGTAAATGATCGGCCAAGCAGTACGGCCCGTCCGCATCGTCGCCTTTGTCGTCGACGACTACGTCAACAGCCCCCTTGCTAAGGGGGGGAGACAGAGAACGACCGCTTCGCCGTCGCCGCGCGGGCTGTCACCGGCGATGCGCAACGACCGCGGGCATTTCGCATGCGCTCGTGGCGACTCCGCTTCCGGAAGCATGTCGGTCGCTGCCAACAGTCGGACCGCGAAGCGGTCGCGTGCGTTCTCCCCCCCTTATTAGCAAGGGGGGGGCGGGGGGGTCGCGTCCAATTTCAAATTACGCTTCCCGGCGCGCCTGGCCGACTTGCCAGGGATTGCGCTCCAACCGTTCCGACCCGACGCGACACTTGTCCGCAATCGAAACAGTCGGAGCCGGCCGCCATCACTGCTTCTTCGCCAGCAATTCGTCGACCAGCTTCGTCACGTCGTCGTACGTGAAGTTGTCTTCTTCTTTTTCGGCTTTGTCGTTGTCGAATCGCTTGACCAGTTTACCGTCGCGGCCGAAGACGTACACGGCGGGAATCGAACTGAGCTTCATCTGGTCGAACAGGTCTTCGGAGTCGACGTTCGACAGAATGTTGGTGAACGTCGCTTCCTGCTTCTCGAGGAACTTCAGGACCTTCTCCTTGTAAAACTCGGGGGGCTTGTTCGTGATGCCGGCGTAGTCGCAACTCATCGACATGCACACCACGCCCCTGGCGGCATGACGTTTGTGCAGCTTGACCAGGTTGGGGAACTCTTTGAGGCAGGGAGAGCACGAAGTCGACCAGGCATCGAGCACGACGACCTTCCCCTTCTGCTTCGCAACCAGCTTTAGTGTCTCTTCCCAACTGGCAATCTGTAGCGTCACCTTGGGCGCTTCGGCCGATTTCGCGGCAGGTTTCTCGTCGGCTGAAGTGGTGCAGTCCGTCCCACCGACAAACGCCGTCGCGGCCGCACACGCCAGAATCGTCAATGCCATGCGTTGCATGTTCAGAATCTCCTGTTCAACACGGTTGGTTGCGGCCGAAGGCCGAATTTATCGTTCAATCTTTTGCAGCCCCGCCGCCTTGGCCTGGGGTTCAGGGTCTTCGTAAGGCAGGGCTTTCAAAAACTCGACCAGGTCGGCAATCTGGGCGGCCGACAGGTGGCTGGTTTTTCCGTGGCGGTCCCCCGCGTTGCAGGTTGTCAGCACCTCTTCGAGCGTGGCTGCTTTGCCGTGATGCAGATAGGGGGCTGTGCGATAAATTCCCAGCAGTGTCGGCGTATCGAACTGAGGTCCCATCTTTTCGGATGGGTCGTCGGCCCCCGTCCCCACGTCGTGCAGTTTGAAGGGGCGCGCCGGTGTCGAATCGCTGTAATACGGGCCGCTGTGACACTCGGCACAGCGGGTCTCTTTTGCGAAAAACAACTCTTTCCCCCGCTTCGCGGCATCCGACAGACCGTGCCGCGCAGAGGGGCTGTACGGAACCTTGTGGCTGTTGCAGTAGGCGGCCAGCGCGTCGAGATCGGCTGAAAGTCCTTTGTTGGGCGCTCCGAGCGAGTCGAGCACTTTGCCTTTGATCAGCCCCTGTCCCTGCATCAGGCGGCCGCGAATGGTGTGCTCGAAATCCTGGCTTTCGTCGCGGTCGGCCGACCAGTGAATGGGGTGCGTCCACGCCATGCCGTACAGGGCGGTCGTGTTCCTTAAGCCCTCGGGGTTCTGCCAGGTGCGTCCGTCGCCGTCGCCGTCGGGATGACAACTTGCGCACGAGATCCAGCGTCGCCCGACCATCGGCTGCAGGGCCGAATAGAACAGAACTTTCCCGCGGAGCACCTCGTCACCCAGCGGATTCTCGCAGACCTCGATCGTCGCCTGCTTCTTGAGCGTCACGGCGTTGTAGACCGCCACGTTGAAATCGAGCGTGTTGTAGACATAAAACGTTTGCCCGTCGGGTGCGAATCGCACGGCACGCGGGTTCTGACCCAGCTTGACGACTTTGCGAAACGACAGTTCGCGGTAGTCGTCGTCGATCACGTTGCAGACGTACATGTCGTCGGTGCCGGCGAAGACGGCACACAACGTCCCACCGTCGGGCGAGACCGCAGTCTCCCACGGGTTGGCGACCACAAATACGCTGATGAACGAATCCATCGGGATGGCTTTGCGGCGGCGCCCCTCGCCGGCCTCGGTGTCGATCACCGACACGAAGGGGACGACCGACCCCTCACCCTGGTTGATATTGGTCCGCGAGCGGATGTGCGGGACATACGCTTTGGGACGCCGCGGGTGCAGCGTCACGTTCCGGGCGATATTTTCGCTGCCGCTCCCCTGCCAGCGATCAACGACGGTGCCCGATTCAAGGTCGATGGCGACGACGGCCCCCGTCAAATACTCGGTGACGAACAGCCGCTTCCCGTCAGGGGCCACTGCGATGCCCCGCAGGAAGGCCCCCGCGGGAACTGTCCGTCCGATTTGCCCTGAGGCAGCGTCGATTTCAACGACCTCGCCCGGATATTCGAGAGTTGCGAACAGTTTCGACCCGTCGGCACTGGAAACAATGCCATACGGTTCGTCGCGGACTTCGATCTCCCGCAGGGTGGCCCCCGAATCGCCGTCAAACAGCACGATCTTGTCGTCGCCGTAAACGGTCGCCGCCACGGCATGCGTCGTCCCGACAAACGTCACCCCTTCAGGTTTGCTGCCGACCTTGACCTCGCGCAGCACCTGGTTGGTCGCCAGATCGACGATGCTGACGGTGCCGTTGTCGCGATTGGCCGCCGCCAGCAGTTTGCCATCGGTCGAAACATCGAGCAGGCTGTTGGAGGCGCCGGCCCGCGCCGCCGGTGTTGATGAAACGACCAGACCGGCAATCCAAAGCCACGCCAGACGGATGAGCATCGGTGACACTCCCTGAAGGAAGGCGATCCGTCGCCCTCAAGGCCCGCCGGGCGACTGTTTTGTTTTAGTCAAACGGCGCCGAAAATGCGCGGCTGACGACATTAGGAGGAATGTCGAATGTCGAAATCAGAATGTCTAATCAATTCCGAAGCTCGAAATCCGAATGACTAACGATCACTTCGACATTCGGGATTCGTCATTGATTCGTCATTCGGATTTCGACATTCGTCATTGCGTGGCGTCCGCCGGTCATTCTCATTGTTCGACGGTTAGTCTTCGCCGAGGTTCTCTTTGACGAATTTCGCGGCGGCCATGCCGACGAAACGAATAAGACCTGTGTCGAGCTGCCCGGCGAGTTTGACATCGTCGCCGACGCGGGTCAGAGAAATCGACAATGTGTCTTTACCCTTCTTGAAGGCGTCGATCGCCACTTTGCTCAGGTGCAGGTCTTCCAGGAGTCCGATGGTCTGCTGGGCCTTTTTGTCACCCGCAACTTCTTTGGTTTTCTTCTTCGGTTCAGCCGGCGGCTTTTTGCGGGTTTCAACTTTGTCGTAGACTTCAATCCAGGGCAGAAGCTGCGCCTTGAGGTCAACGACGACCGGTCCGGCCTTGGGACCGGCGGCCTTGGCTTCCTGGATCGCCCCCTTCAGCCGAATCAGGGCGGTCTTGTCGCCGGCGGCAAACCAGGCGGCGTTGGCGGATGTGCCGATGTAGATCGTTCCCTCGTCGGAAAGTAACTCGGGATAGTCTTTGTGCAGGTCCGTCAGGGTCAGCCTGTGAATTTCGACATCCCCTTCGGTCTCCACTTTTTCTTCGAGCTTGGCGGCAGCGCCGTGCTTGGCAAACTTCTGAAGAATGTTGACGAACTTGGTGCCGTCGGGAACCTTGATGCCGCCGACCGAAGTCAGCGTGCCGTCGCCGTTGGACCACGCCCGAATGAAGGCGTTAACCACCCCCAGTTTGCCCAGATCGTCGACGATGTCAAACCCGAGTTCGGCGAGGTCATTCTCGACCCCCTTCTGATCGTCGGTTTGCTTCTCGTTGCCGTCGATGCGGGCTTTGGCGCTGGCGCGGGCCTTGGTCGAAACGCTTTGCAGGTGCTGCTGCCGCATCGGGTCGAGCGGAAAGTTGATCGACAGCTTGAGAACCGTGCCGATGTCGGTGACGCCGGCGAATTCATCGGGCGTCTCTCCCAGAAGTTTCAGGCTCTGTTCCAGCGTCGTGTTGGCCACCGCCGCCAGGTCGAGGGCGAACTTGGCGTTCTTTTCGGCCGCCGAAGTCGTCCAGCCCAGTTCGATCTTCGACGATTCAGAAAAGAACCGCTCGACTTCGGCCACCTGGTGTTCGGCCAGCGACTTGCGAAGTTCGAAGTCGGTCTCGCTTTCTTTCTCCCGTTTGACGATCGCGCCGAGAATTTCCGTGCGGGCTTTGGCAAAGGCCGCCAGCCGCGCTGCGGGGGGCTCGTTGGCGCCGTCGATCACCGCCAGCAGATCCTGGCCCTTCAGGGCGGTGATCGGCATCCCCCCTTTGGCATGCCGAACGTCTTCGAGGCCCACCCCGACGTGTACCTGCCCTGCGGCCGCCTCGAACCGCATGAAACCTTCGTACAGGTTGAACATCAGGTATTCCGTCGTCTTCGCGAGCGCCAGGCCCCTGGCCTTTTTGACAATCGCCTGAGGAATTCCGCGGAGCAACGCCGGAGCCGGCGGATCGTACGTCTTAACGTCGAGATCCCACAGGTTCGCTCGCAGTTTCTTCGACTCACCTGCGTTCTTGACGGGGACTGACAGCACATACGGCAGTTCGCCGCCGGCCGAGAAGACTCGAATCGTGCTCGGCTCCTTGGGATCAACCCCGACCAGAAAGACCTCAATCGTTTCTTTGAGCGTCCTGTATTCCTTGGGGTTTCCTGCCAGGTCGAACGCCATTTTCAGGTCTTCGAACAGGGCCTCGGTCGTCGGCAGGACGACGGTAATAGTCGGTTTTTCCGAGACCCTCGGCTTGGCCTGCGACCATGCCGAAGAGCACAGCATCAGCACCAGCATTCCACTCGCTGCAATATTCCGCATCGCAGTGCGACTCCTTGGTAATTCATTAACCGATTCAAAAACCCTTGTTGCCGCTGACGGCTGAATTTTCGCCCCACCGGCTAGCGACCCGGCGGTATCTTAGCGACACAGGGACGATTAGAAAAGATGGATACGATGACACACCGACCGAACCCACGGGCTAACGTCCGTGGCTCGCCGAATGTCTTGTTTCCGACCGCACAGGGTGTAAGCTGAGCGCATGAGTCACGCATCATTGACCTCCGGCGGACGCTTCCGGCAGGCTCTCCAACAAGGGGGCGTCGCGATCCCTGGGGTGTTCAATGCCCTCGTCGCGCGGCTTGCCGAGCGGGCCGGTTTCAAAGCGGTTTATCAATCCGGCGCCGCGCTGTCAGCATCGCTCGCCGCGCTTCCCGATGTGGGGCTGGTCACGCAGATCGAGTTTGCCGAGCAGGCGCGTTACCTGACGCAGGCGGTCTCAATACCCGTGATTTCCGATGCCGACACCGGGTTTGGCGAACCGTTGTCGGTCGAGCGGACCGTGTGCCTGTTCGAATCGGCGGGCCTGGCCGGCCTGCACCTCGAAGATCAGGAACTGCCCAAACGTTGCGGGCACCTGAGCGGCAAGAAGGTCGAGACGTCCGCGGCGATGGTCGCAAAAATTCGCGCCGCCGTTGCCGCGCGGCACGACCCGCAGTTCGTAATCATCGCCCGAACCGACGCACGCGGGGTGCTGGGCTTCAACGAGGCCCGCGACCGAGCCTTGGCGTACCTCGACGCCGGGGCCGACATGATCTTTCCCGAAGCGCTGGAAACACCCGCCGAGTTCGAGCGCTTCGCGCGCGAGATCAAAGCGCCGCTGCTGGCGAACATGACCGAGTTCGGCAAAAGCCCGCTGCTGACGGCTAAGCAACTGCACGAGATGGGTTTTGCAGCCGTGCTGTTTCCCGTCACGATGCTGCGCGTGGCGATGCATGCGGTCGAGTCGGCCCTGGGACGGCTCGCGGCCGAAGGAACGCAGCAGGGTTTTCTCGACACGATGCAGACCCGGGCCGAGCTGTACGATGTGTTGGGATACACCGGATTCGAAGAACGGGATCGGGCGTACTTCGATTCAGGTGGCGTATAGGACGCTGATGTAGGGTGGGACCAGCAAGCCGAGAGCTACGTTGGGCCTTCGCTTTCTGAAGACACTCTTGTGTCTGATAGCGAGTTGGATCGTCCTTGAGCGGCTTGCGCAGGCCCACCAAACGGGTTCCGATGCGTTGCGACCCGGATGGTGGGCCTGCGCACGCTGCGCGGGCTGGTCCCACCCTACTTCTACTGTCGATTGTACTTGACGAGTTGCAACCTGTTTTATAGAGACCCCTTGCGGGAAATGGATTTCCTTTAAGGAGATGCACGATGGAACGGCGATTCGAGCTCCGAAAGCAGCGGCTGTTGGCCGATGCGGAGGTTGGT
>SIAF01000392.1 GCA_009691905.1 Planctomycetaceae bacterium | reverse complement strand
CCACTGATGCACTTTTGCCCAAGCATCATCCGGGCCAGTGAGGGTAGCGCCGCGAACCCGCGACGACAGGAGTTCAAGTTCATAATCTCCTGCAACCAAGTACAAATTTGGAGGCATCTCGGGATTGAGAGAGTTTACGTGATCGAGAGGATTTAACTGGCGTACATAACTTGCGCCGACATGTGGGTCCAGGTAAGGGCTGGAAATCCGCTCTCTGATGTATCCGGCGATCGTCAGGCGGGGCGTGGCACCAGCGATTTGTTCCAGTCTTTGCTCGCCTCGCTCCATGCCCCCCAAGAGCATGCTCGACGCATCCGCTTGCGGACAGAGATCGATCACCAAGACATTCTGTTCAGGGTGCGTACGCGCATACTCACTGGCCATCTGAAACGTCAAATAGCTCTTGCCCACTCCTCCCTTATTGTTCCAAACCGCATACGTGGCCAACTTGATCTTCCTTGTTCGGGATGAGTCTTGCTGACGTCAATTCGATCCACTGTACGGAATTGATGACTCTCGAAATACATCATAAGCGGTTTATCAGGCATTTGCATCCTGCATTTGCGGGCCGACGACGAAATCGAGTATGGTGTGGGCGTTGCGTTTCGTGGAAACCTTGTTGCCGGAGTACGCCGCCGTTTATGCCCCAGATCACGAAACTTCTCGTTGCCAATCGCAGTGAAATTGCCATCCGCATCTTCCGCAGCGCTCATGAATTGAAGATTCGGACGGTCGCGATCTACACCCATGAAGATCGGTACGCGCTCCACCGCTTCAAGGCCGATGAAGCGTACATGATCGGCAAGCCGGGCGAACCAATCCGGGCCTATCTCGATATTCCGGCGATCCTTCGCATCGCCAAGGATTGCCAGGCCGACGCCATCCATCCGGGCTATGGGTTTCTCTCGGAAAACCCGGCGCTGGCGCAAGCCTGCGAGGATGCCGGCATCACGTTTGTCGGCCCGACGGTGAAAATCCTGGAGCAGTTGGGCGACAAGCTCACGGCCCGCGAGATTGCCAAGAAAGCCGGCGTGCCCGTGCTCGGCGGCAGCAGCGCGCCGATCCGCAGCGTCGCTGATGGATTGAAGCTGGCGAAGTCACTGAAGTTTCCGATCATTCTCAAAGCCGCCAAAGGGGGCGGCGGCCGCGGCATGCGGGTCGTCAACACGCCGGACGAATTCGCCCCGCTGTTCGAACAGGCCCAGCGCGAATCACTGAACGCCTTCGGCAGCCCCGATATCTTCGTGGAGAAATTTATCCTGCAGCCCCGGCATATCGAAGTGCAACTGCTGGGCGATATGCACGGCAATCTGGTCCATCTGTGGGAGCGGGATTGTTCCGTGCAGCGACGGCATCAAAAGGTCGTCGAGATCGCCCCGGCGCCGTTTCTCGATGCGAAGATTCGGGCCGACATCTGCGAAGCGGCGTTGAAGATCGGCCGGGCCGTCGGCTATCGCAACGCCGGCACCGTCGAATTCCTGTACGACACGGACGGCAAATCGTTCTACTTCATCGAAGTCAATCCGCGCATTCAGGTGGAGCACACCGTCACGGAAGAAGTCACCGGCGTTGATCTGGTCAAGTCGCAGATTCTCGTCGCTCAAGGAATGCCGCTGTCGGACCCGGAGATCGGTTTCGGGAATCAGGCCGACATCAAGACCACGGGGTTCGCCATCCAGTGCCGCGTCACGACGGAAGACCCCTCGAACAATTTCATGCCCGATTACGGCCGGTTGACGCACTATCGGTCGTCCGGCGGCGTGGGAGTCCGGCTGGACGGCGGCAGCGCGTTTTCCGGGGCGGTCGTCAATCCGTTTTATGATTCGCTGCTGGTAAAGGTGACGGTCCGCGGCCGCAGGTTTGCCGACGCCGCCATCCGCATGGAGCGCTGTCTGCAAGAGTTTCGCATCCGCGGCGTGAAGACGAACATCCCGTTTCTGATCAAGGTGATGACGCATCCGAAGTTCATCGCCGGCGATTTCACCACGCGGTTCATCGACGAAACGCCGGAGCTGTTCCAGTTCGCCCCGCGGAAAGACCGGGCCACGAAGGTGCTGACGTTTCTCAGTGAAACCATCGTCAACGGCTGCAGCGGGATCGATAAATCGCTGCTGTCGAAAGTCGTCAGAGATGCCGCGCCGCTGCCGGACGTCGACTACAACCGCCCGATTCCGCCCGGCACTCGCGACAGGTTGCAGGAACTCGGCCCGAAGAAATTCGCCGAGTGGGTGCTCGCTCAGAAACAGCTACTGATGACCGATACCACCTTCCGCGACGCCCACCAGTCGCTGCTGGCGACGCGGTTCCGTTCGTATGATTTGCTGCAGATCGCCGACGCCTATGCCCGGAATTGCCCGCAACTGTTCTCGCTGGAGATGTGGGGCGGGGCGACGTTCGACACGGCGATGCGGTTCCTCAAGGAGTCGCCGTGGGATCGGCTCGCTCAGTTGCGGCAACGCGTGCCGAACATCCTCTTCCAGATGCTGCTCCGCGCGTCGAACGCCGTCGGGTACACGAATTATCCGGACAACGTCGTGCAGGCATTCGTGAAGGAGGCGGCCTGTGCGGGGATCGACGTCTTCCGCGTGTTCGATTCGCTGAATTGGATCCCCAACATGCAGGTGGCGATGGACGCCGTGTTGCAGAACAACCATGCGATCTGCGAAGCGGCGATCTGCTATTCCGGCGATATCCTGAACCCCGCGCGGCCGAAGTATAATCTGAAGTATTACGTCGACCTGGCCAAGCAACTCGAAAAGATGGGCGCCCACATCCTGGCCATCAAGGACATGGCCGGCTTGTGCAAACCGCAGGCGGCGAAGCTGCTGGTGCAGGAATTGAAGCAAGCCGTCGGCATCCCGATTCACTTCCACACCCACGACACCGCCGGCATTCAAGCCGGGGCGATTCTCGCCGCCAGCGAAGTCGGTCTGGATATCGCCGACGGTGCGATGGCGTCGATGTCGGGCGGCACGTCGCAGCCGAATCTCAACGGCCTCGTCGAAGCGTTGCGATTTTCGGATCGGCCCACGGAGTTGTCTTCGGACCGGCTCGATGAGTTTTCACGCTATTGGGAAGTCGTTCGCGGGTATTACAAACCGTTTGAAACCGTGATGTTGCCGGCGACGTCGGACCTCTATCGCCACGAGATGCCCGGCGGGCAATACACGAACCTGTATCAACAGGCGAAATCGCTGGGACTCGCCGATCGCTGGCCGGAAATCTGTAATGTTTATGCGGACGTCAATCAACTCTTCGGCGACATCGTCAAAGTGACGCCGAGTTCCAAGTCGGTCGGCGACATGGCGTTGTTCATGGTTGCCAATGGATTAACGTCGGCCGACATTCTCGATGAAACACGCGAGCTGTCGTTCCCGGAATCGGTGCTGGACCTCATCGGCGGCAAGATGGGCCAGCCGCCGGGCGGTTTCCCGGACGCCGTCGTCCGCCGGATCATGCGTGACAAGCCGGTGGTGACGGACCGTCCCGGAGCGCATCTGCCGGCCGCCGATTTCGCCGCCGCGACGGACACCGTGCGGAATCTGGTGAAGCGCGAGCCGACGCCGCAGGATGTGGTGACGTGGATGTTGTATCCGAAGGTCTTCGAGGAGTTCGCCGCGCATCAGTTGCAGTATTCCGACACGAGCGGCCTGCCGACGCCGGTCTTTTTCTACGGTCAGCAGCCGGGCGAAGAAATCGCCATCGACATCGAGCCGGGCAAGCGGTTGATCGTGAAGTATCTCACCGTCGGCGACCCGCACCCGGACGGTCGCCGGACGGTCTTCTTTGAACTCAACGGCCAGCCCCGGGATGTCACCGTCGTGGATAAGTCGCTGGAACCCGACCGGCCGACGAACGTCAAGGCGGAACCGGGGAATCCGAAGCACGTCGGGGCCAGCATGCCGGGGATGGTCGTGATGGTTGCCGTGCAGCCCGGCCACGTCGTCACCAAAGGCCAGAAGCTGCTGAGCCTCGAAGCGATGAAGATGGAGACGAATCTCCATGCGGAAAGCGACGGCAAGATCGGCCAGGTGCTGGTGCGGCCGGGGTTGCAAGTTTCGGCGGGGGATCTGTTGGTGACGTTTGCGTGAGGTGGTCCGTTGTCCGTGGATACTAGCGCTGATAAATCGGCAGATACCCGTTGTCGATCTGCAAGATCGTGGCGTTGATGGCGGTGGTGTAGACCGGGCCGACGTGGCCTTCCTTCCAGGTGCCGTTCGCCGATTGCTGTCGGATGATCTGCTTGGCGATCTCCGGATAATACTTGCCCCATTTCTCATCGCCCAGGCGGTACATCACTTGGGCATAGTAGAAGTGGGTGTAATGCCAATGGCCGAAGAACTGGGCCTGATTGCCCGTCGGCGTGATGTTCTTGTCGCAATAGGCGAGCAGCCGCTGGCAGAACTCGTCGTTGTATTCTTCGCCCGAATTGAACAGGCAGGCGATGGCCGCCGCAGTGATCGGGGGCCGCGATCCGCCGCCGCGGATGCTGTACTGCACGCCGCCGTCGGGAGCCGTGCACCGTTTGATGTATTCCACGGCCTTGTCGATAATTTCCTTCGCCACCGGGATGCCGGCATTGCGGCAGGCCCGCAGGCCCTGCACTTGAGTCACGCAGGTCGAGCCTTCGTCGAAGTTGTTGCCGTCCTTTGCCGAGACGTAGCCCCAGCCACCGTCAGGCGTCTGAGCTTCCGCGCAGAATTGCACGGCCTTCGTCAGCGTTTCCTTCAGCCGCTGCCTGCGGCCGGCGTCTTCCTCTTCGCCGAACACCTGCGACAGAAACAGCATCGAAAATCCGTGGCCGTAGGTGTAGTGATAATCGTTCTTGTAACCGATCAGCCCGTTCGATTGCGAAACTTCCAGCAGGTAATCGACGGCGGCGGCAATCTGCTTGGCGTACTTCCCGCGGGTCGTCGTCGATCCTTCCGCCAGCATCGCATTCCCGGCGAGGGCCGTCATCGCCACGCGATACTGCCCGCCGTTCGCCTCCCAATACCCCTGCCGATGCTGCTCCCCGGCGAGCCAGTCGAGGCCCTTAATGGCCGCCAGCTTGTTTTTGGGGTCTTTTTTGACGTCGGCGGAGGCGGGGTCTTGTAGAAGCAGTAGTCCGCCGAATATGGCAAGTACACTGATTATGGGATTGGTTTTCATGGTCAGGATTCCGCTGGCGGCTGGCTGGGCTGAGTGGAGATTGATACTCGTCATCATTTCTTTGCCGAAGGGGGCGGAGGAGGCGGGGGCGGCTTGATGACAGCACTTGCATTGGGCAGTTTGTTGGCCCCCTTGTTCTCGATGCTAGGCACTGGATTTCTTCCAGCATTTAATTTAACGAAATTATTCGACGTTTGCTTCGGTCCCTCTGTGCCCATCTCGATCTCCTGTTTTACGTGGCGGTATCAATCAAGTGCTTTTCTTTTGCGACGACGGCGGCGCTGGTGGTGGTAGCGGCTTGATCACGACTTTTTCTCCAGAGATTGCATTCCGGCCGTACTTATCGACTAAGTTCGGATTGCGATTCAAATCCTCTTGACGAATGACCTGCTTTGGGACCGGACGGGGTTCTTTGGCAGACATGCTCGACTTCCTTGCTATTTGGATTGCTTGACTATAACGCGGGATTACCATCGGAGGGCATTGAATCCACGGGTTTCACTAATTCGACAAACGTGACTTCTTTCGCTGGAACAAGAATTTTTTCGACGGGATCTAACTTCGTCGATTGGTTATTCGCATCCAGCCATTCGGCGTGCATCAAAATGAAATGCCCCGTATAAGGCTGATCGGGAAATTCCTCGGCCGCTCCGTAAATCCTTTTTTTATCGTCGCCTTTCAGGTGGAGCACCACCCAAAATGGTGACGTCTGCTTATGAAAGGCGCTGTACCACTCCGACGGAAAACTTGTCCGCTTGGTCCATTCCCAGTTTCGAAGCAAAGTATGCGGAAAGTCATGATTCGCGCAGTAGGCAAACAGGACTCCGATTCCCACCGCAATACCAAAGGATGCCGTGAATTTGACGTTTGACGTCCACGATCCTAACCCATAAACCTCGAAAAATGCTTCTGAAAGAAAAACGCCCACCTGCACCGGAACCAGGAAAATCATCGCTTCCACAACCCGTTCAAACGGTGTCGCCTTTTCATGAGCCGTCAATCCATAAAATACCCATGTCGCCACAAATCCCGGCAGCAAATACTGCAAGATTTCGATCACATCGGTCTTGAAAAACTCGGAACCCATTTCAGCCCGCATCCACAGGGACACAAATCGACGATTGCATGTTCATTTAACCAGGTTTCTTTCCAAAACTGCACTTTAGGGCATCTTATGTGCGTTTCGGCGCTACAGTGGAGGGTACTTGATTTTTCAGTTGATCTGCATCAATTGGAGACCAATGGATAAATAATTCAGAAAACACCAGGAAATCAGGCAAATTCAGAGTACGCGTACATGA
>SIAF01000391.1 GCA_009691905.1 Planctomycetaceae bacterium | reverse complement strand
GCGACGCCGTGCCGCGTTAAGCTGGGCAAACCGGTGTCATAACGGGTGTCGTGACGATACCAGCGAGCCGCGCGGCGAGTCAACTCGTTCGAGAAAACACGGATATTTTTAGAACTACCTCGCGCGTTTCACACGGACTGAGAGTCCGTTCTACGGTGGCGGATGGCTTCAGACGGGCGAAGGGCCAAGGGGACCGCCGGGGTAAACCCGGCGGCTCGCTGGCGTCGATCCAGCCGCCACTATCCACCATCCACAATCCACTATCCACTCCCACTCCCCCGTCACTCCAGCAACTCATCGCCAAATTCATCCGGCAGCAAGGCCGTCTGATGCGACGGATTTACAGGGGGCACTTGCAGCCGCAGTAGTGATAGTCGCAGAAGTTCTCCGGCGGCGGGGGCGGCGACCGAGCCGCCGAAATGCTCGCCGTTGAGGGCCACCGTCGGCTCGTCGACCGAGATCAGCACCAGCACGCGCGGATCGTCGGCCGGAGCGCCGCACACGAACGAGCTGACGTGCAACTGCCGCGAATACTCCCCCGTCACCGGATCGGGCTTTTGCGCCGTCCCCGTTTTCCCGAACACGTCGTACCCGCGGATCATCGCTTTCTTACCGGTCCCGCGGCTGACGACGGCCGTCAAAGCTTCGCGGCGAATCCAATCGGCAATTTCGGGCGAGACGGCCTGGGAAACGATCGCACCGCCGACGTCAATTGACCGCTGGCTGTGGCCCAAGGCGTCGGTATCGAGGGGATCCACGCCGACGGCGATCAGATGCGGGGCGATCAGGCGACCGCCGTTGGCGAGCGCGGCATAAGCCGCGATCATCTGCAGCGGAGTCGCGGCGATCTCCTGTCCTATCGGAACCGAGCCGGTCGAATACGAATTCCAGCGTTTCAGCGGGCGGATCATTCCCGGCAACTCTCCCGGCAACTCGATCCCCGTCGGGTTGCCGAAACCGAAGGCCAGCGCCGCTTCGTACAAACCGCGGTTACTCAGCCGCTGCCCGATCTTGGCCATGCCGATGTTGCTCGATTTGACCAGGATGTCGGCCACGCTCAGCCGACCGTAGCGGTGATGGTCGTGCAGCACCCGCCGACCCATGCGGTATTCGCCGTTCTCGCAATCGAACACTTCGTCGCGGGCGATACAGCCGCGCTCGAGGGCGCGGGCGACGACAAACGGTTTGAACGTCGAACCGGGTTCGTAAATGTCGGCGATGGCCCGATTCTTCCAGGCATCGGCGGGGACTCTCTGCGGCTGATTGGGGTCGAACGTGGGGCGCGAAGCCATCGCCAGGACATCGCCGTTTCGCGGATCGAGCACCACAGCGCAAGCCGACTTCGGCTTCCATTGCTGCATGACCTGATCGAGGGCTCGCTCGGCATGCACCTGGATGACGGCGTCGAGCGTCAGGGCAATCGCCTCGCCGTGCCGCACCGGCTGTACGGCCGATTCGCGAACTTCGATGACGCGGCCCCGCGCATCGTGCATCAGCTCGCGTTTCCCGTCGGTCCCCCGCAACCGGGCGTGCAGACTTTGTTCGATGCCTCCGCGGCCTATTCCGTCGATGTCGCGCAGCCCGATCACCTGGGCGGCGGTGGCGCCCTGCGGATACACCCGGCGGAACTCGTCGCGAAAGCCCCAGGCCCCGGCCGGCAGCGACAGCCGGCGGACCTGTTCGACCTCCGCGTCTGTCAGGCGGCGTTTGACCCACAGGAACTGCCTGTCGGGATGTGCCGCGCTCCGCTCGAATAGTCGATCGGGGTCGAGCTGCAATGCCTGACCGAGCTGCTGCGCGACCTGCCACCCCTTCCGAATGCGATTCGGAGCAATGTACAGGCTCTTCACGGTGACCGACGACGCGAAGACCAGTCCGTGACGATCGACAATTTCTCCCGGACGGGCGGGAACAGTCTCCTGGAACACGTGTTGCCGGGTGGCCAATCGCTCGAACTGATCACCGCTGCTCCAGTGAAGTTGTGCCAGTCGTCCGGCCAAAAGCGTCCAAACCAGAAGCAGGGTGGTGGCGATGCCCCGTCCCCGCCAGCGAGATCGCACTGTGTTTTGGGGCATGGCGGGCAAAGGGCCAGACTGCAAGGGACGCCGCCGGCGAGCGACCGGGTCGCGCAGCGACCACACTCTCGCTGATCTCACCGATATCGACCGACCGGTTCCGTCAGCGTGACGTTCGGCGGGGAGCGGGCGAGATCTTCGGTTTGGGTCGATTCGCCTTGCGGTTTGCCTGCGCTGGCTTTTCCGGTTGTGGCGGTGCCAGCAGTTCAGGATCGAGCTGGTCGATCAGTCTCGACGGCGCTCCCTGACGCTGCGCCAGCGTTCTTTGCGTGACGTAACGCTCTTCGAGAATCTCCAGTTGATACTGCTGTTGGCTGACCGCCCGCTTCAACTCGAGGCTGCGCTTTTCCAGCGCCGTCCCCGCCAGGGAGATCAGCACGGCGAGCGCCAGGGCCGTACCAAAGCGAAAGAACATGGTCGATACCGGGCCGAACGCAGAATGGGGACGCGGTCCCCGCGTGAAAAAACTCACGCCGGGTCGATCCGCAGTGCGGGCCTGCAGTCGGCCTTGAAGTTGCTATCGGCGTCGCTGGGACTCGGAGTCGAGCCAACCCACCTTGCTGGCATCGGGAGGCAAGCGAATGATCGAGCCGACGGTCAGACTTTCCGGATTTTTCAGTGTGTCCCGGTTACTCTCATAAATCTCGATCCACCGCGAGGCGCGGCCCAGATGGCGCTGCGCAATGCTGCCGAGGGTATCGTCACCCCCGACCCGATACATCGGGTCGCCCGATTTGCTGTAGAAGTATCCGTTGGGTGCTGAAGTGGCCCCGCTCTCCTTTTCGACGGCCGCCGAACCAAACAGCGGTTTCTCGAACGCGGGTCGGCCCTCGGCTGTGGGCGTGCGCGGTCGGGCCGCGGTTGTGCCCGTCCCCGACTTTTCGATCAATTCGGGATACCGCTGCTCAAGCACCGCCGCAGTCGGGGTCGCCACCTGCATGCCGGGACGCAATCGCTGCGGATCGGCAACGCGATCCTGATTGTGCCGGGCCAGGGCGGCAAAGTACCGCGACGTGCCGTATTGTTTTTTCGAGATCGTCCAGAAGTTGTCGCTGGGGGCGATGGTGTAAACCTCGCTGTGCGAAACGGTCCCGGCCGACCCGGACTCGTTCGCCGGTCGTTTGCGTCCCGCGACGCCGGAAGCGTTCGTGCGGGAAGTGACTTTCGTCTCGGCCCGTGCCGAGGGGGTGCTGCGCGGCTTGATGTCCGATGCCGAATCGTCGCGCAATTGATCGGTCTCGTCCGCCGACTTCAGCAGCGGACGGTCGTCTTCGTCGACCGTCCAGCCATCATCGTCTACAGAGGCGCTGGCCGATCGCACGATGACGGTTTGACTGGAAGCCCGCGGTTGTTGTTCGTCGATCGGCTCAAAGTCTTCCAGGTCGTCGGCAAAGTTCTGTTCGTCCTGGACCTCGACATTCGAGATGGATGGTCCCGAAGGCTTTCGCCCGCCGCCGGCTGGATATACTTCGTCATTCGCATCGTCCTCGAAATCCTCGTCGTCGGCCGTCGACGAATCGTTCGCATTCAGGCGGTTCGCCGAGTCATGAAACGGCATTCGCCCGCTGCGCGCAGTCGGTGGCGGTTTCAGCCGAGGAAGCGATTCGACCGCGACCAATTTCGGCCCGGTCTGATCGAAGCCGTCGTCCTGCGGTTCGTCAAACGACGATTGAGCTTCGTCAATCGCTTTCCGTGCGCGGGGGGGGAACGACATTCCCGGAACTCTCAGAATCTTTTTTTCGGCATCGCGGTTGTGGCTTGCCACGCGTGAGTTTGCGCCGCGGCGGCGCGGAACCGAAGAGGTTTCGGCATCGCCATCGCCGAACGGATCCCGCATTTCAGGGACGTCGTCAGCCGCATCGACCTGGGCCTCGGGCGTCCCCTCGGCGGCGTTCGCGGCGGCAATTTCGCTGTCAATCGTCTCCGCTTTGGGAGCTAAATACCGGCTGTATCCGTAATAGCCGCCACCGGCGAGAGTCAGCCCCAGGCCGGCGACCACCAGCTTCCTCAGGATCGACCCGGGTCTCTCTGCGGAAGCCAGACCCCAGTCTTTCTCTGAGGCCGCCCGATTCTCTCGAACCGCCGAGTCGGCCGGCGGTCGATCGACCGGCCTGGCCGGAACGACTTCCTGTGTTTTGGCGGACGCCGGTTCAACACCCCTGGTCGGAGTGGCCGCCGCGACCGGCTTCATCGGCGCGGGTTCGGCGGGTTTGGCCACCGCGGCTTCGAACGGTTTCGAGGCGGGGCGTTCGAGCGGCCGAAAGGCCGGGCGCTCAAACGACCGGGGTGCGACGGCGGCGGGCGGAAGATCGTTCAGCAGATCTTTCTCGCCGCTCGCAATTTCGCCGAACGGGCGCGGGGGTTGAGCCGCAGCTCGGCCGGCGAGGGGCTGATCGGTTTCGGATTGAGGAGTTGCCATAGCGTCGACTCGCGAAATGCCTGTTTGACCGAACGATCTTCCAGCGAATGAAAACTGATGATGGCGGCGATGCCGCCGGGTTTCAGACAGCCGTGTAAGACTCCCTTGAGCGCGGTTTCCAGTTGCTCCAACTCTCGATTGACAAAGATTCGCAGCGCCTGAAAGACCCGCGTCGCCGGGTGTCGTTCGCCGCGCTGTGGTCGATGCCCGACACCCGCCACGGCCTGTGCCAGGTCGCGTCCGGTGCGAATCGGCTGGCGCGCTCGCCAGCCCACGATTCTGTGCGCAACGCGTCGGCTGTGCGGGTCTTCTCCGTAACGATACAGCAGATCGGCGAGATCGGTTTCCGAGATGCGGGCCAATAGCTCGGCCGCCGACTCGCCCTGCCGTACGTCAAATCGCAAATCGAGCGGGCCATCGGCATCAAAACTGAAGCCCCGCGACGCATCGGCCAACTGATCGGACGAGTAGCCCAGGTCCAGCAGAATCCGATCGACGGCCGGAATCTGCAGGTCGGCGAGGACGCGGGGCAGCTCGGCATAACTGGCCTGAACGAGATGACAGGAGGGCGTAGAGAGGCGACGGGCCGCAATGTGCAACATCATGGCATCGCGGTCAAGACCGATCAGCGTGCTTTGCGGGCCGATTCGTCGCAAAATCTCAGAACTGTGCCCCGCAGCGCCGACCGTTCCGTCGACGACACACAATCCCGGCTCGAGCGCCAAGATGTGCAACGTCTCGCGGAGCAGCACCGGAACATGAACCGTCCCGCCGTGAGCGCCAGCCATGAGTCACTCAGCCCTGTTTAGCCGCGAGGCGCAGCCGAGCCTGCCGGGCTGAACAGCCGCGCAAAGAAACCGTGAAAGCAGACGGAATTACCCGCCCCGGGCAGAGTCCATTCCACCCTGGTGGGGCGAGTAATCGGCTTACGGTCGGCACGGCTGCCTGTTTAACCCGTCCGTCCCGGGCGACCGTCCCTGGTCGCCCGTAATGCGCAGCCCGGTTCCGGCGGCGCAAGTTCACTCAAAGGCTTGTGTGGCAATTTCGTCGAATGCGGCGGCGGACTGATCGAGGAACGATTTCCATGCCGCCGCATCCCAGAGCTCCGCGTGATCATGCACTCCGACCAGCACAACGTCGCGCCCCAGATGGGCAAACTCGACCAGCCGCTCAGGTATTCGAATCCGGCCCTGAGCGTCGAGTTCGACCTTCTCTGCACGCGCGTAAAACAAACGCTTGTAATTTCGGACTTCGACGCGATTGGATGACGTTTTGGCGATCTTTCGCGCCAGGCGTTCAAATCCCAGCGGAGAATACAGCAAAAGTGATTTGTCAGTTCCCGGTGCGACGTAGTAACTGGTGAGTTCCAGCTCTCCAAACTCGTCCGAGAGCCGTTTGGGAACCGCCACCCGTTGCTTTTCGTCGAGCGAGCGGGCATACGTCCCCGTCAGTGCCATTCTTCACCACTTTTCCCCACTGCTCCCCAATCACGGGGCTGAATCTACCATTCCTTTCCGGAAGGTCAAGTCTGAAATGTCAAGTTTGTAACTCTGATCCACGACGATTGTGCGCAGGTCATTGCGCGGCACTGCATTGAAGCGTTTTGAAAATCTTCCGAAATTTTCCCAAAGCTCATTTCACGATCAGCCCTGAGCGCGGCCGGGCCAACAATCGGCTGTAGAGAGCATCGTACTCGGCGACCGTTTTTTCCCACGAAAATGCGGTTCTGGCGCGATCCTGGGCGGCCTGGCCCATTATTGCGGCGCGCTGCGGATCTTCAAGCAAGGTTTCGATTCCGTCGGCCAGCGATTCGGCAGAGTGCGGTGCCACAATCAGCCCCGTTTTCTGCGGCAAAACCAATTCGTCGACCCCTTCCACCTGCGTTGCCACGACCGGCAGCCCGGCAGCCATCGCTTCCAACACGACGTTGGGCATGCCTTCCCACAACGAAGGCAGCACAAGGCCGCTGGCG
>SIAF01000390.1 GCA_009691905.1 Planctomycetaceae bacterium | reverse complement strand
AGTCACCCAGTCACCCAGTCACCCAGTCACCCAGTCACCCAGTCACCCAGTCACCCAGTCACCCAGTCACCCAGTCACCCAGTCACCCAGTCACGAATCTGAACGATTCCGAACAAAATACTGAACAAACCTGAATTTCGTTCTTGAATTATATACAAATGTACAGTATACTGTGCGACAACGCTTGTCAATCGAAATTCGGTCATTTTCACCACGAGAGGGACAGCATGGTTCGCGTCACACGGTTCTCGTTCGAAGACGGAATGAATGTCAACGAGCCCATTCCGCGGGAGACGTTCGAGGACGATCTCGACGATCTGATCACCGATGAACAGCGGCCTCTCAAATCACCCGGCACGCCGCGCCGTCAGAAAAAACGCAACGACCCCGCCGATCGCCGCACCGACAGGAGACACGCGGCCGGGGGCGAATGGACCAAGCCGACGCAGCCTGAAGACCGCGGAAACGAAGACGAGAAACGAAAATGAGCGCCGGCGAGCGGCGGAGAATTGCACGACTCTTCGAGCCTGTGACTCTTCGGCTTCACCCCGCCACGGCAGGGTAAACCCTGTACTCCAGCGCCCTGGACTCCAACAATCAGTCACCCAGCCCGTAGCGCACGATGCACCACAGTGCCTGAAACCCGTCGCGCCAGCCGATTTTCTTGCCCTGGGCGTAGGTTCGGCCCGAATAGCTAATCGACATTTCGTAAATCCGCCGATCGCGGCGCGCGACTTTCGCCGTCACCTCCGGCTCGAAACCAAAGCGGTTCTGTTTGAGCGTCGGCAAAATCTCGGCGATCACCTCGCGGCGAAAGACCTTGTAACAGGTCTCCATGTCGGTCAGGTTGAGGTTGGTGAAACAGTTCGAGAGCGTCGTTAAAAACCGGTTGCCGAGGTAGTGCCAGAAGTACAGCACGCGGTGCGGGTGGTCGCCCAGAAAGCGACTGCCGAACACGACGTCGGCTTTGCCTTCGATAATCGGCTGGATCAGCCGCGGATACTCGGACGGGTCATACTCGAGGTCGGCATCCTGAATGATCACCACATTGCCGCTGGCTCGGGCAAACCCGGTGCGGAGTGCGGCCCCTTTGCCCCGGTTCTGCGGGTGCCGGTCGGTGACAATGCGGTTGTACTCGTCCGACAGTTCTTCGGTCAGAGCCTGCATGACCTCATACGACCGATCGCGGCTGCAATCGTCGACGAGAATGATCTCTTTGCGAATCGAGACCGCCGCCACCCGCACGACCAGGTCGCGCAGCGTTTTCTCTTCATTGAAGACGGGGATCACAACCGACAACACGAAGTCGGCGGGGATCTCGTAAATGCCGAGCTGTCGGCAGACCGATTCGCCCAGCATCCGCCGCATGGCGGTATACCACTCGGCCGAAAACGGCCGTTCGTCAACGGGCAACGGTGAGATTTCAGTCGAGATCATGAGGCGTCCCTTCCCCGTAATACCGCGATCCTGCGGAATTCGTTGGAAACTCACCGTGGAATCGGCCACGGTGCTCTTCCGTACTATTGACAGTCGGACGAAAGATGTCCAGATCAGACCAAAGATCACGCGCCCGGTACAAGTACGATCTTGCCCGCCAGCGTCCCCCGCTTATGCAGCGTGTTATCTTCCTGCAACTGGTGGGCCGACGCGGCCTGCGACAGCGGCAGCGTGATGCCGACCGCCGGGTGCCAACCCCCTCGGGAGTAAAGGTCGTTGATTGCCTGCGCGCAGTCGCGCTGCTTGTCGGGCGACGCATTGAACATCGCGAAACCGTGCAGCGAGAGATCTTTGATATAGAACGCGCCCAGCGGGAATTCAGGACGTGCCTGCCTGCCGGCCAGGACGATGATCCGCCCATGCATGGCCATCATCGCGATCGTGCGATCGAACGTCGGCTCGCGCTGCGTTTCGAACCAGAGCGTGATCCCGCCGGTCGGGGCGGCGATCTGGCGAATCTCGGCATCCAGGGTGGGTGAATTGTAGTCGAGGACGTAATCGGCTCCGAGGCTTTGGCAGTACACCCGCTTGGGCTCGCTGCCGACCGTCGTAATCACCCGTGCTCCGGCCGCTTTCGCCTGCTGAATCACCGACGAGCCGACGCCACCTGAGCCGCCGTTGACGAACAGCAATTCGCCGGTTTGCAACCGCGCGATGCGGAACAGACCGAGATACGCCGTGATACCCACCAGCGCCCCCGCCGCGGCCTCAACATCCGTTTCATTGGGGGGGGTGTTGTACAGCCATTTCTCGTCAACGACGGCGTATTCGGCGAAGGTCCCCTGCCGGCCGAACAGCCCCTGGTTGCTGCCCCACACCCGATCGCCGACCTTGAATCGCCGCACGTTGCGCCCGACCATTTCGATCGTGCCCGCCAGATCGCAGCCGACAATGAAGGGAAACCGCAGCGGCATGGCGATCATCCCCCCGCGAATGTAGGTGTCGATCGGATTGATCGCCACCGCGCCGACTTTGACCAGAACTTCGCCGATTCCCGGAACGGGCAGCGGAAGCTCGTCGTATTGGAGGACACCGGGTGCGCCGGTCTCAGTGATGTAGGCTGCTTTCATAAGGGGGGTCGAAGTAGCGCTCGTGGAGATTTGGCCCGTCACAACAAACGCGGCCAACCCGCAGGCCGCCGTCATGCAGTTGGCAGGCTATGTTCCCTGGTTCCGAAAAACCAATCTGCCCAGCTTAATCTAACAGAAACTTTAGGAAAAACCATGATTCATACGAGTTCGTTGGCACTTAACGTAGCTCAGCCTTTCCAGGCTGACCCAGTCACGGTGATTTCAGCGGAATCGGACCAACCGCGTCAGGCTCGAAAGCCTGACCTGTGAAAAGAAATGGCAGGTTGAATGCGAGATTTCCAGAATCGCAGGTGACCTGCAATCAGCAACATGAGCAGCATGGCGAGGCTCGCAGCGGCTCCCATCAGCAACGATGTCGAACGATACTCCCAGACCACAACGTGTTTCCCCCGCGAAAGATCAACGCCTCGAAAAATTCCTTCGACGGTCACGGGTTGCGCCGGTGTTCGATCGACGGTGACGCTCCATCCGGGGTAACTCAGGTCGGTCAGAATCAGTCGGCCCTCGTGCGCTGCGTCGACTTCAATCGCGACTCGCCGCGGATGGTACTGGATCAGCCGCGGGGGGTCGCCTGCGTGGGGATCGGCCCAGGCGACCCGGCCGCGCGTCTCGTCGAGCCGATACAAGTACAAGGGAGCGTTCCCCGGGCGAGCCAATGCCCGGTTGAAGAACGCATCGCTCGCCTGCCAGACAAGTTGCATCCCGCACGCCTCGCAGTCCAGGCGAGTCAGCGGTGAGAACCCCAGCAGGTGGGTGACGCCGCTGCGGCGCAGCCAATCCATCTGATCGGCCGAGGGGGGGCGCAAAGCATCGAAATCGAGCGTGCCGGGAAACATCAACTCGCGATCGTAATACGCGGCTGGTCCCAGGCCCAGATACGTCGGCAAGGTGGCCACCCCCAGCAATGACGGCAGATTCTTTCCGGGACTGAACAATCGCACTGGGTCGTTCGCCTCGGCGAATTGCTTTCGCAGCGGGCTTTCATCCAGGTGCTTGATCGGCGGGTCGTCGACGAGATAAACGAACTTCGACTGCGGCCCCGTCAGTAAGGAAGACTCGCTCGCCAGCCAGGGATCGAACACCGTTTGCCGACTGACCAGCCACAGGTCGGCCAGCGTGTGCGTCCCAAGGACAATCACGACCAGAAGTCGCGCAGACGAATTGGGCCGCTGCCACACCAGAGACAGTCCCTGACCGGCCCACAGCCCCACCGCCAGCGTCGTCACGAGGCCGAATCGCCCTGGACCCTCGAAGAAGCTGAACCCCGGCAAGTAGCGCGTCACCGGGATCAGTACGCCAGTCGTGTAGATCAGCGCGAGTAACCCCAGCGGCAGCCAGATGAACAGCCGCCGGTCGCTCATTCGCCGGGACCGCCACAGTCCCCCTACGGCCAGGCCCAGCGGGACCAAACCGAAGTAGAGGTGCGCTTCGACGCGATTCGTCCGCGATTGACTGTGCGTCGCCGCGTCGCTGAACGCCGCGTCGTCCTGATACCACAGCCAGGGGACAAGAACCTGCGTCAGGTAGCGGGGGGGGATGTACCCGTAGCCGGGATCGTGCTCGTCGCTGACCGTCTGCCGCTGGCTCTGCTGCTTCAGCTCCCAAGTGGGCAACAGTTGCACCGCAGCCAGCCCAAATGCCGCGGCCACCGCGAGCAAGATCGCACTCGCCAGCCGGTTCTTTTCCTTGAACTTCGTCACCTTCGGCTCACCGGCCGTCAACACGAATCGCAACAGGGTATACAGGACGATCGTAAGCTGCGTGACGAATGCCAGCGTGTAATGACCGGCCAGCATCTGCACCGCCAGGACGATCGTCAACCACAACGGGTAGCGCCACAGCCGCGTGGCAAAGAATCGTTCGACCAACCACAGCGCGAGCGGAAACCACGCGCCACCCAGAATGGCCCACTCCAGGCAAACTCGCGGTGGAAACCAACCGTAGACGTAAACCGTCGCCGCCAGCACGGCCCCCACCCAGTTCAACCCAACCGTCCGCGCGTACATCCATGTGAACGCGAAGGCGAGGACATAGTGCCCGATCAGGCTGACGTTGAACGCCGTGTTGAGCTCGAGCAGACCGTACAGCGGCCAGTGCAACGGGTAGAACACCCCGGTCTGGCTCTCGCCGACCTGCGGATAGCCCCAGCCGATCAGATTGTTCCAGACCGGAATCGAGCCGCCCCGCAACTGCTCGGCAAAAAAGGCCTTCTGCGGCAGAAAGTAAGCGTAGATGTCGCCGCCGACGAGCCCGCCGCCGGTCCACAGCGGATACCAGAACAGCAGCGTCAGCCCGAGGGCGACCAGAAGTGCGCCGAGCAGTCCCCGCGCACCTCGCCAGGCGTTGGCGGCCGGCTGCGTGACAGGTGTTGCAGAAGGACCGACAGCCAAGATCGACCCCCGCGGCGAACCACCGGATTGATGGCCATGAGACGTGACGGGAACCCGAGCAACCAGCCCGGATTCGCAATGGCGCTATTGTAGTCGTCACCGCTCCGCGTGATGAGTGCAAACGCCTACACGCACCGAACCGGGTAATCGCATAAATCGACCAACGGCCTCCGGCGCCACCCGCAGTTACCGGGGATGACGTGGCGTAAGCTCGGCGAGTCGCCGCGGTCACAGCGCAACGTCGCGAGACTCCTCACGCGGAGCGATGAGGACCACCTTGGAAGACGCCACGCGCTAATCTTCGCGCATCACGTAGGGGAGCAGGCCCATGAACCGTGCCCTGAGGATCGCACGGCGAACGGCACGCTGAAATTTGGCGCAGTTGCCGGTGCGGCGGCGGGCCAGCATGTGGCGGTCGCGCGAGATCATGACCTTCAGCGTTCGCAGGTCCTTGTAGTCGACGTAAACGGGGCGCGGGCAGCCGTCTTTCGTGCAGAAGCGGCACTTGAGAGGTCGCTTCGTCTTGGCGTTTTTCCGCTTGTTCGGACCCTTAGGTTTGACCGGTCGTTTCCCGAAAGCCATAAGACAAAATACCTTCTGCGCAGGAGTGTGAATTGTGGTCTGACGCCCCGGCCCGCATTGCGGCCGGAGAACTCACAGCCTCGACGAAAAGTCGAGCGCGGCAGTTTAACAGTCCCCTGCGGGTATGTACAGCGTGTGGGAATGGGGGTAGTTGCTCACGGCGCGACGGGATTTTTCCATTTTCGGCCGCTGGAATGTTCGACGCTCGTCCAATACTCGCCGCGAAGATGGGAATCGATCCATTGAGCCGGCCGCAGAGCCGCATCGACCCAGCCTGCGTTGGCCCGATAGTGAGGCTCGATCACGAACAGATTCTGCCCTGTCGCTGCATCGACGCCAATGGGCCGATACACCTTGCGTTCGAGCAAAAGAGAATACGCTCCGAAATAGATCGCGAGCGCGACCGTCAGCGTGGCAACGATCTGCCAGAAATGCCCCACGATCGGATTTCGTTGTTCGTTCATTCCGGGATTGTACCGCGGACTGGGCGGGCCAAGGAACCGAAGCGCCCTTCCCGACTTCGACGGTCCGCCAGTAAACTCCGGTCTGAGAGGCTATCCGAAAACTGCTATTGGCGTAAACCGCGATTTTTCACGTATTTGGCACACTTTCCCCATTTCAGCAAAGGAGTGCCAGCATGTTGATGGAATCGACGCAGCGGAAACCGTACCCCTCGGACCTCACCGATGAACAATGGGCGATCTTGGAGCCGTTGGTTCCCACCGCGCGCACCCAGCGGGGTGGACGCCCCCGGGAAGTGAATGTGCGGAAAGTCGTCAATACGATCATGTATCTCAACCGGACCGGCTGCCAGTGGGACATGTTGCCGCACGACTTGCTTCCCAAGAGTACGGCCTATGAGTATTTTGCGCAATGGCGGGACGACGGCACTTGGTTTACATTTGTGGGCGCGTTGCGG
>SIAF01000389.1 GCA_009691905.1 Planctomycetaceae bacterium | reverse complement strand
GAGTGGATATCACCCGCTTCCGTAAATACAAACGCGGCCCGAAAAAACCGCCGACGCCACGCAGCAAATATCACAACGGAGGTCATGCCTCGACCGCCAAAATCCTTGCACTTCGCCACACTGAATGACACCTTGGAAGCCCTGGCCCTACGGGACATCAGGGAATTCGCAGCTCTTCAAACAAAACGCGATTCTGCTGACGGCCGATGTTTCGGCCGCCGCCGATCAAGAGGGAAAGACGGTCATCCGGCTTTCCGCAGAACTGATGTCGGCCGACCTTCCGGCTCCCCCGGGAATTCGGGAGACACAGTATGCCGACCACAACAAGACGCTCGCCTTCGACTCGGCCGCTTCGGTGGAAGAAATTGCGGAATTCTATCGCGAGGCGTTGGGTAAAACCGGGTGCAAACCAACGACGGCCAAACCCACTCGAGTCGACCTCAAACAGGTGTTGGTTTTTACCAATTCGCAAAATGACCGTTTGACTCTCGAAATGCAACCGGTCGACGACAATCTGCAGGTGCGACTCGCACACCAGACTGCAAGCGAGATTGCCGCTCTCAATCCCCGTAGCTCCGATCGTCAGGGATCCGCAACTGTCACCGCCACGGGAACGCAGCCCGTGGTGTCGGTGGCGCTGCCCGCGGACGCGGCAACGATCACTGAAGGCAAAGCGCGAATCGAGTTCACGGTCGCCAAGGGTAAGGGCAAGGAGACAGTCGAATCGCTTCGACGACGATTTGTCGATGACGGCTGGAAAGAGGCTGCCGCCGACATGAAGTCGCTGTTCGGCACGTTCTCTCTGGCCCGCGACAAGCAGCAACTCAAGATCGACTTTGTCGACTCCGGCACGGGTCCGGCCGAAATTACCATTTCGGTCAAACGCGGCGAATTGGAACGCGCGAAGTAGGCGTCGTGCCCGGCAATTCGATGGCTGTCGTTCGGCACCGGACGTCCGCGAACGGGCACCGAAGATCGACTCCGACCCGGTTCAGGCCTTTGGCTTGGGCGCCTTTGGAGCACGGTGGTCTTTGGATATACTCTTGTGAGAACCTGCCAATTCTCCCTCCCCTGGGATGCCGAATCTGCCATGGACGATCGCGCGCTTGAGTTTCTTGGAGACTTGCTGACGTCCCCCAGCCCTTCGGGCTACGAGCAGCCGGTTCAGGCCGTCGTCCGCAACTTCGTGGGAACCTTTGCCGACGAGGTCCGGACCGACTGGCATGGAAACGTGATCGCAGCCGTCAATCCTGGCGGGTCACCCCGCATCATGCTGGCCGGGCATTGCGACCAGATTGGCTTGATGGTCAAGCACATCGATGAGCGGGGCTTTTTGTGGGTCGACTCCATCGGTGGCTGGGATATCCAGATGCTGATCGGCCAGAACCTCGTCGTGTGGGGCCGCAACGGCGCCGTCCCAGGAGTGATCGCACGCAAGGCCATTCACCTGCTCTCGCCCGAAGACCGCAAGAAAGTTCCTGAAATCAAAGATCTGTGGATCGACATCGGTGTGAAAGACCGCGACGAGGCGCGACAAATCGTAGCCGTCGGCGACCCGGTCACGTTCGAACTCGGTTTTCGCCGCCTGCGAAATAATCTGGCAGCCGCTCCCGGAATGGACAACAAAGTCGGGGCGTGGGTTGTCATGTCGGCACTGCAGCAGGTCGCCGGACAGCATCCGCAGGCCGCGGTTTACTCCGTTTCCACCGTTCAGGAGGAAATCGGGCTTCGCGGAGCACAGACCAGCGCCTTCTCGATTGATGCTCAGGTCGGTATTGCGGTCGACGTGACGCATGCCACCGATTGTCCGACGCTCGACGCCAAGCAGTACGGCGAAGTCAACCTCGGGGCCGGTCCGATGCTGTATCGCGGCCCGAACATCAACCCGATCGTTTACCAGCGACTGGTCGAGCTGGCGGCGCGGGAAGAGATTCCCGTGCAAACCGGGGGGCTGTCGCGCGCCGCAAGCAACGACGCCAACGTCATGCAGATCAGCCGCGGCGGCCTGGCAACCGCAATCGTTGCGATCCCCAACCGCTACATGCACAGTCCCGTCGAAGTGGTTTCTCTGACCGACCTGGAGCATGCGGCGGCGCTGATTGCCCGGTTTTGCTTGTCGCTGACCGCCGACAGCGATTTCACTCCGTGACCGGACGGCGAGGTTAAAACTCCCACCTCAGCGGAATAACGATGATGCTGACGATGCCGCACAGGCAGTCGAGGGGTAACCCGACTTTGATATAATCTCTAAAACGATAACCGCCCGGGTTCAAAACCATCAGGTTGGTCTGATAACCGATCGGTGTGGCGAAGGCGCACGATGCGGCGATCGCGACGGCGATCAGCATCGGTCGGGCGTTGACTCCCAGAACCTGAGACGTCGAGATCGCCAGCCCGCCCATCAGTGCGGCGGTGGCGGTGTTGCTGAGCAATTCAGACAGGATGACGGTCAACACGTAGATGACGGCCATCACGACCACCGGCGACGCCCCGTGGCAGGCGGAAATCAGCCCCTCGGCCAGCCACTGGTCGGCATGGCTGGCGTGCATCGCGCTGCCGATGCCCAGCGAAGCGGCAACCAGGACCAGCACCGAGATGTCGACGGCACGTCGCGCTTCCTGGCTTCGAATGCAGCGCGTCAGCACCATCAGGGCCGCCCCCGCCATGGCGACCAGTGTCTGATCGACCCAGTCGACGAACGATGCCAGCGACATGCCGATCACGACGGCGGCGAACACCGTCAGCGCAATCCATGCGCGTTCATGATGCAAGGGTGCGCTGTCTTCGACTCCCGAGACCAGAATGAAATCGGGCGAGTGTCGCCAGCGGCGCACAAACGTTTCGTCGGCGTCGATCAACAGCGTGTCGCCGGCGCGGAGTACGATCTGACCGATCTTCTGCTGCAGTTTTTCGCCGCTGCGATGCACGGCGATAATCGCCGCGTCGTAGCGCGTCCGGAAGTCGGTGTCTTTGATGCTTTGATCCTGCAGCGGCGAAGTCGACGAGATCACCACCTCGCACAGTTGACGGCCGACTCGCGGGGCCGGTTTGGCGCTCAGGTCAGAGACCGGCAGTCCTTCCAGCGAGTCGAGGGACGCCAGCGTCGAAACGTTTCCCGAGACCTCGACGACCGGCGGCCGCGGTACCGGCGCGGTCCGATGCTCGACCGGGTCGAAACCGCGGATCTTCTGCAAATCGACGATGTTTCCCGGAATGCCCGAGAAACACAGGATATCCCCCACCCGCAGCACTTCGTCAGGCCCCACCGCCGAGATCGTCAAATCGTCGCGTTCGATGCGGTACAGGTACAGTCCAGGCAAATCGCGCAGGCCCGCGCTGCGAATCGTTTTTCCCGAAAACGGGTAGCTCGCGCCGACCATCATTTCGACGGAATACTCGCGGGGGTGCGACTCCATGTACTCCATCAGGTCCTGCCGATCGGGAAGCCATCGAATGCCGACCGTCACCAGGTAAATCAGTCCGACGATGCAGACCGGAACACCGACCCACGTCAACTCGAACATCGTCATTTCGCCCCCCCCCCATTCGGGACTCAGATCCTTGAGAAGCCCGGCGACGACCAGATTGGTGCTCGTCCCGACGAGCGTGCAGACCCCACCCAGAATCGAAGCGTACGACAGGGGAATCAGCAGTTTGGACGGTGAAACGCGGACGCGCTTGGCCAGTTGTATGAACACGGGCAGAAAGAAAGCCACCAGCGGCGTGTTGTTCATAAAGGCCGACAGCGCCGCGATCGGTGCGAGAAATCGAATGGGTTTGTCGCCCGGCGCGGGTTTGCCGAACATGATCCGGCTGACCGTTTCCAGGGCGCCGGTCGAGCGCAGCCCGGTACCGACCACAAACAGGGCGCCGATGATGATCACACTTGGATTGGCAAACCCCACCAGGGCATCGTCGATATCGATCACACCCAGCGCCACGAGAACCGTCAGCCCCGAGAGCATAACCATCTCGGCGCCGATCGACTCCTGCATCAGGCCGACCAGGATCAGGGCCAGCACAATCAGCGTCGCAACGAGTTCAAAGGTCATTTGTGTGCAGTCAAAGATCGGGCCCTCGCGGGCCGTGTGGAAGAATTGCAATCGAAATCTTTGTGAATCGCACATTTTGCTGGCTGTTTCACCGAAACGCAATGCCCCGGGCGGCGCGAGGACCGGCTCAGGAAATCCTGCCGCAAGCTTGCACCTCCGCCGCGCCACCCGATACTGTCACCCGAGACGGCGGCGTTTGATTGCGACCGTTGGGCGAGGTCATTCTTTCAAGTCATCGAACCCTCTCGAATCACGCGAGTAACTTCAGCATGCCTTTTGCGGCCGCCTCTTCCGAATCCAGCGACTTCCGTCAGGCGTGTCAGGATGTTTGCGACGAGACGACGACCCGGCTCGACAAAACGCCGCCGGTTTTGTCGCTCGTGTTCGTCGCGCGACAACACATCGACGATTTCGCCGAAATCGTCGCAACCATCGCCAACCAGACCGCGAGCCGGCACCTTTTGGCCTGCACGGCCGAAGCGATCGTCGGCGGCGAGCGCGAGATTGAGGAAGGACCGGCCATCAGCCTGTGGAGCGCCGTGCTGCCGGGCGCCCAGGTGGAATCGTTTCACGTCGAATTTGAGCAAACGCCCGACGGCCCGATTTGCTCGGGTCTGCCCGACCTGGCGGTCGACGGCCTCGCAGTCCGCGCTGTGTTGATGCTGGGCGATCCGTTTTCTTTCGCCGTCGACACGCTTATCGCCCGCCTGGGTGACGATCTGCCCGGCGTGCCGCTGATCGGGGGCATGGCCAGCGGCGGATCGGGCCCCGGGGAGAATCGGCTGGGCTGGAACGGCCGCGTGATCGAACAAGGTGGCGTGGGGGTCATCGTCCGCGGCGGCGCCCCAATCCGGTCGATCGTGTCGCAGGGTTGTCGACCGATCGGTTCGACGTTTGTGGTCACGAAAGCCGAGCAGAATGTCGTGTTCGACCTCGGGGGAAAAACAGCCCTGGCCCGGCTCGAAGAAACCTACGCCGGGCTTTCTGAACGCGACCGCCTGCTGATTCGGCAGGGCCTGCACCTGGGGGTCGTGATGAACGAGCACAAGCCGGCCTTTTCGCGGGGCGATTTTCTGATCGCCAACGTCCTGGCCGCCGACCGTGACACCGGGGCGATGGCGATCGGCAATTTCGTGCGGCCGGGGCAGACCGTGCAATTTCACGTTCGCGATGCGGCAACCGCCGACGAAGACCTGCGGCACTTGCTGTCGGAGTCGCTGGCGACCGGTCTGCCGACGTCGGCCGGGGCGCTGCTGTTCAGTTGCAACGGACGCGGAACCCGAATGTTTCCCGAGCCCCACCACGACGCCGGCGTGATCCGCGAATTGTGTGGTCCGATTCCCGTCGCCGGCCTGTTTGCCCAGGGAGAGTTGGGTCCGGTCGGCGGCCGCAACTACATTCACGGTTTCACGGCGAGCATCGCGTTGTTCGAAGACGGTGAGTGAGATTTTGTTTCGCGAGCCGTGTTCCGTCAGACCACGGGTTTCGTTCGACGATTGAGAAGCCGCTGCCTGGTGGCGTGTAGCTCGCTGGTGACGTATCCTGGGCCGCGTCGGCCGTAACCGCCGGCGCTCATGCAGCGCTCTGCTGCGCCGGAATGCTTTTCCGATTGGCTCCTTTTGCAATGCGCCAACAACCAGAACGATAAAAAATCTGCCTTGACCAATAAGTGTAAATATGTATAGTAATCTTGTGCCGCCCCTGCCGGGGCTGAACGGATACAATCGCGATCGTCCAGGGGCTGACGCCCCTGGCTATTACATGCCGCCCTCCGGGCTGAAACCCCATGCCAAGTTCTTACACCAGCCTCAACTACCACATCGTCTTCAGCACCAAGCACCGGAAACCGCTGCTTGTCGATTCAATCCGCGAAGGCGTCTACAAGTACATCGCCGGAATCATTCAGAACAAGCAGGGCCAGTTGATCGAGATCGGCGGCATCGAAGATCACGTTCATATCCTGACCTCCTGCAGCCCGAAGCTTGCGCTGGCTGATTTCATTCGTGATGTCAAAGCCAATGCTTCCAAATGGATCAACGAACAACCTCGATCCACGAAGTTCGCATGGGCAATCGGGATACGGCGCATTCACCGTCAGCGTTTCGCAGGTTGACGTGGTTCAAAGGTACATCCGCAACCAGGCCGAACACCACAAGAAGCAATCGTTCGCCGACGAATTCCGAGCGATCCTGAGCAAGCACAAGATTGCATTCGACGAAGACCGACTGTTCGAAGACGAATTCCACGGTTGATCGCCAATGCGCTGATACCGCTCGAATCGCATTGTAGACGTTTCCGACAGAACTGTGACTCGGCCTGGAATCGCGAGGAATTTCGGCATTTCATGGAGAAAGTAGCGGGTTTGACCTTTCGGATCGCAGGGGAGGCGCTAGACTGTCGGAGTGGCTGGAAACGGCTGAATTACAGGACGGGACG
>SIAF01000388.1 GCA_009691905.1 Planctomycetaceae bacterium | reverse complement strand
GCAAACCATTTCCGGGAACGCGCAGGCGAGCCGGCGGCAACGCGGTTTTCGGTTGTCGATCATTGCGTGGTTGTTCGTTGACAACTTGCGCCGAAGCTGTTTCCAGCGGAGTCGCGTTGGCGCTCGACCCGGCGGGGTGCTCAGCGTTGACGACGGCAGGCTGCGCGACGGGCGACACTCGGAACGCCGAGGCGACCGTCGTCTTTCGAGACGGAAAAAGTTGGGCGACGTCGCTTGCGGCAATCCACCGGCCGTTCTCTCCGCTGCGCACCAGGTCATTTGCGGTGAGTTTCTCGCGGTTGCGCAGAAACGCCAGTTCTTCCAGGGAGAATGGGCCGGCAATTGCGCCACCAATTTGACAGTACCAGTGACTCACGCGATTTCTCACTCGATCGATAATTCAACGGGTGAATTCATGAATCAGCTCGGGCTGATCGCCGAACGATGCTTTTCCGGAATACGCCTTCGTTTTGCCGTCCACAAGCACCCGAACCCGAAACGCGGTCGGATCGCGGCCGCCCCGATTGGCGAAATGGTGCACGAAGACCCGATATGATCCGTGAGGCGCGGCACCGGCGGGCCAGTAGATATTCTCGATCGGCTTAGTCGACCTGACGCCGCCGGCATTCATGTCGACATCGAGCTCGCCGCCGCACCGCGAGCGCCGGGCGCCGAAATAGATCTGCTCTCCCGCGGGAGTCTGCACGTGCAGGTCCAGATCGTTCAAGTTGTTCCAGAGCAGTGAAATTTGAACGTCTCCGGTCTTGGCGCCCGCACCCGTCAGGCGACTGCCGAAGTCTCCGGAACTTCCTCCGGCACCGCGCCCACCGCCCCGTGGAACCGGCTGCGGCTCGGGGTTGGCACTGGAGAGCTCTTTCAGAGCAAATGCGGCGGGAGGGATCGGTTCCGGCACAGGCGGATTTTTGCCTGCCGGTTGCGGTCGATTGTCCGCGTCGGCTGCCGCCGGCTCACGTTCGACCGTCTTGCGGTTCGACGCCGTCGATGCGCTGCCTAAGGCCGCGCCGTCCTCGCCCTCCGTGTCGCTGCCGCTTCCTGACGCCGACCCGACGCCAGATCCGTCTCCGAAGCCGGCACCGCGACCGCGGTCATTCTGGCCGCCATTGACGCTGAAGAGCAACCAGATCAACAGGAGCAGCAGGAGCGCCACGAGGCCCCCAATTGCCGTACCCATTGCGACGCGTTTGCGCGCATCGCGGTTGGCACGCAGCACCGGCAGGGGGGGCGGCGATCGCGGTCGCGCAGCGGGGGTCGCCGCGGTCGCCGGCGTTTCAATTGCAACATGGGGCTCAGTTGGGGCGTTGTCGCCGCACGCCGCTCCGGCAGTGGAGGTTTCTGCGACGACTGGACTCGTCACCGGCGCAACGCGCAAGCGCGCCGCGGCAGACGGCTGAAACAGTCCTGACACCGAACGGGCTGGAACCCATGCCGCCGCTTCGCCTGCGCGAACAGGATCGTCGGGCTGCAGCTTTCCGCGGGTACGGAGAAATGCCATCTCATCGAGCGTATATGGCCCAGAGACTTCGCCCGCGTGTCGACAATACCAGTCGTTCGTCATAACTCGTTGCCGCCGTGATACGGCATGATTCGCAGCTTGTTGACGATATTTTTCGCACAGTACGTGGTGCACTGATCGAGAAAGTGCAATTCAGATTTCTTCAGATACGTGAGATAGAGCTGAATGAACAGCACCCCGACGAGCGCCTCGAGCGTCGTCTCAAAGGCCGTGGCCAGGCCTTTGGTCACACCCTGCAGCGCCCCCTTGATTTGATTCAATTCGGCGGCCCCCTCCAAGACACCGGTGAATCCCGAGATCGCACTCGAAAGCCCGACCACGGTGCCGATGAATCCCAGGACCGGTATGGCCCACACAAACCCCCCCAGGAGCGCATAGGTGGTTTCCATCGACGATTCATCTTGTGCGGCCTGCGATCGCAGAATGCCATCGACTTCGGTGACCTGTCCGAGGTTACGCAAATTCGACAGGGCGATCACAATCCGGTTGAAGAGCACAAAGTGCTTCGGGTCGTCGACGATTGAGTACATGCGGTCCATGACGATCGCGACGGTCGCAGACGAGAGGACGAAGTCTGGCTCGGTTGGGACGACGACATAGTCCAGGGCTTTTTGCTGCAGCGCGAGCTTGCGCCGCTTCAGAAACAGAATCGCGACTGCCCATGAGCAGAAAAAGACGATTTGGTACGGAATCATACCACGCTCAGTGAACATTTCTGCAAACGAGGTCGTCTTGAACGGCAGCAGTGCGGCATAAAAGGCGACGGAAAGCAGCGTGGCCATCAGAAAGGAGAGAAACGTATTCACGTCGGTGTGGCGACCACCGTGGAAACCGAGCCGCTGCTCGATGTCGCGCCGCGACCATGAGAGAGGAACCTCAGCGATTTCGTCCAAAGGCGATCTCCTCAATCGAAGACAAAAAATACTGCACCACGCGCCGCGACCGATCATGCCTGGGGCGGGTTGCCGAACAGCGCGATGTTCGCACCCAGAAGCAGGATGAATCCCAACACAATACCGACGACGGACACCGAAATGATCACTAGATATCCAAGGATCAGTCCGGCGACCAGCATTCCGCCACCCGTCAATGCCCCAGCGCTTTGTTTGATCTGCCTTTGCGCGACGTGCCCAAAGACCACGGCCAGCACGCTGGTCAGTAATAGCAGCACGCTGACTCCGCCCAGCGGCAGGTTCCGCTTGGCCACTGAAATTGGGATCAAGTACATGACGTTGATCCCGATCAACGACAAAACAAGGCTTGCCACGGCCATGGGTGCGGTCCGTTGCAACGTCAGAGAGTTGCCGCCTGGCATGCCCGCCGCGCCGACTGCAACATTCAAAGAAGCGGCAGCGAACAACCCCGGTACGCGTTGGGCGGCGATCCATTCGGGCATGCCGTCGGTCCAGACCGGGTCGTCGACCAGAAGTTTTCCCGTGACCGCGAGAAGTTGCAATTGCGAAAATGACACCGGCCCCATTTCCTGCATGTTTCGCGCGTAAGACCAGAGCGGCTCGGCCGGGCCGGTTTGGTCGGGACCGCTTTCTACCGGCGCGTACTCCTCGGCATCGACCACCACGTCGGCCGACAGCGCGGTCGCGGCACTCGAGTGTGAGGCCGCCTGGCCAGCCTCGTCAGAACGGGTCTGCCTCAGCACTTTCATCGGCGGCGGGGGCGGAAATAGCTCGGGATAGTTTGCGGCGCGTGACCACGCGACGCCGTCGGACGAAACCTCATATACGCGACTGAAACGCCCGCGCGTGGCGAGCGACCGCAGCCGCGCGGCGTCGAACGGACCCTGCACTTGGCCACGGACGCGAATGTAAAATTGCTGTTCCCCGGATGGCTTTTCCATGACCGTCAACGAACTCGCTGAGGCTGTTTCATTTCCCTACTTGCAGATAGACCGGCCGCCCCTCGATCAGCCCATTGGGGGGCGGCTCGCTGAGCTTGAACACTCCGTCCTTCAATGCGCCCAACTTGACGAACCGGGCCCGCTCTTCGGCGAGCGGCACATCAATGACCCACAAGTCGCCCGAGTTGCCGGCCCAGGCGATGCGATCGCGCGGTGCCGGCACGCACGTCCAGAGTCCTTCGCGGTCACGATGCAACCACGCCAGCCATTTGTGCACAGGGACGGCGAGGGGCTTCTTCAGGTCGGCAACGGTTCGGGCGGCTGCGGCGGCCGCGTCTTGAGCCTTTTTCATTTCCGCCAATCGTTTCTCGATTGTCTTGCGCAACGTGGCCGCCGCCTTGTCGTCCGGGTTGAGCCAGTTGACCGAGCTATCGATGGGGGTGGCCCGAATCAGTTCGGCGTTCCTGGCGAATGCCGACTCCAGGGGCAGGCTTCCCTGTCGGGCAACGTCGATCAGCAGCGACAATAGCTGAAACTTGAGAATCGGTTCCATGCTCTTCGCGTCAGACAGGTCGCCAATCAATTCCAAAAACGTATCGTCCCAGTTTTCGTCATTCAGGGTATTCAGTTTCCTGATGGCCGACTCGCTGAAAGCCGATTGCGGAGCGGTCCAGTCGAGGACGCCGTCGTGGAGGGGGTTTATGACTTTGTTGACGGCAATTCGCTCGAGCCCCTTCTTCGTCAAGGTCGCGTCTTTGAAATAGTTAACGTTCCAGACGCCCTCGATCTTCTCCGGCTTGTCACGGTTGTAATAGCGCTTGCCGTCGATGGTTTGCACCATCATCATGTTGGCGACGGTCGAATTGTTCAGTGCGTCGTACAGTTGAGTTGCGATCCTGGCGCCGTTGCCGTCGACCCTCCGGGCAATCGCAGCCAGGTACGCCACGATGCGGGTGAGGTCGACGGACGCGGGGTGCTCTTTGTATTTGGCGAGTAGCTTGGCGGCCTCTTTCTGCAATTCGTCCGCTTGCTTCGGTTCAAGTTGAGAGAAATTGACCGCCGACCACCGTCGGATTAACGCATCCCAGGCGTCGACTCCCTTCCAGGCATCGAACTCCTTCTGCTGCGACACCCGCTCGAAATCGTGCGATCGTCTCGTGCCTGGCGAGGCGGTTACGTACCCCTGCAGACTCGCGCGAAACGCCTCGGGATTGCCGACCGCTTCGTGAACTCTGCGCAGCGCGACCGCGTCGGCCTGACCCTTGATGAACTCGTCGCGCTTGTTCTCCAGCGTCCTGAGCCACGGATCGATTTGCTTCAGAATAACGGGCGCAGCGTGCGGGTTGCGCCGCAACGCGTTCCCTTCCTGGAGCAAGGCGTTCATGGCGTTCACGTCATCCGGCTGGACCAGCTTGACCCGTTCGACGAACGGATCAAGCGATTCGGTGAACTCGGCGTTGACGGCCGCCTGCATCGCATCCCGCTTTCCGCGAACCTCGCGCTGCAGCCGCACGACCTGCGACCTTTCCGTATCGGTCGCCGACGCTTCCAGCGCTTTGTTCAGTTCTTTGTCGACGGTCTCGAATGTCTCTCGCTGCGGATGATCGACGCCGTCCTTCTGCGCCGCGTCGAATGACTGCTGCCGCAGAGCACGACGTCCCGCGTCGCGGTCTTCGGCGTGCTCCAGATCGCCCCGCAGTTTCTTGATTTCCGGCGAATCGGCGGCGTCCGGCGCGGCCTGTGCCATATCGCCGAGATACTTGCCTGCTTCGACGAGTTTCCCGTCGTCTAAAAGCTGTTTCAGGTTGGCGGCATAATGGGCGAGTTCGCGGGAGCGAGACTGTTGGTAAATGGCGGTCGCCGTCAAACCGCCGATCAGCACGATGGCCGCGACGAGTCCCACGATTCTCAGTTTGGAACGCCGGGCGTCGCGTTCGGCCAAATAGCGGAGTCGCTCGGCCAACCGGCTTTCGACCACGGCAGGCAGCACGCGGCTTCGTTGAATCGCCGCGTGCCACAGGCGTTCCAGTTCCAGTTGCGGCAGACCCTCGTCGAGCGCTTGCTGAAGCGCGGCGACGTTCTGGTCATACTCCGCCTGCTCTCTGACCTTTTGGTCTTCGGCCGCCAGCCATTCCAGAGTGGGAGCCGCGAGCTCTTGCAGCGGGTCGTCGGGCGGCAACGCGGCGATCGCCACCAACTTGTTCCATCGAGTGCGAACCCCGCGAGCCCGGTCGGGATCGAGGCTCGAGTAGGCCGCTGTCAATTCTCCCTCGACGTTGGCCAGTTCGAGCCTGGCCTGCTGAGCGCGCAATTTCGTGTGGGCCTGCGTCACCCGTTCGACGATCGATTTCGGCGGCGGAACCAGCCACGTTGCGTCGCGAAGTTCGCGCTCGAGCGCCGCGATCGCGTCCAGGTCGCTGCCCTTAATCGCCAGTGTGGCTTCATTGCCGAGCTGATTGTGCCGCGCTTTCTCGAACGTTCGCAGGTCCTCGTCCCAGATGGGATTGCCGCTATCCGTTGCAGCGATTTTGCGCACAACGTCGATTCGATGGCAGAGCGGCACGCGGCCCAGGGCATACAGCCGATGCAGCCGCATCAGCTTGAGCACCGGCTCTTCGGCCATATAGGCTTCGTTGAGCTCGCCCGCAACGTCGAACAGCACCTCGGGTGGCGATGGAAGCCCGAATTGCCGGAGGTAGTCGGCCCACTGCTCGCGCGCGGCGAAATCGAGGATGCCGACGACGTCGGTCATGCGTGGCTCGATGTCGCACATCTGCAGGGCCTCGGCGCGGTGCCCCTTGTGCAACATGGCATCGCACTTTTTGAGGCGGTCGTTGACTTCTTCAACGGCCGCAACGTACTCGGTGGCGAGCGCCGAAAGCGCGGGAAGCTTCGGCTCGCCGTCGGCGCAGAGGATCGATTGGATGTTGTCGACCAGGGCCTCGTAGTCGGTCACGGCTCGACCCTCTCGTTTGTTGGGTAACCTTCCGTTTGAAGGATGGTAACCTGCTGGCCGTCAATCACGATGTAGGCGCGATAGTGCAGGCGTGCCTTAGAATGAATCGCGTCGTATACCTTTTCCATTTCGGCGCACCAGCTTTGGGTTTTCTCGCAGAAAAGCTTGGCCTCCT
>SIAF01000387.1 GCA_009691905.1 Planctomycetaceae bacterium | reverse complement strand
TGCAACACGATCTGCTGCTTCTCGCTGACCCGAATCTTCGCCGCCGTCCCTGGCATTGGTTAAGCTCCCGCCTCACAATCGAGGGTTGACGAGAGATATATCATTTTCCGTTTTCATGAAACCCCGTTTCCGAGATGCGGCACTAGGCTGCTGATGAATGTGTGCCGCAGGGCGTGAAAATCAAGGACCCGCCCGGCGTAGTCGGTCGGTCGCAAGAAATCCGACTCGTCGAGTTCTCGCCGCTCGTCCTCATCCTTAACCTCATCGAGCCACACCTGCCGGGCGGCCGCTAAATCCATTCGCAGCATTTCGGCGGCCTTTTGCGTCCACCCACCCGGCCACAGCCGTTCTCCCCTTTTCGTTTTTGCTTTCTGACCTTCCCGCCAGACGCGGAGAAATGCTGCCAAGTCAGGCCGTAGCGGTTGGGTGTCCAACCGTCGCCGTTTGGAATATCCGGCCTTCACCGCAATGCTGGGCGGATTACCCTTCACGTTGAGACTATCCGGGGTAAGACTGGCCAGTTCAGAACAACGCAGGCCGGTATACGACGCACACAGGTACAACATTGACCGATCTTCTCCCGACAATCCGCAAAACACTTCGCCGCTCTGGCGGGTCGCGAGGATTAGCCGCCGTAGTTCGTCGGCGTCGGCCGCCCGGCGTTCCCGCCGAACGTCCACATCGGCATTCAAAGCGGACAGATGCGCGAACGGATTCGTCGGCAGCCGCGATTCGACAACGAGCCACTCGGCAAACTGCTTCACCGCTCCCAGGTAGTAATTGCTCGTCTTGATGCCCATCTCCTCTTCGCGTTGGTCAGCGAGCCAGTTTGCGGCTTCCGACGCTGAGAAATCATTCAGGGACAGGAACCCGCATCCAGTACACAGCTTTCGCAAACGGTTGAAAGTTTGCCGGACGTGCTTTCCGGTGTTTGCCTTCACCTCCAGACTTCGCCGGAAGTCCTGAAGATGTTCAATCAGCGGGCGTTTGCGGTGTTCGTCGAACGGGTCAGCCAACCCCACCATCCGCCGCTCGGCTTTCCGCACAAGCTCGTTAAGCCGGGCGTTGGCAGCAGCCTTATCGGTGCACAGCGGTACGCGATGCACCTTCCCGTCGAGATCGGTGAATTGCCCATACCACTTTCGCGATTTCCGGCGAATCTTTCGACCGGTTTTCCGGTCAACTTTCGTGTACGTCGGTTTAAACAAGCTGGCCATCAGTGTGTCCTCCGAAAACTGAAGACGCGGGCACGTCGTGGAGCGGCGGTCGACTCCCAAGTCGACATCGGCGGACAGCCGGCCTCCACCCATTCGCGAATCTCCGCAGTGCGCCAGCGAACCGACCGGCCAAGCTGGATCGGACGGGGAAGCTTACCCCTACTCCGCAGACGCATCAGCGACCGCTTCGAAATTCGCAACAACCGTGCCAAAGCGTCGGAGGTCAACAGCAGGCCGGCCCCGGCCAAATCCCCGACGTAACCGAATTCCTCACGATCGCGAGCCCTATTCTCTGACGCAATCGTCACGCAGTCATCCGCACCACCAACCGCACTCCCGCTCACATCCGCATGAATCTGAGTCATTCGCAGCTCCAACAAAAAAACGGACCAAGGGTGCTGGTTCCCTGGGTCCGTTAGTTGGCTCAGCTACCATTGATACACCGGTCGTTCGAAAAAGCAAGATCATTTTTGGAATTTTCTTGATTCTGTGATCGCCGCGTGCCACAATGCCCGATGCACAAAGCCATTCCTCTTCGGCCGCGGCCAGACGCTCGCTTTTCAGCGGGTTCCCTGGTCCGTTGGCTCACAACTCCGAGGCCTGGTGATAATGACCAAGGATAGGATGTTGAGGTGTTGATTGGCGCTGTGCAACTTGGTCGCGAGCATTTGCTCGCGGCCATTTTTATTGCGCCATCAATCGGACTTACCCGTGCGGTTCATCGCCGGCGCGAGGGCTTGTTCAGCCCTTCTTCCAGGTCAGACACAAACGCAGCCAGCGTCGTGCCCAGCGCTTTACAGATCGACCGCAGTTGAATGACGTCGATCCGTGCTTCGCCTCGCTCGCACTTGCTGATGAATGATTGCCCCCGCCCGAGTCGCGCAGCGAGTTCTGCCTGCGTCACATTGACCGACTTTCTGGTTTCGCGCAGCAACTCCAAGAACTTGCGGTATTCCCCGGTAAAGACGGATTTCTCCATGTCGCCCCTTGTTATCGTGAGGGCGGAATGGTAGATTCCATCTTGGAATAGTCCAAAATGGACTATTATTATTGCGGTGCGGCGATAAACGTGGACTGCAACAGAACCCGCAGATCACCGAATGCGGAATTGCGATCCTCCTGACTCACTTTTCCCGCGATCCGGAATGCGTGTTATGCTGCCGTCATGCCCTCAATCGGGAGAAAAGTTCAACGTCGGCGGAAGCCGGACAACAGCGTATGACCGAAGTGACCCAACGAAACTTCGGGTTTTTGATCGCTTATGTCCTACCGGGATTGGTCGCTCTTATTGCGCTGTCGGGACAATCCTCGGCGATTCGCTCCTGGCTTGCACCGGCAACGGCGCAAGGCCCTACGATCGGAGGCTTCTTCTTCGCGACCTTGGCTGCGGTCGCTGCCGGCATGACCGTCAGTGCAGTTCGCTGGTTGCTACTCGATTCGCTCCATCACCAGACGGGCGTAAAACGGGCCACAATCCCCTTTGCCCGTCTCCAGGTCAATCTGACGGCATTCGAAGGGGCTGTCGAGAATCATTACCGGTACTACCAGTTCTACGGCAACACGATGATCGCTCTGCTGTTCTACTTCGTCGTCCCCGATTCACTCGCGTCACTTGCAGCGGCTGGACGGGGATCAACGGTGGCGGTGATTTGCATTATCGAAGCAGTCTTCTTTCTCGCCTCACGCGATTCCTTGAAAAAGTATTACGCACGGACAGAATCGATTCTCGGCAAATATCACCAGAGCACGGAGCGACGTCATGACCAACGGCTGGCACGCAATGGACCAAACCACGACGAACAAGAAGGCGGCTGAAAAGAAAGGCCGAAAAAGGAAGTCACCGGTTCCCGCAGTGACAAAGAGTACAACGAAGGCCCAAACCAACCACAAGCGCAATCGCTGCGACTGACTCTCCGCCGCCGCCTCCGAAAAAGTCATAAGCTCGACAACCGGCCGGCTGGATTCTTTGGGGCTGCTGGCCAAACCATCGCCGCTGAAGCGGTTTTATGCGGCCAGCAATTCTCACTTCCGATCGCTCAGTTGAGAGAGCTTCAATAGTTCAGCACGTACGCCGGCGATTTGCTGAGCCGATCGCGCGATCGAATGTACGCCAGTGTCGTCCGTGGGTCGGCGTGCCCGGCAAAGTCTTGCAGGTCGATGATATCCGCTCCCCTCTCGCGAGCCGTTGTCAAAGCAGTCACTCGAAGCGAATGCACGGTGACGGCCGGGTCCAGCCCCAGCCGATGGGCATATCGCTTGACCAGGTACTCGACAGATCGGGTTGTCAGCGCCGCCCCAGCGAAGCCGTCCCGTCCCTTGCCGCGCGGCGTCTTCGCCGCGCAGAACAGCGGCCGATCACGGTCGTCGCTGATTCCAGCGGCTTCAATCCAGGCCGTGAGACGCTCGACCGCTTCCAGATGCAACGGGACCGTCCGCTCTTTACCCCCCTTGCCAAACACGTTCAACACACGATGCTCGCCACTGGTCTTGAAGTCGCTCAGCCGCAACCGTACCAACTCCCCCACCCGGCAGGCGCTGTAGGCCAGCACTCCGAGAATGGCACGATCGCGGATTCCAACCGGTGTGTCGGGATCGGGTGCGTCGATCAACTGCCGACAATCCGCAGGTGAAAGTCCAACGGTCTTTCCATCGCGCGAGACAGACGGTGCCTTCACGAATTTCGAGTGGGCGGGATTCGCACCGAGGTAGCCGTACACTTGAAGGTACGAAAAAAGCGAACGCAGCACCGTCAGCTTGCGACGCATCGTGCTGTTCGCGGCGCCCGCATTCTGCAGGTGATCCCGCCAGGCGGAGACGTGTTCCGGGCGGACGGAAATCAACTCTTCCAGATGTCGCGGCTTGATTCCGACGAACTTCAGGAATTGGCGGAGATCGCGTGCGTAATTGACACGCGTGTGTTCGGACGACGTTCGTCCAAGCCAACTGCGGACGGCTTGCCCCATGCTCGACCGAAGAGTTTCCGTCGTCAGTTCCGCCTGTCCTCCGAATGCCGGTGGAATCGCATCGAAAGACCGGATCAGTTGTCGCTGATCCGACACTCCCCCATTAGATTTTGCGTCGTCATATTTCGGCATGCGTTTGATTCAGATAACCCACTTTATCTGAAGCATGCCACGGGCATGCAGACTGCGCCAGGTCCACTTTTTCCACAGCGTTTGCCGAACCCGCGGCTGACACCTCCAATTCGTTTTTTGTACGCACGCTCGCCGTCTTCGACATCTCCCAGACAGGCGGAGAGCCAGTCGCGGAATTCGCCTGCATCACGGTGCGCACGAAACACGCGATTTGACCGACCATGCGAAAACGCGCTACGCTGTTTTCAGTTCTTTGACAAGTCGGAGTCAGTCGCTCCGATGCCTCTTTCTTAAAAGGAGCCGAGCCGTGACGAATTTGACGAGAGCACATCGGGAGTTGTACAGACGGTCGCCGGATGAGCGGTTTGCTTCCCTGTCCGATCTGGTGCGGCATTGCCGCGTGCAGAAGGCCGCGTCGCAGGATCGCTGGGAGTTGCCGCAGTATTTGGTGCCCAATCCGCGCGATGACAACATGGCGTTGAAGGTCGGCACCGACGGGGAGTTTCTGATGAATGACTGGAGCTTTTCTCAACTGTGCGGGCTGGCTGGGGTCAGCAAGGAGACCGTGAACCGGGTCTTGCCGGAAACGGCGACCAGCATTTTTCACGACACGCTGCCGACCGGATCGAAGCCGTTGCAGATTCTGACCAGCGGTGACGTGGTTCGGTCCATTCATGGAGCGTCGTATACGCGGCTCTGGAATACGCAGTTGCTCGAAGTCGTTCAGGAGTTCGCGACCGATTTCCAAGCGCCGCAAAAGGCGGCGGGAGGCGGGACCGGGTTGTATGCCGGTGAGCAGGATCTGTTCTGTTTTCTGATCGACCCCAATGGCTGGGCGGAGATCGAGGGGGAGGCATTCGCTCCCGGATTCTTCGTCTGGAACAGCGAAGTAGGCAAACGTTCCGTTGGGATTTCCACGTTCTGGTTTCAGGCGGTTTGTGCCAACCATATCGTGTGGGACGCCGTCGAGGTCGTCGAGTTTTCGCGCAAGCACACGGCGAACGTCCACGAGGCGTTGTTGCAGATCCGTCGCACGTTGGAGCAACTGGTAGAAAAGAGAGACAAGCGACGGGATGGATTCGTGCGGGTGCTCCGTCAGGCGATGCAGACCAGGTTGGGAAGCGATGCCGAGGAAGTTCAGAAGGTTCTGGCCAAGTCGGGGATTTCGCGGACGCTGGCGGCTCGGGCGCTGGAGATCGCTGAGCAGCGGGGTGCGTTCACGATCTTTGCGGTCGTGGATGCGCTCACGCGGCTGGCGGGTGAATTGCAGAATGCTGGCGAACGGCTCGAAGCCGATCAGAAGGCGGTGGGACTGCTCGATCTGGTCGCGGCGGGAACTCAATGAATGGACGAACTGTGGTTCGCTTACCGGTATTTCATTCGATGTCCATTCTGTGGCGCCGTTTGTCCGCTTCCGGACGATGAACCAGATGACCTGTTCTGCGTCACAAGTTGCATGGAGTGCGATTGGAGCTTTGATTACGACCCGGACGACGTGCAGACCAGGGACTTGCCGAAAGCAGACGAATTTTACCCGTCGAATTGCGAGATTCGGCGGGTTTTTTCATGCGCGCGACAGGAGGTGATGCATGGTAGTGTCCGCGAAACTGGCGATTTGACGGCTGGCGGCAATTTGCGCTACGGTGAAGACGGCACATTTCGCCGTTTCATTCTTAACCACCTTCGGAGTACGCTTATGCCCACTTCCAACGCATCGCGGAAACCGGCCGCCAACCGGCCGGAGAAGAAGATCGGTCCTTATCCGGGCGGGATCGGTGTGGCGGTCTGGATCAACACGATCCAAACCGACAACGGACCCAGAAAAGTCCGATCGATCACACTCTCCCCGCGCCGCTACCGCGACGCCAAAACGGGGGAATGGAAGGACTCGTCGTCGTACCAGACGGGAGATATTCCCGCCCTGATCTACGCCCTGCAAAAGGCGCTCGACCACGATTACTCAAATCCGCTCCCCGGAGCCGATTCCGAGCAGTCGGGGGATCATTTCTGAAAGCAGCCGAGACAATTCCCTTCGCCGCTGATCCAATTGGTTCAGCGGCTTATTTTTCAGGTTCCTCTCCGGAATTTGTGGGTGAATTCCGGTGAATCGCGTAAGGGTGTCGGAATGGTGCGTTCGTGATGGGGAGATTTGGTGTGCGTGGAGGGCCGCCCGGCTCGTTGTGGCCCCGCAGCCGCAATCCGGCCTGCCCACA
>SIAF01000386.1 GCA_009691905.1 Planctomycetaceae bacterium | reverse complement strand
TACATGCGATAGATGTCGCCATCGCGGAAGATCGTGGCAATCCCGCTGACGTTGCCTTCCCACGGTTCGTCGTGTGTCAGCGAGATCTCGCGCGGCGTCGGGCGATGGAGCATCCGTCGGGCGCCGCCCTGCAGGGTGTCGATCAGGTACTGATCGACGAACAGTTCGCGCCGCGAACCGATGTCGTGGACGATCGGAGGCGAATCGGCCGGGATCGCCGGCGTGTCCTCCGCCCAGGCCGACGGGCCCATGATGAGCGGCAGAAGATAGAACCAGCAGTGTTGTCTCATGGCTGTGCCTTGCTCCTCACGAGTTCATTCCAATGGGGATCGGAAAACCAGCCGCCGGTTGCTGTAACCTGCTACGTTTTGTTTGGGATTGGACGGGAGATCCGGAACTGCAATGTCCCGATTCGCTGTACCTCAGCATGAATGAACTGGTGACAGCTTGTCACAGGGCCGCGTGACTCCTTTGTGGCTACCGACGCTCTTCATTGCGCCACCAGCGTAGTTCGTTCGCCCCCTGCACACGTCGGGATCCATCGTCGGCCGTGGCGATGATGTCGGGGCGGCCGTCGCCATCGAGGTCCGCGGCGATCACCTGATTGGCGGCAAAGTACTGTTCCCTGATCATGTGCATTGTCCACTTTCCGCGAGGATCGCCCGAATTCTCGAACCAGACGACCCGGTCCCCCTTCGACCACGCGGTCGCCGCAAGATCGAAATCACCGTCGCCATCAACGTCCACCGCAACCGTCTCGAATGCGCAGGGCAGAGGGCCGACAACATGCCGCTTCCAAACCGTCGAATCCCCGGGCTGGCCGACGTTTTCGTACCACGCGATTTCGTGCCTGTCTTCGGGGACATGCTCCGGACGCATGCCGAAGGCCATCACGACGTCGAGATCGCCATCGTGATCGAAATCGACCGCATGTCCATGGATCGGACCTCGCGAACGGTCGTCGATGACATGCTTCTTCCACGGAGTTCCCGGCAGCTGACCCGGGTTTTCGAACCAGACGACGCTGGCACCATGCTGCGTGGGATCAGCCGCCTCGCCGGCGGTGGCAAACGACGCGCCCACCGAGGCTGCCAAAAGGTCCATTTTGCCGTCTCGATTAAAATCTCCCAGGCGGATTGTGCGGTTTTCCGTCAGCGTCGTGTCAATCACATGTCTCGGCCATTCGTGGTCCCAACCGTCAGCGCCGGGATTTTCGTACCAGGCGAGCGTATGGCTGTTGTGTCCGGCCGAGGCGGCATCGAGGTCCCCGTCCCCGTCGATGTCGGCAAGTACGACGTCATAGGCAGTCGGATTTTTTGTTGTGATGACGTACCGCTTCCATGCCCCGTCGACGGTCTGGCCAGGGTGCGCGAACCACAACAGCAAACCGTCGCGTGCGCTGACGACGGCGATATCGGGACGCCCATCACCATTCAGATCGCCGATGGAGTGTCGCTCCAGCCAGCCGTTTTCCTTCTCGTGAATGACATGCCTTTGAAAGGCTCCCTTGCCATCGTTCTCGAACCATAATAGTGACGCTGCACTCGGGTTCTTGCCGACGATATCAACGTTGGTGAGGTCGAGATCTCCGTCGCCGTCGAGATCATGGGCCATGACGCCGAACGTGTAACCGTATTTGTCCGCGATGAGGCGTTCGGAGAAACGAACTGCGGGGGCTTCATCGCCCGCGATGGAAACACAACACCACACGAGCATGCACACGTAACATGTCACGTGATGAGCCAGTCGGAGCATCATTGATTCTCTTTCGTTTGTATGAGAGGCCGGCCAGTCAACAAGGGAAATGCATCTCTCTGACCGCGCGAACGACAGAACTGTGCCATTTGGACGATCCCATCGCAAGGAGGATTCATGGCTCTCCGTTCATGCTGGATCTGACGATCGTACCGAAGGATAATCGGCCTTCATCCATCCGCAATTCCGCGAGTGGGCCGAACTCAACCTTCGGCTGGGCCTGACACCTAACGCTGCAAAACGTCACGGCCGTGATGACTATCGAGCAAATCAGCCATCGCATGGTGGGTAGTTCCTTTCTCAAGGCGGGCCGTTCATTGTGGCGTTTGGGGAAACTGAAACGCATACAGTTTGCAGTCCCTCATGACTAGCCGCATTCGAACGGTCTTGCCGGCGAGTTCCGACAAGTTGGATTGCCCCTTCCAGGTCACGACTTTCCGGATGTTGTTGTGGTAAATCCGATCACAGTCAGTCAGAGAGTACCCCGGCAGCGGTTCGCCATCTGCGGATTGCAATTCGACGTTCAAATAGCCGCCCGCACTGCAATCGACATTCAACTCCAAACGGTCGCCCGAGAACACCAACGGCTTGGTCACGATTTCCGCGCCCGAGTGCCCCGCCGTGGCCGAAACAAAACCGTCCAGGCGCAGTGTTGCGCGCGTGATCGTGCCCAGGTACTTGGAAAACGGGTCCTTCCCATCGAGCGATTCGACGTGTGTGCAGCTATACGCCGAGTAATACAGCCAGATCTCCGAACCGACCACGGCATAGCCGACGCCCGGATACAGCGAGCGGCTATCGAATTCGCCGTCCAGCCCCAAACCGAGAAATGGCACATGGTCCCCCCGCCGCTGCCATTGAATCGAATCGTTGCTCGTGAACAAGTGGATGTCGAGCGTGTCCGGCGCAACCACCGTGATCGGGTTCTTCACGTAGGTGAACGTCAACGGCGGATTGCCGTCCAGGGGATTTCCCCGTTCGTCTCCGGGATGAAAGAAAATCGGCACGAGGCCGAAATAGGCGTTCGCCGCTTCCTCGTACTTGGTGACGCCGGCCTGATAATAGTCCGCCTTCACTGGATCTTCGGGCCGCATGACGTTCTTGGGAGCGGGAAACGCAAACGCATCCGTCGACTCGGAACGCCCGACTTGGCGCCACGGTCCCATTCGCGTGTACAACACATACGACTTTCGGTCGCGATCCCAAAAGGCCTGGCTTTGCGTATCGAGTGCGAAGTCCCCTTCACGGACCACGTTCTGTGCCGGCGGGCTCCAAGTCAGGCCATCGGGTGAACTGAGCAGCGTGAGATATCGCTTGGGGTCCGTGTCCTTGGTCGGGAAAATCGCGGCCAGCATCTTGTATTTTTCGCCGGCCTTGGCGTGCGGATCGACGAACACCTGTCCGATGACGCTGCTGTAGGCGACAACCAGGTTGTTCTGCTTGGAACCCGCGTACTCGACTAATCCCAGATCGGGTTTCGTCCAATGTATTCCGTCGTCGGACTCCGCATAGGCGACGGCATACTCCTCACCATGTCGAATGCCGTGACTCACGCCGTACCAAAGCCGGAATTTGCCGTCTTCGTGCAATAAGCTCGACATGCCGCCGAGTTGCCACGACTCCCACGGTTTGTCACCGACCAGATTCCGTTCGCCCGTCCGACGCGGCTGCTGCATCTCGAACCGAATGCCCTCCGCCTTGTCCAGCAGCGAATCGTCCCAAGTCAGCCGCTTCGCGGTCCCGACGTTGACCGCCGGCGCGGCATCGTCACCGGCCGCCACCCCCGAGACGCGCGTCAGCATCACGAGCAAGAAAAGTTGGGTAGCCGCCGTTGCCATCCGCATGGTCTTGGTTCCTTGGCGTTGTGAAAGTGATGCCGTGTTTCGGCACGCGATAAAGTCCTGTTTCAAGTCATCGCAGCTCAGGGGCATTCAATCCGCACTTCGTCAAGCATGACGAAGCCTTCCGGCAAGCGGCTGCGCCAGACCGGGTAATCTTTCTCGGGCCTCAAAAGGTGGGGATCACCGTTGAGCGGTCCCATGGGTGCGATCTCCAGCGGAAACAGCACCAGCAGGATATCCACATTGACGTCGCCGAGCACTGTTCGCAGCGCCGTCCGGCCATAAGAGTCCGTTCGATCGTGGCGGCTCCCGAGGCACGTCCAGGCCGACTCATCGGGCACCGCGGTGATCTTTTGTTCGGACCAATCTGGAGTGACCGTGATCGGTTGCCCAGTCAACAACCAGCCGGTGCAGATTCCCTGGTGGACTCCCTGACAAAGCAGCAGGAGTTGCGTCTCGCGCGCAAGCAGTTCCCCTTTCAGCCGAAAAGTCAGTTCGGCGTTGGTGAAGTCCGTGCCAAAGCCGCTCTTGATGAAGCGGTTCTCGCCGCTGACTTCGCGATGATGCTCACCTGGATGTCCGCTGGTGAATAACATGTACAGCAGGTGCATGTAACCGGCGCCGGGAGGGGCGTGGTTGTAATCGATCCACCACGGGCTACGTGAGATGACGCAACTTTCGCCGCGCTCCAGCGGCTGGGGTCCGCGGGCGTTATCGATCCACCCGAACCAGCCTCCGGGTCCGTCGTCGAACGTTTCTGCATACTTTTTCATGGGATGATCCTGATCTGCCTGGGGCAAGGAAGACTGTCGTTGTTACTTGGACGCGCTGGTGGCAGCCGCAATCCGCCCAACTCCGCGGGAGTTGGGCGCGGTTCCATCACACGCCTCGGAGAACATCCGATCGCGAGGAGCCTCGTCCTTTGTTCGGCATTCCTTTCAATCGCTTTGGTCGCAGAGCACTGGCCACGGTTGAAGTTGAGACTCGCTGTACCGGACTTGGTGCCGTACCCCTCTGGGGCCACGCCCCAATTAAATCCTACTTATTGACGGCGTTAGTATCAATGCGGTAAACTGCGACTTCGTAGGAGACATAGAATGGACACTGCCGTCCTTGACGCACGACCTGCCACTCAAGTCCGAGAGCTGGCTCGCAAGATCCGCCACCGAATTCAAACGGAGCGGTTGCCTGACGGTTCGTTTTTCATGACCGAGGCCCAACTCGCTGCCGAGTACGGCACGTCGAGAACGGTCACGCGTGAGGCGGTCAGTCGCCTCCAGGCGCTGGGACTTCTGGAAGGACGCAAACGAAAAGGGCTGATCGTTCGCTGCCCCGACCCGCTGCGACTCTTTCAAAACAGTCTCCCCTCGCTGATGACCTCGCCTGGCGACTGGCGCGACCTCGCTCAGTTGCGTTATGCGATCGAAGTCGGGGCCATCGAACTGGCGGTTCGAGCTGCCACCCACGAGCAGATTGATCGGCTCGGTCAGATCGAGCAGGAACTGGAGCAAGCCGTTTTGCAGAACCAGGCGTCGGCTCGCACGATCGAGCTCGATGTCAAATTTCACTCGTTGATCCTGGAGATGACCGGATCGCGGCTGATCGCCGGCATGCAGCAGATCCTGGTGCAGTTCTTCCAGACGACGCCGCGAGCGAAGCCGTGCTCTTCCTCAGCGGAGCGCATCTGCTGGGAGCATCGCGAACTGCTCGAAGCCATCCGCGGCCGCGACGTCGAACGGGCTCGCGCCATGATCCGGGTTCAGATTCGACAAACCTTGGACGCGGCAGCCGACACCGTTGAAACAGTCTCGACCACAGACAGTTGAGTTTCGCAGAATCACTTGGGAGTTCGCAATTGGAACTGTTCAAAACCTGGATCAAGGAAGACAGCCCACGATTGCAGGGATCGCGGGATCTCGACAGCTCCAAGCTGCAGTCGCCGTGCATCGCGCGTGTTCCCACCGGAGGGTATCGATCGCGGATCTTCGTCTCACAATCAGCGGATGGCCTGATGTGGGGGCCTCTGGAACTTGTGCTGAAAGGGGTTGGATACGGGGGTGAGGGGCTGGATGCCGTTCACGCGGAAGATATGTCTCTCATCCGGATCGCGCCGGGTCGGTATCGCATGTACTACGCCGCGTGTGACGCGCAGGGACGTTGGTGTGTTGCCAGCTCGATCAATTGTACTCCCTGACTCCGTCCGCCCAGCGCCGTTAAGGATGTCGTCATCATGCGTATCGCCGTCGGTGGAATTGAACACGAGACCTGTGGATTTGCAGCCCCGTCGCCCACAGCAGCGGCGACGACGCTGATGTCGGTCGCGCGCACCTTGAAATACGGGGAGGAACTCCGTGCGCTGGGAGACGCCAACACGATTGTCGATGGATTAGTGCGCGGCGTCCGTGAGACCGGGCATGAGCTTGTTCCGCTGCTTTGGATCGATGCCAACACCAGCCCGCCTGTCACACGGGAGAGTTTGGAGAGCGCCATCGAAGACTTGCTGGACCGGTTGCGAAAGGCGCTCCCCGTCGATGGTGTATTGCTCAGTCTGCATGGGGCGTTTGCTGCTGACGGGGTGGATGATGCCGACGGAGAGGTCTTGTCCTGCGTCCGTCAACTCGTCGGTCCGCAGGTCCCCGTGATGGCCGTGCATGATCTGCATTGCAACATATCAACCGTCATGGAGCAGGCGGCGAATGTGATGGTCGTCGAACGGACCTATCCTCACGTCGATATGGCCGAACGGGCCGTGCATACGGCGCGCATCATGGCTCGCACCGTCAGCGGCTAGATTCGGCCCACGATGGCGGTGCGCTATCTGCCCTTGCTGTGGTCGGCCGCCCGAATGATTGATGCGGAACCACCGATGAGCGACGCGGTGCGGAAGTTGCGGGAACTCGATCAGCGTCCCGGCGTTTTATCCGCCAGCATCGGGGTGGGATACCAGTGGATCGACAAT
>SIAF01000385.1 GCA_009691905.1 Planctomycetaceae bacterium | reverse complement strand
GGACCGAGTGGCAACGCTGGAACAGATAATCGGCCGCATGGCTGGCGGGAGAATTCAGACGGGGGGACCGGCGGCGATGGACGATTGGTCGTCTCCGGTCATCGAGGATGAATCGCCGGAAGCGGCTGACGACTGGGCGTTACGCAACGCAACTGAGCGGGCGAGGTTTGAAATGCGGCGGAAGGGGGCGTTGTCGTGATTGGTCAGAACACGAGCATAGGCAACGCGCGGGGTTTTTCAGTCGTGAGTTGTTCCGCCTGCGGATCGACTGGTGACATTTTCAGGATATACCCTTATGTTCTCGCCGCCTTGTGTCTTTTTGTAGTCATTCATGGCGGAATCGAATCTTCTGCGCGCGAGCCATCCCAAATGGCGGCGAAAGAGAGCATCGTCGCCAGGACGAACGCTGATTTGTCGATTGAACCAGAGGTACAGCGGGTCGGCAAATTCGTTGAATTCGCGGCGGCTGTCCCGGTAAATGGCCAAGCGGTGGCCGAGGATGCTCCCCACCAGCAACCCGATGATGCCCGAAACAATTTCTGGCGTCATCCACTGTTCCATTTTGGTTACATGCTGATCGTTGGATTTGCGATTGGCTATTTCGTGACGCGACTGTGTAAACGAAAAGCCCGCCCCCATTGGAGCGAATCGACGGGCGGCATTTTCAGGAATGAGGATCGAAATTTATGTTTTCGCCGCCTTGTGTCTTTTCATAGTCATTTATGGCGGTATCGAATCTTCGTCGCGTGAGCCAACCGAAATTTTGAGAGGTACACATGATTGTCAACGGATACCTGCATCTTCCATCGACCCATAGTGAAAAGTGGATCAAGCTGGGCGACGTGCTTCATTTCGAGACTCCCGGTTCCGTCGGCAAGCCCGCAGGCTGGGATGACGACTTCGCGGCCGTCGCCGTGCTTTCAAAAGACTTGACTGTCGGCTTGAATGCGGCGCTATGGGTCGAGGCAAAATTGGCTCTTGGATTCCCGTGCCGCAAGGAACTTTAATGGCCACACCCGGCAAGCCGCTGCCTCGATCCGAACGCGAGCGGATCATTCGCTTGCGCGCCATGGGTCTGTCGATCCGTCGCGTGGCGGCAGTGCAGGCGGTGAGCACGCGGACGGTGCAGAAAGTGCTGAGAGGGAAGCCATTAAGTGTCAGGCCGAAGGCCCATCGCGAGAAATTGGCGGACATGAAAGAGCGGGCTGTTTGAAAATTTTGTAATTTCCCTATTGCAAAGTACCACGCTTATCGAATTGAATCGCGTCTGACAACTTGACCTTGATTTTGCGATGCGCTTTGCGACCGCGAGATCATCAGGCAGTTTCCCTCAGAAATTGCTGGTGATTGCTGGTCGCTTCTTCTTGCGCCATTCGGTCACCGGCCACAGGAGACCAAATGATGGACAGGACTGAATTGCAAGGCAAAATCAAAGCGCTGAATACCGAAATCAGCGGCATTTTCTCTGCGGCCGACGAGGCCAAGCAATCGCTCACGGCGGAACAGCTTGAAGTCGTTTTGGCCAAGGGAAAAGAACTCGACGATATCAATGCCCAGATCGAACAGGGCGACCGCTCTGAGCAGGCCAGGCTCGCCCATGCCAACCGACAGGCCGCTCTCGCCAAGCCGGCCAACGGCGTGAAGCCAGAAGCCAATCCGATCGGCGGCGTCAAGACCGACGTGGAAGGCCGAGTCACTGGCTATTTCGAGGACACCGACGAAAAGGTTACGCTCCAATTTGGCGACGACAAACAGGCACAGCGTCGGCAGAGCTACACCGAACAGAAAGCGCAGAATCGCCGCCTGTTGAAGTCCAGCGGTTACAAGCCGTGGGGCGAATTCAAGTCGCTTACCGAATTCATCCGCGACGGACTGAACGGGCATCAGACTTTCCCATTTCAGGACCGCGCCCGCAAGCATTTCGCGGCCGTCCAGGGAATGTCGGAAGGCGTCGGCTCGGATGGTGGTTACACCGTCATGCCGGAGTTCGCTTCCGGGATCATCGACCGGGTTTATGGCAACGATCTGTGGGGCCGCACCGACAACTACAGCCTGTCGGGAAACAACATGACGTTCCTGGCAAACGCCGAAACGAGTCGGGCGAACGGAAGCCGTCATGGCGGTATGCGAGGCTACTGGCTCTCTGAGGGTGGAGCGATCACCAGCAGCAAGCCGACGCTCCGCGAGGTGACGCTGAAACTTTGCAAACTCGGCGTCATCGTCTATCTGACGCAAGAGTTGATTGACGACGGCGGATACGCTTTGCAGCAGTACGTCAGCCGCAAGGCCGCTGAAGAGTTCAGTTTTATGATCGGCGATTCGCTGCTTAATGGAACCGGCGTCGGTCAACCGCTCGGTATTCTCGCGAGTCCGTCGCTGATTTCTGTCGCGAAGGAATCTGGACAACTTGCGGCAACGCTCGCCGTCGAGAACATTACGAAGATGTTCGCCCGGTTCTATGCGCCGAATCTCAGTGGCGCTCTCTGGCTCCGGAATCAGGACGTGTTCCCGCAACTCGGCACGATGTCACTCGGCATTGGTGCCGCCGGCGTTACGGTTTACATGCCGCCCGGCGGCGTCTCAGGTGCCCCATACGACACGCTGATGGGTCGCCAGACGATGACGACCGAATTCAACCCGACGCTTGGAACGCAGGGCGACTTGATCCTTGCCGATCTCGGGCAAATCCTGTCGATCAGCAAGGGGGGCGTGGCTCAGGCTATGAGCATGCACGTTCAGTTCCTGACCGACCAGCTGGCACTCAGATTTGTTTTGCGGCTGAACGCCGGGCCGTGGGAATCGTCACCAATCACCCCGTACAAGGGGACTGCGAATACTCAGTCAAGTTTTGTAACTTTGGACGCACGCGCCTAACCTGTGAAACAGCGAGTGCTTTGTTTGACCTACAGGGTTTTGATCCCCCTGGCCTACAGGAAGAAATCAAATGGCAGAATTCAATGCGAGTTTTTTCGAGCGCGGCATGGATATCATTCCGCTCCTCAATCAGGTTGACGGCGACAGCGATGTCACAGGCGATTGGGTCAAACTCACGAACTATTCGCGGGCGATGATACTTGTCGCCAAGTATGGCACTGAGGATGTTGACACCCTCGGTTTTGAGATCGTGCAGGCGACGACGGCGACGGGGACCGGGATCAAGGCGTGCGAGGCTCTGTACCCATATTGGTACAAACAGGGCGTATTGACTGCCGCAACCGTCTGGACTTCCGGGCGGCTTACCACGGCCGACAGCATTCTCGGCATCGGCTCGGCGGCACCGACTGGCGGAACGCTGATCGTGGCGACGGATACCAATACCGATGCAGCGCTGGTTGCGATCGACGTACAGGCGTCCGACATCGACATTGACGGCGGCTTTGATTGGCTGACAGTTCGAATCGAAGGGGATGAAGTCAACAACGCCTGCCTTGTTTCCGCATGGATGATTCTCATGGGCGGACGCTTTCCGCAACTCACGCCGCTGTCGGCAATTTCCTAATTTATTCGAGGTGACTTGTGGCAAACGAGAAACTTGACAACGAACTCGAAGCGATCGCCTTCGAGATTTACAAGCAGACCGTATCGCACGGTTCGGCTATCGCCAACGAGCGGCAGGCGATAGACGCATTCGCGAAGGCTGATACGTTCATCGCCGTTCGCGAACGCGCCCGCGCGGGGAAGCTCGAAATCAAGAAGCCAGTCGGCAAACAACTTGCCGATTGCTCGGCACCGAACCTGCCCGAAACGCACCCGCACAATATCGTTAGCCAGCGGTTCGGGTCGCTTGAAAAGGTGCTCAGAATCAAGAAGTGGCTTGACGAGAACCCGCCAACCGAAGATCAGACCTATCTGATCCCGAAGGTCAACCGCGCGTTCGATCTCTCATGGAAGGTGCCGGAACTGAATCTGGCCAGAACGATTTTCCACGAATACGTCAACTGACTTTTCCGTTTTGCAGCCCCTGGAACAATGGGAGTGAATTATGCCGACGACAGCTGCCAATTATCAGCGTGCCCGCGATGCTCTGCGTTTTGTCGCACAGGCACCGCAAGGAAAACACTATTTCGTCAATTCCGTGACAGGCGTTTCCGGCGGTGGCTATACCGCTGACTCACCGCTGACAACTCTTGCCGCTGCCATTGCGCTCTGTACAGCGGCAAAGGGCGATACGATTCACGTTCTTCCGGGGCACGTCGAGTCTATCACGGGGGCTGCCGGCATTGCTGGTAACGTCTCCGGCGTAACCGTTCTCGGATACGGCAACGGACGCAATCGTCCGGTCTTCACGTTTGACACAGCAGCGGCGGCATCGTTCGACATTTCCGCCGCTAATTTTACGCTGCAAAACATGACGTTTGTTGCCGGCATCGACGCCATTACGGCGATGTTTAACGTGACGGCTGCTGACGTTGCGTTCCTCGACAATGAGATCGTCATTTCTGACGGAACGTTCGGGGCGATCATCGGAATCCTTACGGCCGCAACGGCAACGCGACTACGCGTGGAACGCAATCGTTTCACCGGCCCTGCTATCAATGCCGGGACGACATGCACGGCCTGCATTCAGCACGAGTCGGGTGTCGACTATCTGATCCGTGAAAACTATTTTGTCGGCAAGATGACTCAGGCGATCAAGAACGTCGCTACCGTTTTGCGCGGCGCGATTATAAGCAATTTTGCGGTGATTGGCACTGGCACGTCGTTTGCCACGATGGCGGCGGCTTCAACGCCGTTCGTCTCGAACAACAGAATAAACGTTCCTTCCGGTACAGCGCCGATTACCGCCGTTGCTGGATTCGTTGCCGGCAATGTCTACTCAGCCGCCGCCGGCGTTACGGCTGGAACTGCATCCACGATCTGACGGGAGGCCGTGTGTACGACTCCTGCACGCTCGCACGTCAAATCCGCCAGCCGGTGCTCGTCACGGCGTCAACGCTCGTCCCATGCGTTGACCCGTCTGACCTTGTGATGCAGTGCCGTATCGACGCCCCGGACGAAATGCAGTTGATGCAAGAGTACATCACTGCTGCCGGGCAAATGGTTGAAATCGACGCGGAAATTGCACTTCTGACATCAACCTGGGCGGTCTATCTCGATCGGTTTCCGGCATGGGAGATTGAGCTTCGCAAGGTGCCCGTCGCGTCGATTACCAGTATCGTCTATCTCGATCAGAACGGTACGAGCCAAACGCTTATCGCCAATACAGATTACGTTTCCGATCTGAAGCATTCGCCATCGCGTGTGATGCCCGCCTATGGAAAATACTGGCCGATCACCTATTGGCAGGAGAACTCAGTTACGGTGACGTTCGTTGCCGGACTGGCAGCGCAGAACCTCGTCAATCCGATTGCAAAGCAAGCAATTCGATTGCTGGTCGCACACTGGTTCTACAATCGCGGGGCTGTCGGAACAGTCGGGCAGGAAATTGAATTCGCTTATACCGCCCTTGTCTCGCGACTGAAGTGGGCAGGGAGCGTGTAATGATTGCTGCCTCGAAGATCAATGCCGGCGATTTCAACCGACACGTTACCGTCCGGCGAATCAACGAGAATGCGACCCCAGATGCCGCAGGGCATATCGACGAAACTACGGAATCGAATTGGCGCGACATAGGCAAGCGATGGGTGAAACTGACGCCGCGTGGAAGCCGCGAATTTTTTCGCGGCCAAGAGGTTGCGGCGGATATCACGCATCAGGTCGATATGCGGTTTGATTCTATCAGTGACAAATACAAAGCCAAGGATCAATTGGTACTTGGCACGCGCAAAATAAATCTTGCCGGACCGGCTTCCAACATCGACGAGCAAGACATCCTACTGCGATTCCCGGCAACCGAGGTAGCATCATGAGTGCGACGGTAACAGGACTCCCGGAGCTTGACCGCAAGTTGAAAGACTTGGCTGATAAGACAGTCAATAAAGCGATGCGGGCTGGCTTCGGCGCCGGGTTACGCGTCATCGTCAAAGGAATTAAATCTGAAGTCCCGGCACAATACAAGGATGCTAAGCGTGCCATCGGCGGACGAATCGACAAGAAGGGCGGCGCGAACCGTGACGAGGTACGAGCACGGGCAGGTGTCGGCGTTGGGATGAAGAAAGAGAAGATCGATAAAGCTTCCGCAAAACAGAAAGGCAAGAGGGCCAAACGGAAGGGCGTTGGCATCGGTGCCAGAAATCTGCATTGGTTTATTCTCGGGACTGCCGAACGTTCGACTGGCTCAAAGCGAACCGGAAGCCATAAAGCGGGTGCCGTATCACAGAGAAAATTAACCGGCAAGCCGGTCCATTCAACAGGACGAATGCCACCGGAGCTTGCGGGCATCACGAAGGGCGGTTTTAGAAAATCAGAACAAACTGCGATTCAAACAATCAGGTCGAAAATAAACGAAGTCATCATGCGTGAGGCCGCGAAGTGAATGGCCATCGAAATCGGACTCCGAACGCTATTGCTGGCTCAGTCGGGGATCGTTGCGCTGGCGCCGTCGCAGGCTATCAACGGCGTCACGATCAACGCCATATTCGTGGAAGACCCGGCGGAGGGATTCGTCCCCCCATATATTTTGATTTTTCTGATCTCGAAAGACCCGT
>SIAF01000384.1 GCA_009691905.1 Planctomycetaceae bacterium | reverse complement strand
TGTGGTACGCTGTCGGCTGTCCCGCATTCGCATGGCACGCACCAGAAACACCACACCGGCCGAAACTGCCGCTCTGGTCGAAGCGGTGAACCGCGTGGGCGACGAACTACGCGTCCTTCGCGACGTACTTGAAAAGACTTGGGCGCGAAGCCCCCGTGAATTCCTCTTGTAAACGGTCGAACGAATGTCCTATTGTTGATGTACCGGCGCTTCTTAAGCTGTGGGATTGGTGTTTGAAGCGTCGAGACTCAATCCAAGGAGCGGAATCATGCGAAACGACAAGGAAGGACAAGTGCCCCCCCGCAACCAGGTCAGGTTGCTCCGCCACGGATCATTCTGAATCGACTGTGGCACGAGTTGCCGGCCAACAATCGGCGGGATGTTCTGAAAACGCTGAGTCGTCTGGTCGGTCAGATCGCGGCGCCCACAAATCAGAAGGGGGTGTCGCATGACTCGCATTGAAACTCCGGCCGGGACGGGCAGCGAATGCGGTTTGCCGCAAAGTGCCGTCGCTCCCCGTGTATCTGCAACAGTTTCTCCAAAGATTCTGCCCTCGCATCTTGAACGATTGGCGGTCGTGTATGTGCGGCAGTCCAGTCCTCACCAGGTTCTCCAGCACCGGGAATCTCGCGAGCGACAGTACGCGCTGGCAGACCATGCGGTGGCGTTAGGTTGGCACCGTGATCGCGTGCTGGTGATTGATGACGATCAAGGGCGTAGCGGCAAGACAGCGGAAAACCGAAATGGATTCCATCGCGTGCTTGCCGAAGTCACGATGGACCATGTGGGCCTCGTGCTCGGCATCGAGATGAGCCGCTTGGCTCGTTCGAACAAGGACTGGCACCAGTTGCTGGAACTGTGTGCCGTTTTCGGTACGGTCTTGGCCGACGAAGACGGTGTCTACGATCCGAACGATTCCAACGATCGTCTCCTGCTCGGACTGAAGGGAACAATCAGCGAATTTGAATTGGTCACCATGCGAAATCGCCTGGACCGGGGACGGCTCAATAAGGCTCGCCGGGGAGAACTGTTCACCTTGGCGCCGATCGGTTACGTGAGACTTCCGGCTGATGAGTTGGCGTTCGATCCGGATGAGCAAGTCCAGACCGTTGTTCGTCTGATTTTTGAGAAGTTCGAGGAATACGGCTCGGCATCGGCAGTGGTGCGGTACTTCGTGCGGCACGGGATTCATGTTGGGGTTCGTGCGGTCAACGGGCTCGTTCCGAGTCCTGTCGAATGGCGCCCGCTGGGCCCCAGCACCCTTCTCGAAATCCTGCACAATCCCACGTATGCCGGCACGTACAGTCAGGGACGACGTGGAGCCGATCGTCGGCGACCACGACCATCGTCATTACGCCCCGGCCGAAGATTCCTGCCGATGGAAGAGTGGGATGTGTTGCTCAAAGATGCTGTCCCCGCATACATCACCTGGGACCAGTTCGTCGCGAACCAGGCGACGTTGAAGCGCAATCGCGCCCGGATGTCCACACTCGGTTCGGCTCGAAACGGCGTTGCTCTTCTTCCAGGTCTATTGATCTGCGGTTTCTGCGGGGCCCGGATGGTCGTGCAGTACAAAAAAGGCTCTTTGATTCGGTACTGTTGCCTACGTCAGTGTCTCCAGCACGCTGCCAAACAATGTCAGACTGTGAAAGGAAATCCGCTTGAAGATCTCATCCGCGAAAAGGTCTTCAGCGTTCTCGAACCTGCAGCTCTCGAACTCAGCATGCAGGCCGCCGAGGAAATCCAGGGCAACCGCGATCAGCTCCACAAGAACTGGCGGCAGCGACTTGAGCGTGCGCGGTATGAAGCTGACCGTGCCCATCGACAGTACGATGCAGCGGAGCCAGAGAATCGACTGGTCGTCCGTGATTTGGAACAGCGTTGGGAGACTGCCTTGCGTACGCAGCGGAAGTTGGAAGAGGATTATGATCGCTTCTGTCGCGACCAGCCGCCGCTGCTGTCCTCGAAGGAGAAAGAGAAGATCCGTTCACTTTCGTCCATCGTCCCAACGATCTGGAATGCCCCCGAAACAACGCCGCAAGATCGCAAGTCGATCGTTCGAAAGCTGATTGAGCGGGTCGTGGTTCGGAGAAACGGTGATGCCGCAGATCTGACGATTCACTGGGCTGGCGGCTACGTCAGCGCGCACCAGGTCGCACAGCCGGTCCATTCGTTTCGGCGACTGCGGGACTTTGAGCGATTCAAGCAACGCGTGCTCGAACTTCATTGGGCAGGCCGATCGTACCCAGAGATTTGTGCCGTTCTGATCGACGAGGGATTTCCCTCGCCCAAGGGGGGGAGTTTCTTTCGTCCCGAGAATATTCGCACGTTTCTCCAACGATATTGCAGCAAGGAACTCGGCCCGGACTGGGGTTCATTCCGAGAATACCGTAAGCCAGATGAATGGCTCGTCGGTGATTTGTCGCGGGAATTGGAGATTCCACAGGCAACTCTTCACTTTTGGCGTCGACGCGGTTGGGTCCATGGCCGGCAATTGCGCCCGATCGGAGGCCGGTGGGTTTTCTGGGCCGACGCCGATGAGATTGAACGTTTGCGAAAGCTGCGCGCGTGCCCGATCAACATCAAAGCCCGTCGCGATCGATATCCGATGGAACTCGTCACGCCGAAATCGCGCGTGGACTGAGCTGCATCGTAGATCATGGTACGTGGATCGACGGTATCGTCGGCCACGCGTATCATCAGCGGCCGACTGTGTCATCCGCGACCAATTCAACGGCAATCCGGCATTTTGATTTCTGAAATGAGTTTCTCGCACAGCCTGCAAGGCGGAAGTCGGCAACAGCTGTTGTCGAGTGAGTTGTGGCGTAAAAGGAACGTTTTTTGCGACTGCTCGACGTCGCCTACGCATCTCTGGGCTCCGTGAGCGGTCCGACTCTGATCACTCGTTCCACGGCGACCATTTTCCCCGACAAACACCGCCGCGCCGACCGAACAGGTGTCACCGTTCACGGGATACGCTAGAAATGGGAGTATGCGGATGCTTGCACCCGGATCCGCGATCGCCAACCGTCTGCGAGTCTTGCCAGGGGCCGTACGATGCCGCCAGCCGAATTCGCCGTCTTCCTTTCGCACAACAGCCGCGATAAGCCGTTCGTGCGGCAGGTCGCCGCGCGGCTGCAGCGCGACGGCATCCCTTTCTTTCTTGACGAGGCGACCCTCGTTCCCGGCGAGCTGTTCCAGCAACCGCTCGAACAGGCGCTGGAGTCGAGCGGTTCGTGCGCCGTGTTTGTCGGCCAGGAAGGCTGGGGCGCCTGGCACAAACTGGAAATGCGGGCAGCGCTCAGCCGCCTGCTCGAATCGAACGGGACGTACCGGGTCATTCCGGTGCGGTTACCGGGCGCCCAGCGCCCGGCCAACGACGAACTCCCCTCGTTCCTGCGGCAGGTCACCTGGGTCGAATTTCAAGAGGAGCCGGAGCGGGACGAGGCTAACTATCAGCGCCTCAAGGCGGGGATCGAGGGGCGGGCCCCCGGCTTCGTTCCCCCCACCGCGACCCACCGGCCGAGCGAGGCGACGGATGCCCGAATCGTGCCACCGGGCTTGCGGTCGTTCGAGCAGTCAGACCATTGGTCGTACCTGAAGCTCGTGCCCGGGCCGCGCGCCGCCGCCGGCTTCCCGCGCGTGGTCGCGCATTGGAAAGAGCTGATCGATCAGATTGACCCCGATCGCACGTTTCGGGTCGCCTACTGGTACGGCCCGAGCGGTTGCGGCAAGTCGTCGCTCGTCAAAGCCGGCTTGCTCCCGGCGCTGGCGGAATACGTGCTGCCGTTCGCTATCGATGCGGCGGTCGAAGGGGCCGAAACGCGCGTGCTGGCCGAGATTCGCAAGGCCGTCGCCCGGCTTCCGGGCGACCTCGATCTGGCTGCCGCGTTTTCGTGGATCGTGCAGAACCCCGACGCGCTCGCCGGCCGCAAGTTGCTGTTAGTGCTCGACCAGTTCGAGCAATGGCTGCACGCGGCGCGCGGCCAACTCGAAAGCCCCCTGGCAACGGCGCTGCGGGCCTGCGACGGGCGGAATCTTCAGGCCTTGTTGCTCGTCCGCGACGAGTTCACGGTCCCCGTGCATCGCTTCATGAAGCTCCTGGGCTGCGAAGGACGCGAGGGGCTGAACTACGAGCTGATCGACTTGCTCGACGCCGGCTTCGCGGAGCACGTGCTGTTCGAATACGGCCGTGCCTATCGCGGGATCAGTGGCGAGTGGCCTGACCAGCGCGAGAAACTGAACCTCGATCAGCGACAGTTCCTTCAGGAAGCTGTCAGATCCCTCAAAGATGAAGACGGCAAGATCGTGTCGGTCCACCTGGCGCTGTTCGCCCAGATGCTCGCCGGCCAGCCCTGGACGCCGCAGACACTGTGGGACATCGGTGGCGTCGCGAGGGTCGGCCGGCAGTTCCTGGAAGAGAAGTTCGACAAGCGAACGGCCAGTGCAGAAGCCCAGTTGCACCGGCCCGCGGCGATCCGGGTCTTCGAGTCGCTGTTGCCGGAAGTCGGTTCGACGATCAAGGGACGGATGCGTTCGCGGGGGGAACTGATAGAAGCCTCCGGATACGCGGAACGACCGGCCGACTACGCGGAACTGCTGAAACTGCTGGACGGAAACCTGCGGATCATCACGCCGGTGGGGGAAGACAGCAGCCAGTCTTACCAGCTCGCACACGACTATCTCGTGCCGTCGCTCCGCGACTGGCTGACGGCGAAAGAAAAGGGGACGCGCCGGGGTCGGGCACGGTTGCTGTTGTCCGAGCGCTCGGCGGCTTGGAACAACAATCGCGAAGCCCGTCATCTGCCGTCGCTGTGGGAGTATCTTTCGATTGTGTCGCTGGTTCCGTCCACGCACCGCAATCCCCTGCAACAAAAAATGCTGGCCACGGCGAGGCGCGTGCATGCGCTGCGCTGGGGAAGCGGCCTGGCGCTCTTGCTGGTGGCCGGTTGGGCGATCAGTCATTGGATGTCGGCCGTAAGCCGGCGCAGCTTGGAGGGACAAGTGGTGACCGCGGTCGACGTCGTACAGAACAGCCGGGGAGCGGTCGTATCTTACGCCATCCGGGATCTGCAGAAACTGCCGCCCGAGATGGCTCTCGAGGAGGTCCGGTCCCGCTACGCCAGTGCCGAGGAGGACCGCAAACTGTGGCTCGCCTACGCGCTCGCGGCCTACGACGATGTCGATCTCCCATTTCTGTGTTCGCGAATCGGCGGTTCAGCGCCGGAAGAAGCCGAAAACTTCGTGGCCGCCTTCCGGCATGGTAGCAGTGCCGCACTGGAGGCGATTCAAGCGTTTGCGAAAGAGAATGTGAAGGAAGGCGAGTCTGAACCCGATTGGCGTCTCAAGTCCCGCCTGGCGATCGTGTCGCTCCATCTGGAGGATGACCACCTTGCGAGCGACATTTGCCGCACCGACGAAAGGCCCAACCCGATCCAGCGGACGCTGTTCATCGACGAGTTTCACAAATGGCACGGCGATGTCGGAGCACTGGCGGCCCCCTGCCGGGGGGTTGCCGACGCTGCACTGCGGTCGGGGATCTGCCTGGCGTTAGGCGGCATTCCTGCGACTCCTTCGACGGCAGCGCAAACAGAGGCGTGGAAAGACGTGTTGAAGGAGTGGTACAAGACCGCCTCGGACAACGCCACGCACAGCGCGGCGGGCTGGGCGCTGCGGCAGTGGCAGCTCGAACCGCCCGCAGTCGCGGCTACGAAGGAGCCGACCGACGGGCGGCACTGGTTCGTGAATTCGCTGGGGATGACGCTGCTAAAACTGAACCTAGAAGAGGAACCCGTCAAGTTTGACAGACAGTTTCCCGTTAAGAAGGACTCCCCGATCGAAAACGTGACACTGACACGAGCGTTTTATCTCAGCGACCGGGAAATCACAGTGGGGCAGTTCCAGGATTTCATTAAGTTCATTGACAAGGCCCCGGACGACGAGAAACCCCAGGACTGGAAGGAGGCCGACGAAGTCATCAGCCCAACGGAGGCCCACCCGGTTCAATTGGTCTCCTGGTACGATGCGGTCCTGTTTTGTAACTGGCTGAGCCGCGACGAAGGTCTGCCTCGCGCGTACGAACGGCAGGAGAACAAGGCATGGAAGCTGGTCGACAACGCTACCGGCTACCGGCTCCCCACCGAGGCGGAGTGGGAGTACGCGTGTCGCGCCGGGACGACGAGCGATTACGCCAGCGGCGACGACGAGAAGCTGCTGTCGAATTACGCGGTATTCAACACCGGGCACACGGAGCCGTGCGGTACGAAACGGCCCAACGGCTGGGGATTGTTCGATATGCACGGCAACGTCTGGGAGTGGTGCCAGGATAGGGACGGCAGCAACGCTGGCGGCGAGGTCAGCGATCCCGAAGGGCCTGCCGAGGCCTCGGACCGGGTGTTCCGGGGCGGCGGCTGGGACGACGTCGCGTCCTTCTGCCGGTCGGCGCTCCGCGGCTGGAACTCGCCCGATTACCGGCGCTACGCCCTGGGCTTTCGTGTCGCCCGCAGTGCCGTCCGGTAGGTCAAGTCAGGAAGCGCAGCCGGGAGCGCAGTCCGAGTGTCGGCGCCGCGCCCGGAGGAAGCCGCAGACACTCGCGACGGAGCGGACGGCGGAGCGGGCGGGGCAGTGTACGGGCGCCCGCCGGCACAGTATACAAACGCATAGTCATTTGTCTGTCGGGAATTGGACGGTATCAATG
>SIAF01000383.1 GCA_009691905.1 Planctomycetaceae bacterium | reverse complement strand
TGCCATCCGACGACTGGCCGTCAGCCTCCTCCGGCAGGAGACTTCAAACAAACGCGGTGCCAAGAACAAACGCCTCAACTGTGCCCTCGATCCATCCTATCTTCTCAAGGTGCTGGAAACCGCACACTTTTGATGCGCCGGCCCTGGGGTCTCCCTTGGGACGAATCCCATGAAAATGCGTCTGCCCGGCCCGGCTTGGATATTGCTCGTTGCCGTCGCGCTATTACTGGTGGCGGCAGCAGCGCCCGTTGCGGTCCCCTACTGGCAGGTGCAGTCGCTGACGGCCGAAGTCGAACAACTCGGCGGACGGGTTTTCACCGAGTATGCCGGTCCAGCGTGGATCGGGCGATTGCCCTTTCCCGGCAGTCTGCGGAAATTGTTCACGACGCGCGTTGTCGAAGTGAATCTGGGGAGCGCCCCGATCAACGACGCCTGGTTAAGTCGGCTGCGATCATTATACGACCTGCGCACACTGGATCTATGCGACACGCCGATCACCGACGACGGATTGATTCATCTGGCCAGTCTGGAAAACCTGAAGGAACTCAACCTCGCGAGAACTCACATTACCGGTCGCGGTCTGGCGTCTCTGAGTCGGCTCAACCACTTGACGGCACTGGCGCTCAACGATTGCCCGGTCACCGACGACGACCTCGCCGCCCTCGGCAGTTTCGACGAGATGGCCTTTCTGTTTCTGACGAATACGAATGCCGGCGACAAGACCCTGGAACGACTTCGCACGAGTCCGCAGTTGACAGAACTGAAACTGGCCGGGACTCGGGTCACTGACGTGGGATTGAAAGCCTTGCACGGTTGCGCTCTTCTCAGCACGCTGGATCTGGCGAACACACGCATTTCGGATGCAGGCGTCGCGAGCTTATGCGGTCTTCACGATCTCGATCGGATCAGACTCGACCGTACTGACATCGGCGACGGCGCGTTGGAGTCGCTTGGAAAGATGCCGAAACTGACGGGAATCGGCCTCGGGGGGACGAAGATCACCGACGAAGGGCTCGCGCACCTCATACCGCTTGCCGAGTTGGCCGACCTCGATTGGACCGCGACAGGCGTCACCGACGAGTGCGAAGTCTACCTGAAACAGATGAAAACTCTCTCCAACTTGTCCCAGGCGGAGACTCGCATTTCGGCGGGTGTCGTGCCGCGGTTGTTCTCGCCCCCCGGTGAAGGTCTTGTCGAAGTCACACTCTGGTTTCGCTCGACGCAATTCACAGCCGACGAATTCCGCGTCCTTGAAGAGGCGTGCCCCGAGACCGATTTCGAAATCGATGACGGCGAGATTGACTTCGTGGTTGACGGCGAGGAATGGGGATTTGGAACACACGGCTGGGTATTTCGTTGTGGATTTGCATCGTATTGATCGATCACTGAGGTTGTTTGATGTCTGACGGCGTGTTGACAATGGACGGCGAAGTCGAGCAACCGCTCACGATGTCGTTTGCCGACCTGGCGGCTTTTGCCGCGACCGAGCAGATTGCCGACGTCAGTCGGTTTCATCCGTCGCGAAAAGGAGACGGCGTGACGCTCGAAGCGCTGCTGCAACGCGCGCGACCCAAGCCGTCGGCGACGTACCTCACGCTGCACTCGACGACCGATAATTTCCATGCCAGCGTGCCGCTGGCGGCCATTCGCGGCGAGGCCATTCTCGTCTACCGCCTCGATGGCAATCCCCTGCCTGTGAAAAACGGCGGCCCATTCCGGTTCCTGATCAAGGATCCCGCCGCGTGTCACACCGACGAACTGGACGATTGCGCCAACGTCAAATTCGTCGATCGCATCGAGCTGACCGCCGGCAAAGGACTCGACAACCGCCCGGAAACCGACGACGAGCATGAAAAGCTGCATGGGGGGAAGGGGGATTAGGGGGCTAGGGCGCTAGGGTCTGTTCCACCTAGTCCCCTAGCGCCCCAGTCCCCTAGCCCCCTTTCGCAGCGTCCCCTAGCGCCCTTTCGCGGCGCGTCACCCGAACGCCACCAAACCCATCTCTGAAAGCTCGCGACAGAATGTCGCGAGCGCGCTGCGTCCGACACATTCGGTCACGACGTAGTGGTCCAGCTTTCGCAGCCACGCGTCGAGCGTGCAGGGACCAAAACTGGCCAGCTCGCGGATACGATCGAGCCCCTCCCCTTCAAGCACGGCGGTATGAATGTCGCCGGCGACGGGAAAGAAAACCACCTCGGCCGGCAGCGTCGCCGATTCGTCGAGCAGTTCGCGGGTTTCGAATCGCGTCCAGACTCGCATCGGGTTGAGGTACACGACCAGCGACCGATTCTTATCGAGCTCATCCGCCAGGCCGCCGGCCAGGCCGAGCAGATCCTGAAAACGAACGTGGGCCAGCCGATTGCGGCGGGCGGCGTCTTCGACGGCGTGCCGGCCGCGCTGGCAGCCGATGTAGTCGCGTTGCTCGTCCGTCGGCTTTTGAGTCTGCTCGAGCCATTGCAGAAATCGCTCGCCGTCGTCGGCCCCGGTGTCGTAGGCGGCCAGCGGAATTTCATGGATGAACCGTTCGAGCAGATCGTCGAAGTCGGGGAATGCTCCGGCAACCGATTCCACCTGCCGCGACAGCTTCTCGCGGCGTTTGTCGAAGTTGCCGTCGGTGAACAGCTTGACCTGTGCGGGGGTCGAACCGGCAGCCAGGTTCTCGAAGACGTCGGTATTGTGGCCTGCCGCCAGCGACTGAGCGATTCGCGACAAATGTTCGCGGTACGTTTCCTGCTTTTCAATGCGAGGCGTCATGCGGGCACCGCGATCTCTTCGGCGATTTCGCGAGCGCGACGAATCTCGCTGCGCCACCCGGCCTCATCGGGGAACTCCTGGTCGCGCTCGATGAAGACGGCTTCGATTCGTCCGCGCCCTAGAGTCAGTGCGTGCCGGTACAGATCCCAGACCGCGTCGGGAATTGGATGCGAGTGACTGTCGATATAGAACTCGGCCTGTTCGTCCCAATACCCGCCGGCGAGGTGAATCTGCAGCCGCTGCGGGATCGGGATGACCGTCGCAATAAACGCAAAGGGGTCAAATCCGAAGTTCAGCGCATTGGCGTAGACATTGGTCACGTCCAGCAACCATCCGCAGCCGGTCCGCGCGAGAACGTTGAGTAGAAACTCCTGTTCGCTGTAATCGCCGCGAAACTGAAACAGGCAGGCGATGTTCTCGATGTAGAAGTGCAGCGGGTCGAAATGCCGCTGGACCAGGTCAATATTGCGGCAGGTCGCATCGAGCGCTTCGCGCGTGTAGGGCATCGGTGCGAAATGTCCCATTTCGATGCCGTGATGTCCGTCGCGCGTGAATCCCAGGTGGTCGCTGACCGAAGCGGCCCCGTTCTCACGGGCAATCTCGGCCAAAGCGTCGAGGTAGTTTCGACCGGGAGGCTCGGGACTCCCAACCGAGAGCTTGAGGGCATGCACGCTGACGTATTCGAAGTCGTGCTCGGCAACGTAGCGGTCGATGCGTAATGGATCGTCGGCGCGCTCGAACGTGATTTCGGCTGCGTCGATCGCCGGTTCGTCGAGAATCGGCCGATTTTGCTCGCGAATGGCATAGCCGAAATAGGGAAGCATACCGATCGCTCCGGAGTGCAGCCCGGCTGACCGTTGGAGACGACCCGTCGAGCTGCACGTGTTGGAATGACAAAGGCAAATAATGACTGGGGATTGAGCCGGTTGGAAAACGTCCGACTGTGGGCCGCGGGGTTTTCTCTGCCCAATCCCCAGTCGACGGCGCTACCGACCGCGGCCACAGCGGCAGCAACGGCAGCAGCGATGCCGCTCGTAGCTGCCGGTGCGTTCGTTCGCAGTCCGGAGATGTTTCAGTTCACGGACAGTCCGCTGGGGCATCACGTTGGATTTGTTGTTCGTCATGGCACGGTCTGCCTTTCGAAAAGTGCAGGCTGACGCAATGGCAGCCGGCCTGCGGGGTCACCGTTCGTCCGCCGTCATTCGCGATTGAATCCCGACAGGGAGTCACCGGACGGCAATCACGGAGGGAGAAGACGCACGCCACGTGCCGCGCTGCAGAGGACCGCGAATTGTTCGATCACAAGTCATTGCAGCAAAGCATGTTACACGTCATTCGCCGCATGCGTGCTAAACCGATCCGCGTGGGTGAACTGCCGTCAAAGTCATACAGTGCGCCGTCAACTTGACGACACCCACCTGCCGATCACCTCGCGTCTCCGACGTTTCCCAGCGTCGTTCGCACGGCAGTCGGGAGACGGCGCACTCACCGTCTGCATTTCGCAGGTCGACGTGGTTCGCCGATACATCCGCAACCAAGCGGAACACCACACGAAGCAGTCGGTCGCCGACGAATTCCGCCCCATCTTGAGCAAGCACAAAATTGCATAGCCCGGAGGGCGGCACGTAATAGCCAGGGGCGTCAGCCCCTGGAGACCGTCCCGCATTTGTTCCCAGCCCCGGCAGGGGCGACACATCGCGGCCATGACGCCCACGTGCGTGATCCGATTTGTTGACGCGCCCTGTGCCGCCCCTGCCGGAGCTGAGATGCTTCCGCCGCCAGGATTCCGGGGGCTGACGCCCCTGGCTATTACGTGCCGCCCTCCGGGCTTCAGGAGAATCAGCAAGAATCAGGGCCACGTATCATGCCATTGCGGCACTTTGACGTCGACAACGTCGTCTGGTACGGTGAGCCGCAGCATCGGATCCGCACGTTGGGCAAGCGGGCGCCCGTCGTTCATCAGCACGCCATCGACGTGTCCTCATGAGAATCAATCGTCGAGACTTCCTTTCCCAAGCGTCTGTCTCTGCAACGGGGGTCGCTTTGGCGGCCGGCGGGCGCATCGCTTGGGCCGGGGCGGATGAGTCGGTCGACATCGGTCGCGAGACGCAGCTTGTGATCGATGACTCCCTGCTTCAAAACAAGAACGGGCTGACTCGCACGCTGCATCAACCAAAAAAACAGGGGCTCATCAAGGAGGCCGACGGACGGGACTTTGAGCGCGGCGGCGTGTATGTCGGCAAGATCGTCTGCCGCGACAACGCGGGGAAGTTCCACATGACGTACCGCTATTACTGGTGGGACGACGAGCTGCAGAAGCTTCCCAGCGTGGGCATCGACAAGGCGCATTGGTTTCACGAGACGGTCGGGTACGCGACGAGCGACGACGGAGTGCATTGGACCAAGCCTGACCTGGGCCGATTTGAGGCGCCCGAACGGTTCGCCCCCAGTGACGAATTTCCGTTCGAAAAGCCGGACGGGGTCTCGCGGCACAACAATTTCGGCTATCCGATTTCGTTCGCCCGCGACCTGCACGCCCACGGGAACATTTCCGATCCCGACAAGCGGTTCCTGCTGCGGGTCGTCGAGAAGTACAGCGGGACCGATCCGTTCGCGAAGCCGATCGACTCGCAGATGTACTATGCGAGCGACTGGCCCGATGTGAATGACTTGCGGTGGAAGGAAAAGTTGACGCCGATTTCCCAGGCGCGGCTCTCGCCCCGAGGCGAAGGCTTTCCCACACTGTGCGGATACGACCACGCGTCCAAAGAATGGTTCATGACATGCCAGGATTCGATCGGGAACTGGGTCAAGCGGAACGGCCGCGATATCGCCCGCTACTCGTCCCCCGATCTGATTTCGTGGAGCGGCCCGCAGACCGTGCTGCCGGTGGCGGCGGATGAATCGCGGACTCCCGAAGACTGGGTGGAATACATGGATTTGTGGGGGCATCGGGTCGGCGGTCGCAACACCGGCGCCTGGCTGGGTCAGTTGTGGATCTTTCATTCCGATCGTTCCGACCCGCAGTTCGAAACGCCGCACATCAAGAACGTGTGGCGTAAAGGCACAACCGAGGCGCGGCTGGTGATCAGCCACGATGCCGGCCAAACCTGGAAGCGCGTCGGCGATCGCCAGGTGTGGCTGCCGCATCATGCCGAAGACGATGGTTATGACCGGCTTCCCTGCCTGGCCTGCCCGATCCGAGTGGGGGACGAGCTGCGGTTTTACTATGCCTGCTGGAACGGCGAGCATCTGGCGTTTTATCGGGATGGAAGGCCGTACTACAACAACCGCATGCGCAACTGCAGCACCGCCTGGGCCACCCTGCGCGTGGACGGCTACGTGAGTCTCGACGCACAAAACCAGAGCGGCGATTTATCGACGAAGCCGATCCGCTTCGACGGCACTAGCTTGACCGTCAATCTGGCGGCGCCGCGCGGAGCGTTGCGTGCCGAGCTGCAGGACGAATCGGGCAAATCGCTGGAAGGATTCACTCTGGCCGACTCGCTGCCGGTGACGGGTGACGGCCTTTCCCGCCCGGTGCGCTGGCAAAACAACCCCGATCTGAAATCGTTGGCGGGGCGTCCCGTTCGTTTGCGATTCGAACTGAAGAACGGGTCGTTGTATTCGTTTCAGTTTGCATGAAAGCCCGATGCCAGCCCGGAGGGCGGCATGGAATAGCCAGGGGTGTCAGCCCCTGGCCGACGCCCCGCAATTGTTCCCAGCCCCGGCAGGGGCGACACATCCCGTTGGTGCCGCCCCCTGCCGGGGCTGAAATGTTTTCGCCGCCATGATTCCGGGGGCTGCCGCCCTCGTTGTTACACACATCTTTGAGTTATCCATCATCGCCGGGGCCAAAGGTCTCCCAGCAGAGGGCCATGTCGTGCATTCGTTGCAGTCCCTTCCAGATCGTTTCGGCTCCGGGTTCGTCCGAACGGGGGCGGTTC
>SIAF01000382.1 GCA_009691905.1 Planctomycetaceae bacterium | reverse complement strand
GGCCACGACGATCCGTCTTGGCAATCACCGGGACGGCGACGATCTTGACGGTCAGCGGCCCCTTTTCGCCGTCACGCACATCGACCGTCGTCCAGGCATCAGACGCCAACGAGCGAGCCCACTGATCGACGCGAATGAATTGCGCTTTCTCGGAGCTCGAATCGCCGTTCCATCGTGCATCTCCTTGAAGGAAATCCATTTCCCGCAAGGGGTCTCTACAAAACAGGTTGTAACTCGTCAAGTACAATCGACAGTAGAAGTAGATACTTCACGGTCTCAATAACAATTTGATTTCCTTTGGCGACGCTGTAAACCTCGACGAAACCCGTGGCCCGAAGACACATGGTGTGCACGGCGTTTCGCGATCAGCCGGCCGTGCCGCTCAATCGGGCGTCGGCGTCGCAGATCACACGGTAGCTGGCCTGAGGGTCGGCCGCGGCGCGGAGTTCGTCAAGGAAGCCGGGCCCTTGCAGCAATCGGCCAAGGCGAGCCAGCACCGAAAGATGCGTCGTCGAGTCGCGGCACAACACCAGAAAGAAGACATCGCTGAGCGCCCGCTTCGGTGCGCCGAAGGGTATGCCTGAGAGCGTGCGGCCATAGGCCACGAGCGACGATCCCAGTGCCTGAGGCAGGGGATTTCGCGGATGGGGGATCGCCACCCCATTTTCGAATCCCGTCGAGTGAACCGCTTCGCGTTCCTGAATGGCCTCGAGCAGCGCAGCCGGCTCCCAGATCTGCCAGGTTCGGCCGGCGACCTCCAGCAGCGACTCGAGCACCGAGCGTTTAGTGCGGGCTTCCAGCGGGACTTCGACCAGTTCAGGGGTCAATAGTCCCGCCAGGGGAGCAGCAGCGGCGAATTCGACTGAATGTTGCGATTCTTCAACGGCGGCGAGCTCGTCGCTTGAGTAGCCGCGCATCTCCTGCTCGAGCCAATAACGGATTTCCGCCGGGTGGAACCGCCAGCCCCCCTCCAGTCGATGACCGGGAATGCGCCCGCGCGCGACGAGTTTTTCGAGATCGCGGCGGTCGCGGCCCAATTGCAAGGCCAGTTCGTCGAGCGACAGAAACTCGTGGGACATAACCGGGGGCCTGACCGAGGGGGGTCGGCGTGCTTCACAGGGGTTGCGCCCGTTCAATTGTGACGGGTTCGACCACGTCGGGGTGAGATTCGTTGCCATTGGAATTTGCCGAAGTCGCCAGCATCCCAGCGGCCGCGGCGGGTCGGCTGACGAACACATTCGGGCAAATCGCCTGCAACCCGTGACGTGCATCGGCGATCAGTTGCCGGTAATCAGACTTCCAGCAGTCTGAGCCGAAAAGTTGCAGATCGTACCAGCCTTGATAGTTGCATTCGTCGAGCGCGCGAAGAATGTCTCCGACCGGCAGAATTCCGTCTCCGGGGGGACAGCGGTCGTCGTCGCTTCGCGGCGACCGCAAGGCGTCGCAGACCGCGGCGATCTTGACCCAGGGCGCCAGTTCGGGCATCCGCTGGCACAGCGTCGCCTCGCGCCCGAGATGAAACGTGTCGAGGACCATTCCGACCTGCGAATGGTTGCAGCGTGTGACGAGATCGAGCGTGGCCTCGAGCGTCGTCAGAAAGGTCCAGCGCCCCAGGGGCTGGCAGTGCATCGGCTGCACGGCAATTTGCACCCCTAGTGCGCGGCCGGAGTCTCCCAGATCGTGCAGCGCATCGCAAACCAGCTGCCGGGCGTGGCTGCGCGTATGGCCGGCGCGCGATCCGGTCATCACGACCAGGCAGCCGGCTTCGATCTGCGCCGCCAGACGCAGCGCGTCGTAGGCATCGTCCATCGAATCGTCGAACGATTGCCCGCCGGCGCCGGTGAAGTCGCCGGCGTACGACAGGCTGGTCACCGCCAGGCCGCTGTCGCGCAGCAGCATTGCCCCGCGCTCGTTGCCGAAATCTGAGAGCTTGCGTCGCCAGACGCCGATCCCGGCGACTCCGGCAGACTGGTAGTGTGCGACATCTTCATCCAATGACCAGCGATAAGTGGTCATCTGATTGACTGAGATTCTGGGCATGCGGGAACATCCTTGTCTGTCTGCCGCGTGAACCTGCTGATGACTGCGCGTCATCCGAAGATCAGTATTCAGAACAGTCTCTCCCTCTCAATCGCAATCGTGCACGAATGACGATCCCAGCTTTCATCATTCGGCAGAGCGACCAAAAAAAACGGGTTGCGGCGGCCCGACGAATGCCGGCCGCATCTGCGGGTGCCCCCACCCCCTTGCCTGTTTACCCCTTGGCGTTTAACTTCACAGAGGCATCGTCGGCCACGTTGACCCAAACGTGGACATGCGGCACTCCTCGGAAGTGCCAGACGAATGACGGGCCCTCCAGCCGCCAGACATCCCATTCACCGTCGTCTCCCAGGTCGAGCGACTTGCCGTCCCCCGCATTGCGGAAGAACGCCAGTCGACAGGCGTCAAGACCTCCTTGAGCCTCCAGCAGTTTCGCCGCTTCGGTCCGATCGGCCTGACGATACGGCTCCAGCAGCGTGAGCAACACGTCTTTGGCGTGCGCCTTCTGATCCGAAGAAAGTTCGGAAATGGGGACTCCGGCAATCTTGCCGTCGCTTCCCTTGAATTCAACTTTCGCCTCGGGCGGGGCCGTTTCAACCAGCGCCTGCCCGCGCTGCTTGCCATCGAGCATCTGGAACAGCTTGTTGGCCTTCTGCGCCTGATGCCAGTAGACGTTGCCGGGGTGGCCGACCGGCTCGTTGAAATCGGTCGCGGCATGACCGTAGAAAATCGGGCCGCCGAACGCCACATGCGGCGTGCTGTCGCCATCGCAACGAATCGTCAGGTGCCGGCCGGTCATCACGAATTCGAACTGCCCGCTGCCGGGCGTGCCAAACAGGGCGATCGTCTGCGATTTCCCGTAGCCGCCGGCATCGTCTTTGAGCTGTTTCATGATCCGCTCGTGCCAGTCGGGGTTGTACAACCCCAGAAAAATCTGGCGGATCAGATCGTGCTGATCGGCGGTGAAAAAATCGCTCCCAATATTGAGTTTCGTAGGGTCGGTAATGTTCCAATTGTTCGAAACGTGCGTTCGCAGCAAACCCCGGTCATCGGTGTGATCCCAGGGAAAACAGATTTCGTCGCGCTGCGTGGGCGTCAGCGTGTCGTGTAAAACTTTGACCAGCGACTCGGGGGCAGGCTTGGTTTTCTCTTCGGCCCGAAGCGACGAGAGCGAACCCAGCGGCGTGGCCGAGATCGCGGCGGCGGCGCCGACGACCCTGACAAAGTCACGCCGTGAAACGCGATCGGCCGAACCTGTGCAATCCGGACAAGAGTGATCGTTCATGAGCTCAACTCCTGTGATTGAAACTGACGATCGTCGATGCCTTGAGTCTCGACGCGGGTCAGTATGACAATCTCCTTCCGGATTTGCCAGCCAGAAATTTCAACCGTCATATCGCGCGCGGCGCGGCCTTGTCTGGCAGCGTCATTCGCACACGCAGTGCGGTAAAATCCTGGCGCGAACCTCGGTCTCAATCAAAATTATTGAACAGAATTTTGCAGAGGCAGCAGAGAAGACGCTTGTTAAGTTGATCGCCCCCTTCAAATCTCTGCGATCTCTGCGCAGCAAGGGGTCAGAATTTTGTTGTTGTGGGAAGATTTTTCGGCGCCGATGCACAAATCGTTTCACGCATTCCTGTTGCGGTTGAGGAAAATGAACCACGGATCACACCGATGACACGGATGACACGGATACGGCACGAATTCAAGTCAATTTTTGATTGAGGATTTGATGCATCCGCAGTCACCTGCGTTAATCCGTGAAATCTGCGGATAAACTCCTGAGAATCCCATGGCCAAAAAATAACCCGCTGCAACGATCCGCAGATTGCGCAGATTGACACAGATTGAATTCAAAACTCTCGTCCGTGTGATTCGTGAAATCCGTGGTTTCTCCTTTGGTTGCGGCCGAAGGCCGCGCTGTATGCTCCTGTTCCATTCCCTCATTCGTTTGATTCGTACGATTCGTGGTTCCCATCTTTTGGTTCGGGCCGAAGGCCGCGCGGCACCTCAGCGCAAGCACCGGTCGCGCTACACGCCCGCCGACACGATCATCGGCGCCAACTCGCGGTTTTCGGTCGTTGTCTCCAGCCGCTTGCGAAATCGCAAGTGCCGCCGGCGCGTGATTTCGACCAGCGGTCGCCAGGCGGCGGCCGTCATTCGGCGGCGGATCAGCCAGTGCCAGAAGCGATTCGATTTCTTGTAGAGATACGACATCGCCAGATACGGCGGCACCGCCGGCAGATGCTGCGGCCGGCGTCTCCAGATCGAGCGATGCGAAAACAGCGTGCGATAGCACCACGCATAACCCTCTTCGAGTTGCAGGGCCGACATCTGCTGCGGACGAAACACGACGTGCGCCGTATCGTACAGGTTCCAGTTTTTGTGCAGCAATCGCCCTTCGCTTTCGATTTGCTTAAACAGCGGCGTGCCGGGATACGGCGTCATAATGTGAAACGTGGCGCATTCCAGCCGGTTGGCTTCGATCCACTCGGCAGTGCGTGCGAACACGTCGGGGCGATCGTGATCGAAACCGAGCACGAAACTGCCGTTGACCTGAATCCCGTGATCGTGCAGCAACCCGACGCGGCGGGCGTAGTCTTCGGTTCGCGGGCTTTGCTTGCCCGCTGCCTCGATGTTCTCGTTCGTCAACGACTCGAATCCTACAAAGACCCCCGTGCAGCCGGCCAGTGCCATCTCGCGAACCAGACTCGGGTCGTCGGTCACGTCGATCGACACCGCCGCACTCCAGATTTTTTCGATCGGCCGCAGGGCCTGGCACAACCGCCTCAGGTAGTCGGGCCTCGAACCGAGGTTGTTGTCGACGAACACGGCATACGGCTGATCGTCGGCCGCGAACTCGGCGACGATCTGCTCGACGTCGCGGACGAGGTACGGCATGTGCAACCCCTCGGTCGACAGATAACAGAAGCCGCAGCGGTTGTGACAACCGCGCGTCGCGATCAGGCTGGTCGTCGTCAGGAAACTATCGCGCGGCAACAGGTCGCGGCGCGGGGGCGGGTCGTCGCGATACGGCCGGCGGTAGCTGCCGCGATACACAGCCTGCAATTTTCCCTGCTCGACGTCGCGCAGGATCTCAGGCCAGCACTGCACGCCGTCGCCGATCGCCAGCGCGTCGGCGTGCGGCGCGCATTCGTCCGGACACGAGAGCACGTGCAGCCCTCCCAGAATGACGATCGCCCCGCGGCGACGATACCAGCGGGCCAGTTCGAACGCCCGATCGGCAAACGTCAGGTGGACTGTGATCCCGACCACCTGCGGAAACGGATCCCAGGGAGGCCTGCCGTGCAGCAGATTCTCGTCCCAATACCGCACCTCCCATTCCGCGGGCGTGGCCCCGGCGACGCTCGTCAACGCCAGGCTGGGGGTCAAGACGTGCTTCCCGAAGCTGGCATGTGGATCTTTGGGATAGAACGGATTGAGCAGCAGCGCCAGCCGCGGCGTCGCAGGCGGCGTCGCAATCGACGGATCAAGCACAGGCGGCAATCGCAATTCGGCGGGAACTTTGGTCGTGAACATGATGCGTCGTGCGCCTCGAAAAGAGGTTTCGATCGGTGGTTTTGTGCATGACGGCGAAACGGCGCATGCGGCGGGTCGGGACCGGCGCATCAATAGCTGTCACATTGTCGCCTTTCGCTCCGCGAAAGTTCTCCCTTTCGCGGAGCGAAAGGCGACACTTATTGATGCGAAGGGCTACGCTTCAATCGCCAGAAGCGCCTGATGTACTTCCTGAATGGTCTCGTCGAGTGTCGATGTCCCGGCAGTCAGCCCGACGGCGCGGCAGTTGCGAAACCACCGGGGGTCGAGGTCGCCGGCCGATTGCACGAGCCAGGCCGGTTTCCCTGCCGCCTCGCACAGCGCCGCCAGTTCGCGCGTGTTGTTCGAGTTCCGGCCGCCGACGACAACGACCCCGTCGACTTGCGGCAGCAGTCTCCCGACCGCTTCCTGCCGATCGCGCGTCGGCTGGCAGATCGTGTCGACGAATTCGATGTCGGCGCCGGGGTTGGCGGCTCGAATCGCGGCGCAGATGCACGCGGCCAGTCGCGGCGACGTCGTCGACTGGCAGACGACCCCCAGCCGCGCGTGCGGATAGGTGCGAACCGCCTCAGGTCCGGCGACGACGTCGGCCTCGGGCAGGTCTTCGACAATTCCCGCGACCTCGACGTGCCCCGGCCGACCGATGACGACGACGTGCCGCCCCTCATCGGCCAGCGCCTGCGCCGCCCGGTGTACGCGACGAACGAGCGGGCAGGTCGTGTCGATCAGTCGCAGCCCGGCCGATTCGAGACGGTTTCGTTCGCGATCGCTGATGCCGTGTGCGGTAATCATGACCCGCGGCGTGTTCGGCAAGCCGGCGCGATCGGGTTCAGCGGTCGACTGAAATCCGCGTAGCGCCAGTTGCACGAGCACCCGGGGGTTATGCACCAATTCGCCATGAACGGTGACCGACTGCGGATCATGCGTCCGCAATGCGAGCGACAGCGCTTCGCGAACCCCGAAACAAAACAACGGCCCGCTTCGAGGCTAAACCGGGTGGCACGCCCTGAGCCCAAGCGAAGGGCGTGGAGCAGTCCCCACGCCCTTCCCGTTGGTCAGGGCGTGCCACCCCAAAATGCGATGGTATGAAAAGCAGCTCATTGACGGTTTCTTAGCCT
>SIAF01000011.1 GCA_009691905.1 Planctomycetaceae bacterium | reverse complement strand
AGAAGGCTTCAACAACAAGGCAAAACTGACCCTGAGAAAAGCGTATGGCTTTCGTTCCCCGGAAATCGCAAAAATCGCCCTGTATCACACCCTATCCGACCTCCCCACTCCAAAATTCACCCACGAATTCTGGTGACGAGGCTAAAAAATGGAACTGGCTTCCAGGATGTGTCCTCTGACGTTGAGCAGTTGAAGAAATATGTCAACCTAACAACCGGCCATTTGTCATGCACTCGACTGAGCGTGCATAACGACGAAGGTGACGATTTGATTGTCTTTGGAACACAGCCAAATGGCGAGAAATTCGATGCTAAGAGCGGGGCTCTACGACCTGTCGGGCACGGAAGTTCTGGTATCATTCAACTGCTTGACGTATGCAAAGAGGGCAAAGGAGAAGAGAAAACGATACCCACGAAGGTTGTAGAAATCAAAGCCATGGGCGATGAGGGAAGCATCTTCTTATACAATCGCTACGATAAAGGCCATCGGATGCGGATGCACGCGAAGGAGATCGGTGGAAACATCTATTGTTATAGCCCGATAGGCGAACTGAATAAAATAGTCGTGCAACTCGGTCAGAAAGGGCCTGGAGTTGGCAGAGTTGTTATAAATGAGAAGGATTTGCCAGAACCTGACACAATTCAACTGAAGCCACCGAAGCAACTGAAGTAAGCTACAGGGGGAAAACGGGCCACCCAGCTTTTGCGTTGACACGCGTGAACGGTGGATGGCCCCTTTTCGTCCTGTCGGAAACCCGGCGTTCGTGAAGATGGATTTTTCCCCGGTCGTTCGCTATCGTCAATCCAGCCACGAGTTTTGCTATGCGATCCCGCCTGACCCCGAATTCAATCGTGCTTTGTGCCTGCCTGATGGTTCGAGGGGTGGTCCCGTCGAGTCACGCGGCCGACGCGACTGCGCCCGCATACCCCGACCATTCGCGCCTGCTCGTCTATTTCGACGCCGACAACGTCGAAATACCGATCCAATCGACCGCCGACTGGCAGGTTCGCCGGCGACACATTCTCGCCGGAATGGAACAGGCGATGGGCCCGCTCCCTGATCGGGCGAACTTGCCGGTTCCGTCCCCAAAGATCACGGCGTCGATTCAAGGCGACGGATACACCCGGTTGACGATCTCGTTCGAGGCAGAACCGGGCGATCTAGTCCCGGCTTATCTCTACCTCCCGACCGGCCTTAAGCCGCAAGAGCGCCGGCCGGCGATTCTCGCGCTGCACCCCACCGGGCCGGCCGGGAAAGGCATCGTCGACGATCAGGGCCCGCGCCCCAATCGCGGTTACGGCAAGGAATTGGCCCAGCGCGGTTACGTCGTTCTCGCGCCCGATTATCCCTCATTCGGCGACTACGCGAATTACGATTTTGCGTCCGATCGCTACGATTCGGGATCGATGAAGGGCATCTTCAATCATATCCGCGCCCTCGACCTGCTCGCGGCACGCGACGACGTCGATCCCGAGCGGATGGGTGCCATCGGCCACTCCCTCGGCGGACACAACGCCATGTTCGTCGGCGTCTTCGACGAACGCCTGAAAGTGATCGTCTCCAGTTGCGGCTGGACGCCGTTTCACGACTATTACGAGGGGAAAATCGCCGGCTGGACAAGCGATCGTTACATGCCGCGGCTGAAAGATCGATACGATCTCGATCCGAGCCGCGTGCCGTTCGATTTCTACGAAGTGATCGCGGCCCTGGCGCCGCGGGCCTTCTTTTCGGTTTCGCCCGAGCACGACTCGAACTTTGCCGTCGCGGGAGTTCGCAAAGCCATTCCGGCCGCGCGCGCCATTTATGATCTTTATGGGGCGGGTGAACGATTGCAGGTGGCCTACCCCGATTGTGAGCACGACTTTCCCGACGCCATGCGACGCGAAGCGTACACTTTTATCGACAAGTTTCTGGAACACAAACCGGCACAGAAGGTGCCGTAAGTTCGTCGCCGGATCCCTGAAGTCAACAGTCCTGCCGAGGTAACGCATGCCCAGAGTGATCGCGATAGGTGGTGTCGGTTTGCGATGTTTGTGTGTCGCTCTGGTGTGCCTGGCGGCCTGGTGGTCGTTAAATACTCTATCGGCCCGCGCCGAAAAACCGGCTCCGGAAAGCGAACCCGACTACAGCGACGAGCTGCCGCGAATCCCTCCGCACGAGCCGGCCGACGCCCTGGAGACATTCGAAACTCTTCCGGGATTTCGGATCGAGCAGGTTGCCGCCGAGCCTTTGGTTCACTCTCCCGTCGCGATTTCATTCGACGAAGCCGGACGGATGTACGTCGTCGAGATGATCGACTACTCCGAGCAGGGCGAGGAGTTTCTGGGAACGGTGCGACTGCTCGAAGACACCAATCGCGACGGACGTTTCGACAAAAGCACGCTGTTCGCCGACAAACTTTCGTGGCCGACGGCGATCGTCTGCTATGACGGCGGCGTGTTCGTCGGGGCCGCTCCCGATATCTATTACCTCAAAGACACCGATGGCGACGGCCAGGCCGACGTGCGGCAAACCGTGTTTACCGGCTTCGGCCGCAGCAATGTGCAGGGGCTGTTCAACAGCTTTCACTGGGGGCTCGACAACCGCATTCATGGCGCAACGAGCACGTCGGGCGCCCAGGTCGTCAGGCCCGATGCGCCCGACGCGCCGCCGATCAATCTCAACGGCCGCGATTTCGCCTTCGATCCGAAAACTCTCGATCTGGTTCCCACGAGCGGCGGCGCGCAGCACGGGATGAGCTTCGACGACTGGGGACGTAAATTCTTAAGCTCCAACAGCGATCATCTGCAATTCGTGATGTACGACGATCGTTACGTCGCCCGCAACCCGCACCTGGCGGCGCCGAACCCGCGGATCAGCATTGCCGCCGATGGCCCACAGGCTGAAGTGTTTCGAATCAGCCCGGTCGAGCCGTGGCGCATCGTGCGCACCCGCCTGCGCGCCTCGGGCCAGGTGCCGGGAATCGTCGAAGGGGGGGGCCGGCCGGCAGGTTACTTCACCGGCGCCACCGGGGGCACGATTTATCGCGGCGACGCCTGGCCGGTCGAGTATCGAGGTCAGGCGTTTGTGGGGGACGTCGGCAGCAACATCGTGCATCGCAAGGGGCTCGAACCCGACGGCGTGGGGCTGATTGCGCGGCGCCTCGACGAGAAACGCGAGTTCGTCGCGTCAACCGACATCTGGTTTCGCCCGGCCCAGTTCGCCAACGCCCCCGACGGCAATTTGTACATCATCGACGTCTATCGCGAGGTCATCGAGCATCCCGCCAGCCTGCCACCCGTCATCAAAAAACACCTCGACCTGACCAGCGGACGCGAGCGCGGACGAATCTATCGCGTCGTCCGCAACAGTTTTCGTCAGCCTCCGCCGCCGCGTCTGCACCGGCTGTCGACGCCTGAACTCGTGGCGACCCTCGAATTCGAGAACGGATGGCACCGCGACACGGCATCGCGACTGCTGTACCAGCGGCAGGATCGTGAGGCGATTGAGCCGTTGCACCGTCTGGCCAGGGCCAGCACTTCACCACAGGCGCGATTGCACGCGCTGTACGCTCTCGAGGGCCTGAAAGCACTGACCGTCGATGATCTTGTGGCGCGTCTGGCCGACGAGCATCCGCGCGTCCGCGAGCAGGCGGTGCGTCTGGCTGAATCGCTGGCGGGCGAGTCGGCTCCGCTGCGCGAGACGCTGTATTCGCTGGTCGCCGATCCTGACCTGCGGGTTCGCTATCAATTGGCATTCACGCTGGGCGAGCTCCCCGAAAGGCACCGCATTCGCCCGCTGACGCAGTTGTTGACGACCAATGGAGCCGACCGTTGGATTCGTCTTGCCGCATTCAGTTCGCTGTCGGAAGGGATCGGCGAGGTTCTGGCCGAACTCTCGCAGGACGAAGCGTTTCGCAGCTCAGACGCCGGGCGCGAGACGCTTGCCGCTTTGGCAATGCAGGCGGGTCTCCAGGCGCGGCAGGGGGACGTGCTGTTGGCGCTGACCAGCATCGAGGCGCTTCCCGATGCTGCGCACCCACTCTCCGGGCAACTGGTCACCGCGCTGCTGGATGGCCTGACGCGTCGCAACTCGGCGCTGAAGGAACTGGTTACCACCGGGACGGGAAAATCCAAGGCGTTACTCGCCGAGGCCCTGAAGGCCGCGCGAACCAGCGCTGCCGATACTGAAGGTCCGCCTGCCGACCGGGCCGAAGCCATTCGCACGCTGCGCCTGGGGACGTTTGCCGTCGCCCGCGACCTGCTGCCCGACCTGTTGGGAATTCGCCAGCCGCAGGAGGTTCAACTGGCGGCCCTGGCGACGCTGACCGGTTTTACCGAACCGGAGATCGGCCCGATCCTGATCGAGGCGTGGCCGACGTTCAGCCCTCGGCTGAGAACCGCCGCCACCGAAGCCGTGTTCTCGCGTCCCGCCTGGTTGCTGTCATTCATGCAGGCTGTGGCGCGCGACGAGATTCCGGCCGCTGATGTCGAACCGGGGCGCGTCAAACTGCTATCGGCCCACAGCGACCCTGCGGTTCGCGAAGAGGCGAAGCTCCTGGGCGACCGGCTGAAACTGGGCCGCCGTCAGGAAGTGCTTGAGGCCTACAAATCGTCCCTGACGCTGACGGGCAATTCGGCCAAGGGCAAGCTGCACTTTCAAAAGATATGCGCGGTGTGCCACCGGCTGGAGAATTTCGGCACCGAGATCGGCCCGAATCTGGCGACAGTTCAGAATCGCGGTGCCGAGACGATCTGGCTGAACATGCTCGACCCGAACCGCGAGGTCAACCCGCAGTTCGTGAATTACCTTGCGCTGCTGACTGATGGGAAGACGATTTCGGGACTGATCGCCGCCGAGACGGCCACCAGCGTGACCCTCAAACGTCAGGAAAACGCGACCGACGTGATTCTGCGGGTGAACCTCGACGAATTGCGGAGCACCGGGCTGTCGATCATGCCCGAGGGGGTCGAAAAGCAGCTCGACCAGCAGGAGGTGGCCGACGTGATTGCCTACCTGCTGTCGGTGAAATAACCCCCGTCTTGACGCTTGTTCACCAGCGTCTTATACTCGCGCGCTTGGCGCATCTCGGCTGGAAAATCGCCCTCTTGCGACGCCTATCCCGCCCCTTTCAGGAAGATTCTGTCTCACGAATTACGGATTATGAAGAGCCAACATCGCCACGATCTGCAGACCAACGAATTGGGAAAAGTCGCCGACAAGGTCTACGGAAGCGTCGGCTCCATTTTCGAACGTCACGGCAACAAGCTCATGATCGTTGTGTCCGTCGCCTGCGTGGCGGGCGCGATTTTCATGTACAAAATCAAAGGCGACCGTGCCCGCGAAACCGCCGCCTGGCGCGAATTGGCGGCGGCGGCCAAGGCCGACGAATTCGCCGATGTCTGGAAAAACCACCCCGACACGGCCGCCGCCCAATGGGCACACGTCCATGAAGGCGAGTCGCGGCTGACCGAGGGGATTCAGTTGCTGTTCTCGAACGTCGAATCGGGCACCGAAGAACTTAAAAAGGCCCGCGAGGCGCTGCAGTCCATGGTCGATCGCAAAAGTGCTCCCGCCGCTGTGCGCGAGCGCGGCTTGTTCGGTCTGGCGCGCTGTCTGGAAGCATTGTCTGACGGCAACGAAGCCGACGCGCTGAAGACCTACGAACGCTTGCGTCGCGAATTTCCTGCCTCGATCTACAAAAAGGACATCGACAGCAGGATCGCCGTGCTCGGGGAAAAAACGGGCGAAGAGTTTTATGCCTGGTTCGCCAGCTATACTCGCCCCAAGGCAACGAAAAAGGGACCGCGCGACCGTGGCGGCGACCCGTTCGGCGATCCCGGCGACCTGATGAACGAGGTCCCGACTGACCCGAACGATGAAGATTCGACCGATCCCGCCGCCGGAATCGAAGAGTCAGAAGAGTCGATGCCCCCCGAGCCGTCTGCTGCCGAAGCCGAGGCCGAGGCACCGTCCGACGACGACCCCCAACTGCCGGAGGAACCCGCCCCGGGCGAACCGCCCGCCGACCCCGAAGGTGATTCCGAAACCCCGTCGCCATGAGCGGCCCTCTGTCGTCACAGCCTCAGAATGTGACCGTCGAGTCGCGGGCACATGGCTGGCGCGTCGACCATTACCTCACACGGTTGTTTCCCAACTACAGCCGGGCTTTGTTTCAAAAGGCGATTGAGCAACAGGCCGTGCTCGTCAACGGCCTGCCCGTCAAAGCCAGCCGCCGGCTGCGCGTCAACGACGTGCTTTCGGTGCGGTTGCCGGTCAAACCCGACGAAGCGCTGCCTCCCGACGATATTCCCCTCGACATCGTCTTCGAAGACGACTCGCTGGTCGTAATCAATAAGCCCGCGGGGATGATCACGCACCCCGGCAAGGCCCATTATCGCGGCACGCTGGCCGGGGCGCTGCAATTTCATTTCAACACCTTAAGTGACGTGGCGGGGGCACTCAGGCCGGGCATCGTACACCGCCTCGATCGCGACACGAGCGGCCTGTTGGTCGTCGCCAAAGACAATCAGGTTCACCATCGGCTCAGCGCGCAATTCGAACGCCGCGAAGTCGCCAAAGAGTATCGGGCCATCGCCTGGGGAGTGATCCAGCGCGATCGCGACGTGATTGACACTTACGTTCGCGTCAATCCGCAGGCGCGCGAGAAGATGATGGTTTGCGAGCCGGAAGGCAAGGCCCGCCACGCGGTCACCTCCTACGAAGTTCTCGAGCGCTTCTATGACTTCACCTGGGTCAGGCTGCTGCCCCGGACCGGTCGAACCCATCAATTGCGAGTGCATTTGAGGCACCTCGGGCATCCGATTGTCGCCGATCGACTGTACGGGGGGCGCTCGGCCCTCGCGCGATCGTATCTCGATCCCGCGCACCTGGGGCAGCGCAACTCGTCCAAGCCCCCGGTGATCGACGGCCAGGCCGATCTGTTGATTGCCCGGCAGGCATTGCATGCCTACCGACTGGCATTTCGCCACCCCGTAACCGACCAGCCGGTGGAGTTCGAAGCCCCTTTGCCGGCCGATATCGAAAACACACTGGCAGCATTGCGAAACACCGTATCGCACACGATGCTGTAGACATGAAACTCGCAAAAGTCGAATTGCCCGGTGGTGAGCAGCGGGTCGCCGTGCTCGTCGATGATGGCGTCTACGTCGTCGCCTGGTCGAAAGAGTGCCGCAGCTTGAGCGATCTGTTGCATTCCGACAATCCCATCGAGCGCGTGCGGTCGCTGTTCGACGCCAACGCCACGTTGATCGCCACGCCGCAGGTACGAATGCTGGCGCCGCTTGACCACCAGGAAGTCTGGGCCGCCGGTGTGACGTACAAGCGCAGCCAGGTGGCGCGGATGGAAGAATCAGAGTCGGCGGCCTCGCACTACGACCGGGTCTACACCGCACCCCGGCCCGAGCTGTTTTTCAAAGCCATGCCGCGGCGGGTCGCCGGCCCCGGGCAGCCGGTACGGATTCGCACCGATACGAAATGGTCGGTCCCCGAGCCCGAACTGGCGCTCGTCATTTCGCCCGCCGGCAAACTGGTCGGGTTCACGGCGGGCAACGACATGAGCGCCCGCGACATCGAAGGCGAAAACCCGCTCTACCTGCCGCAGGCCAAGCTTTATAACGATTGCTGCGCGCTGGGGCCGTGCATCTTGATTCCCGAACAGCCGCTCGACCTGGCGGCGACCTGCATCACGCTTGTCATTCACCGAAATGGGACACAAGTCTTTCGCGGCGAAACGCACCTCGATCAGATGAAGCGCTCGTTCGACGAACTGATCGACTGGCTGTTCCGCGACAACAGCTTTCCCGACGGCGTGATTCTGCTGACCGGGACGGGCATCGTCCCCCCCAACGAGTTTTCCCTGGTCGCCGGCGACCTGGTTTCCATCGACATCAGCGGTATCGGGACATTGAGCAACCCGGTCGTCCAGGGGTGATTAAACCAGGAATTGAACTTCACGACTTCGCGCGCAGTTCGGTCGACGAGACATCGGCCCGAAACGCCTGCGGTGGAATTTCGGCAAACAGGTCGGCAAAACCCGACGGCAGCGAAATATCACCCAGCGTTATGAAGCGGTCGCCCTGCTTCCGGCCGGCAACCAGAAATCGGCATCGCTGCGAGCGAATCTGCGAGAGCGCGTCGTGCATCGCCGGTTCGCTATCGTGGTAGTACCGCGGCGCCACGATCCGCTCGGCCGTGTCGACTCCCACGACGAACGTCATTCCCGGCAGCGCCAGCGCCTTTTCGGCAAACGTCGGCGCGGCGGTCAGTGCCAGCGGTTGCTCGGTAAACTGCATCCGCCGCCGCTCGATCGTCAAATAATCCAGCGGCGGCTTGTCGACATTGTGCAGCGACATTTCGTAAGCGACCGGTCCGGCCAGTTGTCGCTCGGCGGCCGCGCGCAGCTCCTGATGACCGAAATGCAGCGGGTTGAAGGCTCCGCACAGGACGCCCCCTGGTCGAACGATCCCGCACGTTTCGAGCCCGGCACCGTCCGACAATCCCCAGCCGTCCGCTGCCTCGCCGGACGCTTTCGCAGGCCAATCCGCATTCTCAGGCCGGCGTTTCCCGCCGGCGAGCTGACGGGGAAACGACCAGACAACTGCGCACCGTTTCTGTCGCAAGTCGACAAGCAGCGGCGCGGCGACGATTTGCTGTTCGTCGATCGTCTCGGAACGGCGCAGTCCCGCGGCAGGCAGCGGATGAATGGCCGCCAGCCGCGCCAGTTGACGCAGAATTAACCGCCCCACGACGGATTCCTCACCCGGCCGATCGCGGGCGCCCTTCTCGAGCACCACCGACGAACTCCAGGTCGCGTTCAGCGTTTGCGCGGCGATATGACAACGGTGATCTCCCTTTTTGGGACGATCGCTGGCGAGCGACGCCGTACACGCCAGCCCCACGATTGCCGGAGGGGGCCTCGCAGGACGCTTCGGATCCTCGGGAACGGATGCATTGGACGCGGCGGCTCTCGACTCGGCGGCCGCCAGCCGGCAACCCCGTTCGTACGCCACGACCGCCATGGCCAGCGCCGTTTCTTCAGAGCAGAAATGCTCGGGACGCTTGCCCAGCCATTCGGTCAGCGCGGCCGACGAGTAGGGGACCGCCGCTTCCAAAACCGTTCGCGACCCGCCGGGCACGACCAGCAGGTCGGCGATGGCCGACGCCCCGCCGCCGGTGACGACGACCACGCACTGCTGCGGTGCTGCGTGAATCGCTTCGATTAACGTTCGCCATCTCGCGAGCATGAAGCTGGGCCGCCTACCTACTGCTGCGAATCACTTCCAGAATCTGATCGAGTTCGTTGGCGACGGAGACGGGTTTATTGGCGAACGGCGCCGCGTGAACCCCCTGGCTTCCCAGGATCCGGTCGAACTGCTCTTCGTCGGCGGCATGGTAGGCGACGGTCGTCGTCGGATCTTTGAGCTGATGGCCGGTCAAGATACACACGACCTTGTCGCCCGGTGCGATCACCCCCTGGGCGCGCAACAGCTTCGTGCCGGCAACACTGGCTGCACTGGCCGGCTCGCAGCCGAACCCCCCCGACCCGACCTGGGCTTTCGCATCCAGAATTTCCTGGTCGCTGACCTCGCGCACCACGCCGTCGCAAGCATCGAGGGCCCGCAATGCCTTCTTCAAATTGACGGGGCGATTGATCTGAATCGCGGTCGCCAGCGTCGAAGCCCGGCGGCCGGACTGATCCATCTCATCGAAAAATGAGTCGATGATCTCCTGATCGGGACGTCCACCCGACCACCGCAGCCCCTGCTGTTCCCACAACCGATACAGCGTGTTCGACCCCCGCGCGTTGATGATCGCCAGTCGCGGGAGGCGGTCGATCAATCCCAGGTGTTTCAGCTCAATTAAGGCTTTGCCGAACGCGCTCGAATTTCCCAGGTTGCCGCCGGGAACGACAATCCAATCGGGAACTTCCCACCGCAGCGCTTCGAGAATGCGGTAGATGATCGTCTTTTGTCCCTCCAGCCGAAACGGATTCAGGCTGTTGCACAGGTAGATCTTTTCCTCGCGGCAGACGGCCTGAACCTGGCTCATGGCGTCGTCGAAGTCGCCGGCGATTTGCAGGGTCTTCGAACCGTAATCGAGTGCCTGCGACAGTTTGCCATAGGCAATCTTCCCGCTTCCCACGAACACGATCACGCGAAACAAATGCGTGGCACTGGCGAAAATCGCCAGCGAGGCGCTGGTATTGCCGGTCGACGCACAGGCGGCGTGCTTCGCACCGACCATGTGCGCGTGCGTGCAGGCGGCGGTCATCCCGTTGTCTTTGAAGCTGCCCGAGGGATTCAGCCCTTCGTATTGCAGGTACAGCCCATCGGCCGGCAACCCGCAGTACCGGGCTACAGCCTGAGCCTGCTGCAAAATCGTCTGCCCTTCGCCGATCGTGACGATCTGATTCTCGGGAGCGAACGGCAGCAGTTGTCGAAATCGCCAGACGCCGCTGAATTCGAGAGGCTCGTTGCGGCGTCCCCAGCGCGATTCGAAGTCGCGCAGGCTGCGGGGCACGGGCAGCCGATCCCAGTCGTATTCGATATCCAGCAGGTCGCAGCACTCCGGGCAGCGCGTCAGCGTTTCTCCGATGGAAAAACGGGCGTTGCAATCGGGATTCAGGCACTGCTGATAGGCCGGCTCGCTGCTGGGCATAATTCATTCAGGGGGAAAAGTACATTGCTTTTTGATGCCGCCCTCCGGGCTGAATTGAGTCTGGCCGCTGAACCTGACATATTGCCGTACTTACACCACGAATCGCGACTGCCTGCAACCTGCCGTCCGAAGACACGCGGAATCGTCAGTTTACCAGATCGAGGCAGGCCTGTTGAGTGCTTAAGTTTGCAGATTCGCACCCACTGGAAAATACATTCCTTCGGACCGGAATTTCTCTCTCTCCACGCTTGAGGACCGTCATCCATGCACGGCAACTTTGTTATTTTCCGCTCGCTTTTGATGTCTCTCGTCGCCCTGAGCGCAGGGCGATCGTTCGCCCTGGCCGACCCCATTGACGTTTTGCCTGAACAGAACGGCGTGCGCATTCCCCAACCGTTTCAAGTCATCCAGCGGCAGGGTTACGAACCGGCCCGGGCACACGAACATCAGCCGGGTGGGCCGGTCCTCGGTTTCGCCGATGTGCCGGTCGCCGCGCGTCTGCCGAGAACCGACGTGACGCACGCGGACTACCGTGTCGTCCCGCTCGCCGATGCCTATGGACGGGGCACCGACTGGACAGCCGTCGAAGGCAAGACCGTCGACGACGAATTCGTGGCATCCGTTCGGATCGCGGCCGGCGGCTGGTATCGCCTGGAACTGCGTACACGCAAGGGCGATGCCCTGCCGGCGACGGCACACGTTCAGCCGATCGGCGTGGGCGAGGTATTGATCGTTGCCGGCCAGTCGTACGCCGAGGGGGCCAACGACGAATTGTTGAAGGTCGAAGAACGACACGGTCGCGTGACGGCGTACGACGTGGCGAAGAAATCGTGGCGGATCGCGCACGACCCTCAGCCGAACACCGGCACCGGGGGGACGATCTGGCCCCCCCTGGGAGACATGCTCGTGCCGCTGTTGCGGGTGCCGGTCGGGTTCGTCAACGTGGCGGTGGGGGGGACCGCCTCGCGCCAGTGGCTTCCCGGCGAAACGCTGTATCAAAATCTCGCGGCTGCCGGCAAAACAACCGGCCGCTTTCGGGCGGTGCTGTGGCAGCAGGGAGAATCGGACGTGATCGAAAAAGTCTCGACGGAAACCTACGTCAAGCACCTTACCGCGATTCGGGCCGAGTTGGCCAATGAATGGGATTTCGAGCCTCCCTGGCTGCTCGCGAAATCGACGCTGCACCCCACCGTCTACAACGACCCGGCGGGTGAAGGCAAAATTCGCGCCGCCATCGACGAACTGTGCCGTTTGCCGGGCTTTCGTCCCGGACCCGACACCGACACGCTCGGCGGCGAGAACCGCGGCGGCCCGATGACGCGCCGACATTTCAGCGGCATCGGCCAGCGCCGCGCCGCACTCCTGTGGTTTGCCGCACTGTGGCCTGAAATCCAGCGGGAATCCACGCGGCCGTGACGTAATGATGTAGGGTGGGACAAGCCAGCCATAACGGGGCGTGGTTTGCCGCAATACCATTTGAATCAGGAACCGCCTTCCCGGCAATCGCGCGGCTGGCGCAGGCCCACCATTCGGATCGCTACACAGCCGAGCGCGAATGGTGGGCCTGCGCACGCTGCGCGAGCTGGTCCCACCCTACGGGTCGCCAGGCACATCCGTGAAATCCGTGGTTTTCTCACTTCGGGTCGGCTCGATTGATCGTCGGCTCGACCGCGAAACTGGGCCGCTCACCGCGTTCCGGATATACTCTGTTTCTGACGGTCCTTGCTTCCGCACTGATCCGCAACCGAGGCGACTGATATGTTCCGAAAGTCCCTGAACCGATTCGTGGTTGTTGCTGCTGTCGGCGCTGCGCTGTCGTCCGGTCTCGCGCTGCCACCAGATCCGGGTGCCGTGTCAGCGGCCGATAGCGACGACGAACCCGGTTTCGTGCCCCTGTTCGACGGCAAGTCGCTCGAGGGCTGGGAAGGGGACAAGCAGCTCTGGAAAGTTGAGAACGGCGCCATCGTCGGCGATTCGCCGGGCATCAAACACAACGAGTTTCTGGCCACAACGAAACGCTACGGCGATTTCGAACTGCGGCTGGAGTTCAAGCTGCATCGCGGAGCAGGCAACACCGGCGTGCAGTTTCGTTCAGAGCGTGTGCCTGACAACCACGAAGTGTCGGGGTATCAGGCCGACATCGGCGAAAAATACTGGGGCTGCCTGTACGACGAGAGTCGCCGCAACAAGGTGCTGGTCGAGGCCCCGGCCGAACTGGAGAAAGTCCTGAAGCCCGACGATTGGAACAGTTATGTGATTCGAGCCGATGGGCCGAACATCACCCTCGAAATCAACGGTCTCAAAACGGTCGACTACCGCGAGAGCGACGACCAGATCGCGCGGTCGGGGGTGATCGCCCTGCAGGTCCACTCGGGACCGCCCCTCAAAGTCGAATTTCGCAAGTTGCGGATCAAAGCCCTGAAAACAGCCCCGTAATGTTCCCCCCCGTAATGATTCCCAGGGCCGAAAACTACGAGCAGGCGATCGAGTTTCTGTTCAGCCGCGTCAACTACGAGCGGCTCTCGGGAGCGTTGTACTCGGTCGACGATTTCAAACTCGACCGCATGCGCGATCTGCTGGCGCGATTGGGCAACCCGCAGTTGCGGCTGCCGGTGGTGCATATCGCGGGTACGAAAGGCAAAGGCTCGACGGCCGCGTTCATCGCGGCGGCACTCACCGCCGCCGGTCGCCGGACGGGGCTGTTCACGTCGCCGCACCTTGCGGCGTTCGAAGAGCGGATGGCCGTCGACGGCGTGATTCCCACGCACGAGCAATTGGCCGAGCTGGTCAATCTGGCGGCCGGCTCAGTCGCAGCTCTCGACGAAACCCCCGGCCGGATGAGCCCCACGTACTTCGAAATCGCCACCGCCATGGCCTGGCTGTATTTCCGCCGCATGCACGCGGAAATCGCCGTTCTCGAAGTCGGAATGGGGGGGCGGCTCGATGCCACGAATGTCTGCCGTCCGGCCGTCACGGCGATCACGACGATCAGCCGCGACCATACCCGCCAGCTCGGCAGCCGCATCGAACAGATTGCGCGCGAGAAGGCGGGAATCATCAAGCCGCAAATCCCCGTGGTTTCGGGCGTCACTGCCCCCGAGGCGCAGGAAGTGATTGCCGAGGTGTGCGCGAGTCAACGGGCGCCATTGCGGCAGTTGGGTCGCGATTTCAGCTACGCGTATGAAGTGCCGACCGGTGACGCCCTGCCACACGTTTCGGTGCGCACCTGGCGACGAAACTGGAACCGGCTGCCCCTGGCCCTCGTCGGCGAGCACCAGGCGGCCAACGCCGCCTGCGCCGTCGCCGCCCTCGAATTGCTCGACGAACAGGGCTGGGCGATCGCGGCCCCGGCCGTCGCCAGTGCACTGGGCAATCTCCGCTGGCCCGGTCGAATTGAGGTCGTCGCCCGCCGGCCGACTGTGATCGTCGACGCCGCGCACAACTGGGCTGCCGTCGCCGCATTGCTCAAGACGCTGGATGAAAGCTTTCCCGCGCGACGGCGGCTGTTGATTTTTGCCTCGACGGGCGACAAAGACGTCTCGGGAATGCTCAGGCAGCTTTTGCCGCGATTCGACTGTGTCGTGCTGACCAGCTTCCAGAACAATCCGCGGAATCTTCCGGTCGAGACATTACTTCCCCTGGCGCGAAGCCTGGGCGATCGGCCGCTGCACACGGCAGCCGACCCCGCCGGCGCCTGGAAGCTGGCACGACGCCTGACCGGGCCGGACGACCTGATCTGTGCGACGGGATCGTTTTTCATCGCCGCCGAACTGCGTGAACTGATTTTGAGTGAACTCGGCTCTGAGGCACCACTCCCGACGACCGACAAAGCCCGATCGTCGGCCCGCATCGCCGATTCGGGGATGCACTTGCCGCGAGAGGGCGAAGCGGCTATCGCGCTGCCGCCCGCAGCAGAGGGTCTCGCGCCGTTGCCTCATGATACCGACGCCCGACCTGCCGCACAGAACCACTGACGGGTGGTGTCGGGGCGAACGACCTCTTCAATTCGATCGACCGGCACCCTTACCGCCCGGCTTTTTGCCACCAGCACCGGGCATCGTTCCGCTGCCGGGCATCATTCCGCTGCTGCCGGGCATCATCCCACCCCCGGGCATCGTTCCGCCGCCCATTCCCATTCCCATTCCCATTCCCATTCCCATCCCACTGCCGCCACCCTTCTTGAGTCCGCTGCTGAATCGTCCCTTTTTACCGGCTGACTTCCCGTCGGCACCCGAGGCGCCACCCTGACTGTCGCCGTAGATCTGGCCGCCGCTGGGAACGGCACTCGTGGCGGCGTTCGCTTCGTGGTCTTTGATCTGCTCGTCGTACCGCTGCTGATACGGCCGCATCTGGGAACTCGAGTCGGCATCGAGCGCGACGATGCGACCGAAGCGGTCAACCGTCACGGCCTGATCGAGGGCCCCGCCGTCGACCATCCGCTTCAAGTCCTTTTCGTTCATTTTCAAATCCTGCACGAACGCACTGGACAGCGCCGGGCCCGGCAGACAGTCGACCAGAATCTCTTCACTGGTAAACGTGACTTCCTCTTCTTTCAACTGCGGCGAAATCAGATCGGGGTGCAAATGCCTGGTCTTCTGCCGGCCCTCGACGTACTGGCCGTAGAGCAACTTGAGCTTGTCGGCGATCAATGACCCCACGTTGGTGTCGAACTGGACGACGTTGAGCACGGCGCCGTCGCGGCGGCCGCCGCCGCGCTTCGAGATTTTGAATAGCGCATAGTGTACATCTTTGGGCACCACGGCGGGGGTCGACGGCGCGCTCCATTCCTGGCTTGAGCGTTCTTCTCCGATCGCGACATCGGTGCTGCTGACGAATGCCTGGTTCTCACTGGGATTCCTGATTACGAGCTTCACACGGTAGCGGTAGCAGGCTCCCGGGGTGACGTTGAAATCGAAGAAGCGGAACAGAACCAGGCTGGCGCCGATGCTGAGATTGGCGTTGAAACCGCTTCCCGACCCCATACCCGACATCATGCCCATCATGCCGCTCCCGGGCATCATGCCGCTGCCCGGCATCATGCCGCTGCCCGGCATCATGCCGGCACTTCCCGTCTTCATGGCATCGGGCCGCCCCATCCCGCCGCCGCCCCCCCCCGCCATCGCGCTCATCCCGGCCGAGCCGGCCATTTTCGACATCATGTCCAGCATGTTCGAACTGCCCGCCCCACCAGCACGCGACCGCAGGGCGTTCGGGTCGCGCGCGGCCTTGCTGTATCCGCGGCGCGGCTTATTGGCCTCGTCTTCATCGTCGTCGCCGGCCAACTCGGCGGCGGCGGCATTGGTCAGCGCCTCTTTTTCACGCTCTTCCGAATCGAGCGCCGGAATGCGAGGGTGGCCGACTTGCTCGTAATCCCAATCGGCATCGAGTCGTCGTGGCAGTGGCGAGGTATACACATTGCTTTGGTGCTCCGCCGCCACCAGGTCGGCGTCATGCTCGGCGACTTCGGTTTCGAAGATGTCGAACGTCAAACTGGTATCGAGGTCCTGCCAGGGATCGGCCCAGGGATCGCCCCCCGGAACCGCTCTTTGCCGCTGCATTTTGAAATCGAGATACTCCAGCAAAGCCGCCGCCTGCGCGGGCATCTCGAGGTGCACGGCGTTCTTCAGAAGTTCCAGTTGCTGCCGACGCTCGACGACGCCGGTCACAACCACGGCCTGGTAGCCTTTGGTTTCACCCGATTGGGCGCCGATCAGCCCCATCATCGACGACATGCCATCCTCCGTGCCGGACTTCATGCCGGGCATGGGCAACATCCCGCCAATCGTCAAGGTTCCGCCTTTCGAACCCTTCTTGTCCTTTCCGCCGGCTTTGGTCGCCGAGGTCGCCGGCGCCGAGGGGCGGGTGGGAGTCGGCTCGTCGTCGCCGCTTCCCACGGTTGCGGGCACGTCGGGCCCCCGCAGCAACAAGGCAAATTCGACCGGCTTCGCACGCAGGTCGACCGGAGGCAAAACCTTCGGCTCGTCGGCGGCCGTGCGGGTCATGTGCAACTTCGGCGAGAGCGGGATGTCGTGATCGAAGGCCGCCAGTTCGATCGGCTTCGTCAGCCGGGTCACTTCACGCATCGCCGGGACGGGAGCGAAGTCTCCCTGCTTCGCCTCAGGCCAGCGATTGGCGCGAAGGTCGTTGTCCATTTTTGCCGCCTTCTCCTGCATCATCAGCGGCGATTCGGCGAAGGTGCTGCTCCAGTTGGTCAGCCCCAGGCAACCCAGCACGATCGCGCCGGCGGCCCCCATGCCGATCTTTTCGCCGTGTTGAAGGAAGAACGCCTTGTAGTCGAAAACTTTGATTTTCGCCATCAGATTGCTCATGCTCAACTCCTCGCCTTGACTACGGGACGCCTGTCGTTTTTTCGGGGCACTTTCAACGATCGATCAACCTGTCGCACAGTCGAAAGGGCCAATCGTCGCCGACCCACCAGTCGTCGCCGACCCATTCGGTAACGGGCCTACCCTCAAGAATCGTCCGACGGCTCGTCGGTTTTCTCTGTCGCATCACCCTCGGGGGCATCCGCCGCCGGATCGGTCCGGGCCTCGTCGGCCATCTCTTCGTCGGCCGATTCGTCAGCCTCAACGGGCGTTTCCGCCGCGGATCCACTCCGGGCGGCACCCGCGACCGCTCCGGCCGGGGCGGTCGGAGCACTCCCCGCCGGCGGATTGCCGGTCGCCGGGTTTGTACCAGGGAGAGCGGCACTCGAGGTCGTCACTTCCGGCGGCGGCTTATTGAAAATCGTGATCAGCCCGAGTATGGCGACGTTCGCCAGATTCAAGTCGTCGTAAGCCGACGATTCGCTGCCTGTGCCACCCCCGGCACCAGCAGCGCCACCCCCGGCACCCCCGATACCTCCCAAACCTGCACGACCCACGCCAGGGCCGTCGCCGTCGCCGTCAGGGTCTGCCTGGGGCCGCGGACGGGACGTCGCACCGCCTCGCGTGCCTTTGCCCGCCATCCCGGCCCCGGCCCCGCCACGGCCGGACATGGCCATGCCCCCACCTCCACCCCCGCGCCCCGCCTTGGCCGCCATGCCCGCCATGCCCGCCATGCCCGCCATGCCCGCCATGCCCGCCATGCCCGCCATCCCGGCCGCACCGGCCCCGCCCCGGCCAGGCGAAGCGCCACTCCCCGATTCGGCCGGTGCGAGTTCTTCGTCGCGATAGTCAGCCTGTTGAACGTGCAGGATCTTGACGGGCCAATCGCCGTTCGACAATTCGACCAGCAACTCGGGCACCCGGCGATGATCCATCACGACTTCGAGGTAAAAGGCCCGCGTTTTCCATTGGTCCTTTTTCTCGAAATAGCGATCCATGTTCGACATGCCGGCGGCCGCTCCGCTGCTTCCCATGGCACCACCACCCTGGCCGGCCATCATCGCCGACATCGAAGTCGCGCTGGCAGTCGCCCCCGGACCGGTTGTTTTCGGCGCCTCTTTGTCTTTGGCGGAGGCGGTTCCCTTTTCGGGTTCGGCTGCGCGCTCGGCACCGATCTCGGCATCCGGATTGAAGCTGGCCGAATTATCCAGCCCGCCCACGGCCCCCCCGCCCCCCGCTTCAGCGCCTCCCAAGGCAGCCGGAGGCCCTCCCATTAAAGCCCCCATGCCAGCCTTCATTCCTGGGGCGGCGCTACCGGCGGTCGTCGCCGGTTTCGCGGACCCGGCGGCTCCCTTGGACGTTCCGCCGCGAAGCACCAATTCGACAATCTCACGAATCGGCGCGTCGAACTGCGACGTGGCATTCTTGTTGACATTGGCGATCGACTTCAACAGGCTCCGCAGCAGCCACAAATCTTCCTGCGAATCGGCCACCTGTTTCGCCGACGGAGGCCGCATCGTCCATTCCAGTTCCCGATGCAAATTCGTCAAGACACCGTCCGAAAATTCGATGACCCCGCTTTTATTGACATCGATCGGCTTGACCAGCCGTCGGATCTTTTCGAGTTCTCTGGCGTAAATCGTGCGGTAGGTTTCCAGTTGCCTTGCCTCAACCTTGCTGAGATCGACACTTGCAATCTTGCTGGGATCGACCTCCGCGGGCCAATCCATCAAGGGGGCTTGGCGCTCGTACAACTCTTCCCAGGCCGCACGCACTTCGGCCTGCTGGACCTTGTTCAGTTCAGCCAGTTGTCGCGACCAGTCGGAGTTCGGATCGTCGGGTATGATTTTGAGATTGTCGTCGATGTCTTTCAGCGTTTTGGTTCGCGCCACGGCCTCGGAGATCAACCCCGATCGCGCCGTCACCCAGCCCACGAAGGGCAGAATGATCGCCAGTCCCAGAAGAATCCAGAATTTATATTGCAAAACCTGTTTGAGCTTATCCATGACGGCACCGGAAATTCTGAAATTGGGAATTTTGAAATTGGGGCTTGTGAGCGTGGCGAAGGTCGAGAATCGTTGTCCGTGAAATCAAACTGGATGCTAAACCACAAACGCAGCCCATTCGGCCCGCAATCGGCACCGATCAACCCCCCGGCGGTTTCTTACCCGCCGGACTCTGACCCGTTGGATCGGGGCCACCTGCAGGCGGCTGGACTGGCGTTACTGCGCCACCCGGCACAGCACCGGCCGGTTGCCCGCCGGGTGCTGCACCACCAGCGGGCGAGCCACCTGGTGCCGGGCCTGCTGCGGCGCCTGTCGGTGTGGAAGCACCTGTTTTCGCACTCGGTGATCCAGGCGCCCCGCCCGCTGCGGCAGGCGTCTTCGCGCTCCCTTCCGCAACGGCACCCGATGGTCCTTCCGGCGGTTTGACATTCGGGTCGGTCTCTGTCCGATCCTTTTCGGGAATCGGCTTCCAGGCAAACTCGATCCAGAACTCGGTTTGTTTGATCTCGCGGCCCTTCGAGGCGTCACCTTCAATATCGAGTTCGGGGCGTTTCGCACCCCCCCCCTTCTTCCCCGGTTTGCCGCCGCGTCCGCCGCCGCCACGGACACCCGCCGCGACGGGGGCGAGGCCCGCCGCAGGCCCATCGTCATCGGTACCGACACCGGCCTCCCCAGCTCCTGCACCCCCGACTCCAGGGCCTCCCAGACCTCGGCCGGTCCCCGGGCCCCCTTCGTAGTAAATCACACCTGAAGTCGGCAGCGAACTGGCAATCGTCGCGTGCGAGATCCCCATTTTTCCCACAGGCACGACGAGCCCCGTCGGCTGCTCGCTGATCAGATCGACCTGTTCGACGCTCCACTGCTGAAGACCTTTATTGAGAAACGTGGCCGCAACATAGTTGACACCACGCATCATCACTTCCTCTTCGGAGTGAAAATGCTTGCCCTGCAGGCGAACGATATAGCCGGGGCCGGTCGGCCCTTTGGCCCTCTCGTCGGCCCGCATGTGGATCGTCGAATCCTGAGCAAGCCCTTTGAACCACGTCCCCAGATCATCCGTTTTTTCAGCCGAGATTTTCATGATCCGAATGCGATTTTTTTTGGTCGGATCGGGCTCTTCGGCGGCCACTCCATAATCGCGCGGCAGACAGGCGTTGATGGCTTTATACAGCTCCAGCCACTGCGTGCGTCCGTCGGCGCCGGCCACCAGTGCGTTGAGATTGTCCTTGAGGGTTTTATTGCCGGCGACCTCTTTATCGTAGGCCGATTTCTGGGACGTCTTTAGTTCAATCACTCCCTTGGCCTTCGTTTCCGCCTCACCGAACCGATTGGTGCTGACCATATTCCAGACGTGCGAGTAACCCATGGTCGACGTCGCCAGCCCCAGCAGAAGCAGGGCCGCAGTCGCCACCGCCCAAGGCTTCTTTTTACGGATCATTCGCGCGGTCGTGATCTCGGGAGGCAGCAGCGACGTGTGGACCCGCGTGATCTTGAGCCCCTGCAGCGCCAACCCGTAGGGCACGGCGAAGCTCAGCAGGTTTTCCTGGAACAGCGGAGCGTTGACGACCGAATCTCCCGCCAGGGCCGGGAAGGAATCGACACGCTCGACATCCATTTGCAGGTTCTGCTGCAGGAATTTCTGCAATCCCGCCAGCTTGAACCCGTTGCCGACCCCCACGATCCGGCCGATCTTGGCCTCGCGATTGACGCTCGAAAAGAACCCGATCGAGCGCTGAATTTCAGACACATAATCGTTGAATACCGGCCGCAGCGCCTGAAACACCGCTTTGGGGTCGGGCGACTTCGTGGCGTTGACTTTCAAATGCTCGGCCTTGGCGAAGGTCAACTTCATCTCCTTCGTCAGGGCGCGGGTAAAGTGGTTGCCCCCCAGCGGGACGTTGCGAATCCAGATATCCTTGCCATTGGACACCAGCAGCGTGGTGTTGTCGGCCCCCATGTCCAATAGCAGCGTATGGTCTTCTTCTTCGTCGGGTGCGGCGCGGCCCGGCGCGACCCCGAACCGGTCATGACACAGGTAGTTGTACAGGGCCAAAGGCGCGATCTGAACCAGGTCGACTTCAACCTTTCGCGCCAGGAACGGCGCCAAGTGCTGCTGCACCTGATCGCGCTTCATCGCAAACAAACCGACTTTGGCGTCGAGCATGAAGCCGCTTTCTTCGACACCGCCCCCCAGCGGCTGGTAATCCCAAATCACTTCTTCCAGCGCGAAGGGAATTTGCTGCCGCGCTTCGTACTTCACGATCTCGACGACTTTGCTCGCTTCAACCGGCGGCAACTGGATGAACCGCGCCAGCGCCGTCTGACCGGGAACTGAAATCGCCACGCCATCGCCCGCGAGGGGGTTGCGCGACAAAAACGTATCGAGCGCCTGCGCGATCAATTCGTCGGGGTTGGCGTCGGGTTGACTGAGAATCTTGGGGTGCGGCACATAGTCGAAGGCCGTCGCCAGAACCTGCTTGGCCGACTCGGCATACACCAGGCGAATCGCCTTCAGCCCGGCCAGCCCGATGTCAATGCCCCACACGCCGCGAATGTCGGCCATAACGCTCACGCTCCTGGAGTCTGATTCTCAGCCCGATGCGAACGACAAAAATCAATGGAAACGAAATCTGCCAGTAGTCAATCTGCCCGTCGTCGAATGCGATGAAACCCGCCACACAGAGATGTTTGCACCTAAACGAAAGCTAACAAAGCATTTCCAGCGCCGTCAACCGGAAACAGTGAAATGTTTTTACCGGCCAAACCGCGTTTTCATATCAACCCGCACAACCGGTGCCTCGCCAATCGCCAGGGTCACGGTTCAGGGTCACGGTTCACGGTCAGGGGTAACAAGGCACCGCGCAATCAACCCGCATCCAAAATTACCGGACGCTCGATCATGGTTTTGACGTGCTCTCCCACCAAAAAGTTCCCGATCGGGCCTGCATTCTATCGCAGACGCTTCGGAATTCCACAATTTGCCGATAAGATCGTGAACTATGCCGTACGAAGACCTGATCGTCCTGATTCCCAGCCACAGCCTCGAAGATTTTCCGGCCGAATTGCCGGAATCGGAAGCGGCTTCGCTGCTCAATTCGTTCGCCGTCGCGTGGCATCCGGCACTGCTCGCGTCGGCCAAAGTCCTGCCGCGATGGCATCGGGCCGACGATCCCCCCGATTCGACGCAGCCGCGTCTGATCTTTCTCCCCATGAACTGTGAAAGCTGGCTCCCCGCCGGATGGGCCGAGCGCGTCGGCTCAGAAGGTTGCACCGTTGTCCGCGGCCTGTCGGATCGGGGCGAAATGGTTGCTGCGGCTCTGGCCCCGCTCGAATCGCCCCCCTGCGATCCTGAGCTGGCTGCCGACTTCATGGCCCTGGGATTCTGCTATTTGCAAATCGAACTGCTGACCCGCAAGATGCGGCATTTCAGCAACCTTGACGAAGTCCATCTGCAGCGCGAGGCGGTCGCCGCCGCCGAAGCGGCCCTGGCCGGCGACGCCGAAACCGCACAGACCCGCCTCAAGTCGTGCTTTGACGTTCTGGCCGAATCGCGCGAGCGGTTCTATCCCGTCGATTGCTACCTGCTCGATTTGTGCCTGTTGATTCCCCGATTGGCCGATGCGCATTTCAAACGGACGCTGCTGTCGCCCAAACCGGTGAGCGTTCTGGCATCCGCCCGCGATCTGGCCGAGATCGCGACCAGCGCTCCCGAACAATTCGCGGCTCTCAAAGAAGCGTGGGAACGCGGCACGGCTGACGTCGTCTGCGGCGACTTAAACGAGTTGCCCCTGCCATTAATGCCGCTGAACTCGGTGATCTGGCAGCTCGAACAGGCGCAGCGACAGGTCGAGCAGGCACTGGGCCGACGACCGGTCGTCTGGGGCCGGCGGCGGTACGGCGTCTTCCCGCAGTTGCCGCAACTGTTGAAGAAAGCCGGTTTTCGCGGAGCCATCCATTCGGTACTCGACGACGGCATTTATCCCGACGCCGAGCACAGCAAGCTGCGCTGGGAAGGGACCGACGGCACGTCGATCGATGCCCTGTCGCGAATTCCGCTGGCCGCCGAAGCGGCCACCAGCGTCTTGAGGTTTCCCGATCGCATGTCCGAATCGATGGACAACGACCACGTCGCCGCGGTGATCTTTGCCCGCTGGCCCGACTGCCAATCTCCGTTTTTCGACGATTTGCGGCGGATGTCGAAATACGCGCCGGTCCTCGGGCGATTCGTCACGTTGACCGACTTCTTCACCAACACCGATCACCCCACGCGGCACGCCCAATACAAACCCAATGAGTACCTGACCCCCTACCTGTTTCAGGCAGTGGCCCGGGAAGAAGCCGATCCCGTCGGTCGCTACGCCGCGCGCCGCGCGCGTCGACAGCGACTCGATTCGGGCCTGTGGTTCGAGCGGTTGCGGGCTGTGCTGGGGGGGCGTGCCCCGGACGGCACAGCGTCTGCCGGGATCGAGCGCGCCACCGAAGAGCTGGGCGATCAGGCCGAGGCAGCGGTTGTCGCTGAAGTCGAATCACAGCTTGAGGGTTTCGTCACTCAATCGGCCGCAAAACTGGCGGATTTGATCCTCACGGGCGCGGGCGACCGCCCCGGTTATCTCGTCTTCAACCCGCTTGGCTTCCGCCGAATCGTGTCGGTCGAACTCGACCGGAAGCAGCCGGCGCCGCAAATGACCGGCGAACAATCGTGGCTGCAATGGGACGAACAGCGTGCGGCAATGACCCTCGACGTACCGGGCGCCGGATTCGTCTGGGTCCCGGCAGGCGAACCCCCTGCCGCGTGGAAGCCCGGCCCGGATGCGCCCCCCCTTGCCGAAGAGAATCTGCTGCGCAATGAGTTCTTCGAAGTGCACGTCAATGAAACCACCGGGGGGATCGCCAAGCTCAAACGGTATGGACGCAGCCCCAACCGCCTGAGCCAGCAGATCAATTACCGGTTTTCGCGCGAGCGCACGATCGTCACCGGGACGGGCGACGAAGCCGAAGAAACCAAGACTCATTACGCCGAGATGCGCCGCACGTCGAGCCGCGTGACCTGCGCCGGCCCCACCCTGGGCGAACTGGTCACGACCGGCGAAATCGTCGACCAGCAGCAAGAGCAGAGGCTGGCAGGCTTCACGCAGACGCTGCGCGTCTGGCGCGGCCGGCCGATCGTTGAAATCGTCATCGAACTGATCATCGACCGCATGCCCGACGCCGAACCCTGGCACAACTATTTCGCGACGCGTTTCGCCTGGCACGACGAAACCGCCTCGATCACCCGCGCCGTGATGCTCGGCGCCCACGAGACGACCGACGAGCGCTTCGAAAGCCCCGACTACATCGAACTGGCGACCCCCGAGCAACGCACGACCATCGTCACCCCCGGCCTGCCGTTTCACCGGCAGACCGGTCCCCGGATGATCGACACCATTCTCGTGGCGCCCCGCGAAACCCGCCGCAAATTCCGATTTGTCGTCGCGTACGATCAGACTTTTCCGCTGCAGGCGGCCTGGGACGCACAGGTTCCCGCCGTCGTCGTGCCGACCCGAACCGGTCCGCCGCGCGCCGGCACCGCCGGTTGGTTCTTTCACCTGTCGTCCCGCAACGTGCAGATGCTGGGGCTGTTCCCGCTGCTGCCCGAGCCGGCGCCCGTCGGCGATTCGTGGCAGCCCGTCGCGACCCCCCCCGTCCCGACGGGCTGCGGCTGCGCCATTCGCCTGGTCGAGACCGAGGGCCGCCCCGTCAGTACGCGGCTTCGATGTTTCCAGACGCCACGCAGCGCCCGGCAGCGCGACCTGAGCGGCCATACGCTCAACGCCCTTTCGATCGACGGCGACGCCGTGTTGATCGACCTGACCGCCCACGAAATCACCGACGTCGAAGTTCGTTTTGATTAAACCGGATTATTCACGTAGGGTGGGACCAGCTCGCGAAGCGTGCGCAGGCCCACCATTCGGGTTGCACCACACCGAAACCCGTGCTGGTCTGTGTGCGTTATGATCGTTACCATCGATGGACCTGCCGGAGCCGGGAAGAGTTCGGCCGCCCGACAACTGGCGGCGCGGCTGGGTTTTCGGTTTCTCGACACCGGCGCGATGTACCGGGCCGTGACCTGGTATTGCCTCGACCGGCAGATCAACCTGCAGGACGAACCGGCCGTCGCCGACGCCGCTCGCCGCATGCATCTGGCGCTCGACGCCGACCGCGTCTTTGTCGACGAGGTCGAAGTCTCGCACGCCATTCGCAGCGCGGCGGTCACCCACGACTCGCGGTTTGTTGCCGGCAACTACGCCGTGCGGAAGCACCTGGTCGACCTGCAGCGCCGACTTGCCGCCGGCAAAGACGTGGTCACCGAAGGCCGCGATCAGGGAACCGTCGCGTTCCCGCAGGCCGAATGTAAGTTCTTTTTGATTGCCGACCCCACGCAGCGAGCGCTGCGCCGCCAGAGCGACTATGCCGCGCGGGGCGAGCAGGTCGCACTGGAAGAAATCCTGGCACACCAGACCAGCCGCGACCAGCGCGACGAACTTCGCGAGTACGGCGCGCTCAAACCCGCCCCCGATGCCGTGACCGTCGACACGTCCGATCACGATCTGGCAGGGGTCGTGTCGCGGCTCGAGCAAATTGTGCGCGAACGAATGCGTTGCGCCGGCGAGCGGGGGGCGTGAGCCCCCTGAAGCGTGTCATTGCTCGACCAGCGAGTACATTCCCTGGCTGGCATTCTTGAGTTTGCCTTGCTTGACCAGTTCCTCCCAGACGGCTCTTGGATACTGGTTAGGGGGCATGATCGCGACGATCCCCCACGTTGAGCCGCTGCTCATCGGACCGACACCGATTCTCGACTCGGCATCGAGCCGCGTCAGCTTCAAACGCTTTTTGAACGCCTTGAGCGCCAGCTTCAGCTTTTCCGGCGAAAGCGGCCCGTCAGGCGGGGGCGGCGATTCGGATGTGGACATGATGAGGGTGTCAAAAATGGAATTCCAGGTTGAGGCACACAATCAGTTAATCAGGCGAGCGGGGGGCGTAAGCTCCCTGAAGGGAAAACTTGCGTTTAAACCGCCCGATTTCGTTTGCCGCTTCAGTTGATTCGCGACAACACTGCCGATGCGAAACGATCAGCGATCGTCCAACAGCCGACCGGAAAGTCATTCTACCGCCGGCCGGTATCGGCCGAAACCGATGGACGGCTGCGACACGGGCATGGAGTCGCGCTTCGGCATGAAGTCGCCATCACCGATGGGTCAGTGAACCGGCCGGCAATCGAAAAAAATGCGGGGTCGCGCTTAAATTCACCCGTCAGGGGGCTGACGCCCCCCGCTCGCCGATCCGCGCGCGCCGGTTCCGCCCTGCGCCGCCTGAGCCTTTCGCCGTCTCTCGGCAAACCGTATCCTTACGGTTCGTCGCATCATCCCGAACGTGGCTCATCCAGAAATCCCTCCTCCGGCTCACCGCGCCGTACATCCTGAGGCAAGCATCCATGCAGTCCGCTGGTCGATTGTTCCTTCGTCGTTTTTCGGCACTTCTGTGCCTGGCCCTGTTTGGCACTCAACTGCTTCGCGCTGCCGAGCCGGCGAAACAACTCGAATTGCAGCAAGGCGATCGCATTTGCCTCGTCGGCAACACGCTGGCCGAGCGGATGCAGCACGACGGCTGGCTCGAGACGTTTTTTTACAGTCGCTTTCCCAAGCTCGAACTGGTGTTTCGAGACCTGGGTTATTCGGGTGACGAACTGACGCTGCGACTGCGTTCGGCCGGGTTCGGCTCGCCCGACGAGCACCTCACGCACAGCCAGGCCGACGTGATTTTCGCCTTTTTCGGCTACAACGAAGCCTTCGCCGGCAAGGCGGGCCTCGAACAATTCAAAACCGACCTTGCGAATTTCATCAAGCACACGCTCGAGCAGAAGTACAACGGCAAGAGCGCCCCGCGGCTGGTGTTGTTCTCGCCCATCGCGCATGAAGACCTGCACGATCGCAACTTGCCCGACGGCAAAGCCGACAATGCCCGGCTTGCCCTATACACGGCGGCCATGCGCGACGTGGCCGCGGCCGCGGGCGTGCTGTTTGTCGATTTGTACGAGCCCACGTTGGACCTTTACGTTCGGGTTATGCACCCGAAGACGGATGCGAATGCGAAGGGACCGCTGACGATCAATGGCGTTCACTTGAATGATTACGGCGATCGACTGTTGGCGCAAGTCATTGATGCGAATTTATTTTCCAACAACTTCTCCCGGGAGATGTCGACACTGCAGAGAATCCGCCGCGCTGTCATCGACAAGAACTTCTACTGGTACAACCGCTACCGCACCGTCGACGGCTATTCGATCTACGGCGGACGGGCCGACCTGGCGTTTGTCGGGGGGCAGACCAACCGCGTCGTCATGCAGCGTGAGCTCGAAGTGCTCGACGTCATGACGGCTAACCGCGACCGCAGCGTCTGGGCCATCGCCCAGGGGGGCGAACGCAGCATCAGCGACGGCAACACGCCTGAGTTCATCCCCGTCACTACCAATAAGCCCGGCGCGGGTCCCAACGGCGAGCACCTGTTTCTCGACGGGGGGGACGAAGCCCTTGGAAAAATCCAGGTCGCCGAGGGAATGAAAGTCAATCTGTTCGCCTCCGAAAAGGATTTTCCCGAACTGGCCAACCCGGTGCAGATGGCGTTCGACACGAAGGGGCGGCTGTGGGTCGCCACGATGCCCTCGTACCCGCACTGGAAACCCAAAGAAGAGATGGATGATCGGATTCTGATTCTCGAAGACACCGACGGCGACGGCCATGCCGACGTCTGTAAAACCTTTGCCGACAAATTGCACGTTCCGACGGGGCTGGAGTTCTGGAACGGCGGATTGTTCGTTGGCCAACAGCCCGACTTGATTTTCCTGAAAGACACCGACGGCGACGACAAGGCCGACGTGCGCGTGCGCGTGCTGCATGGAATCGACTCGGCCGACACGCATCATGCCCTCAACAGTTTCGTGCTCGACCCCGGTGGAGCGCTGTACTTTCAGGAAGGGACGTTTCACCACACGCAGGTCGAGACGGCGTGGGGGCCTCCCGTGCGCTGCGCCAACGCGGGCGTCTATCGCTATGAACCGCGAACGCAGAAGTTCGACGTCTTCGTTTCGTACGGCTTTGCCAACCCGCACGGCCACTCGTTCGATCGCTGGGGGCAGGACATCGTTCACGACGGGACCGGAGCGCAACCCTACCACGGCGTGCTGTTTTCAGGGCATGTCGATTTTCCCAACAAGCATGCGGGCTGCCCGCAGGTCTACCAGCAGCAAACTCGTCCCTGTCCGGGGACTGAATATCTTTCGAGCAAGCACTTTCCCGATGAAATGCAGGGGCGGCTGATCGTCGGCAACGTCATCGGTTTTCAGGGACTTTTGCAGTATGAAATCACCGACAAAGACTCGAGCCTGGCCGGCACCCAGCACGAACCGATCCTTCAGTCGACCGACCCGAATTTCCGCCCGACTGATCTTGAAATCGGGCCTGACGGCGCGATCTATTTCACCGAATGGCAGAACCCGATCATCGGCCACATGCAGCACAACCTGCGCGACCCCAGCCGCGATCGCACACACGGCCGCGTGTATCGGGTGACGTATGCGGGCCGCCCCCTGGCGAAGCGCGCGAAAATCGCCGGGCAGCCCCTTCCCGCGCTGCTCGAACTGCTCAAAGAGCCTGAGGCCCGCGTACGCGACCGGGCACGCATTGAACTGAGTGGCCGCAAGACCGACGACGTCATTGCCGCCGCCAAAACCTGGCTGGCCGGACTCAACAAGTCTGATCCTGAATATCAACATCATGTCCTCGAAGGGCTATGGCTGCACCAGGCGCACAACGTCGTCAACGTCGATCTGTTGAACAAGGTGCTGGCATCGCCTGATTTTCACGCTCGGTCGGCCGCCGTTCGCGTGCTGTGCTATTGGCGCGACCGGGTGCCCGGCACGCTCGAGCTGCTCAAGAAGCTCGCGGCCGACGACCATCCCCGCGTCCGGCTCGAAGCGGTCCGCGCGGCAAGCTTTTTTCCCGTCGCCGAAGCGGTCGAAGTCCCTGTGATTTCTCTGGAACATCCGACCGACGTGTACCTCGATTACACGCGCAATGAGACGCTCAAGACACTTGAGCCTTACTGGAAAAAGGCGCTGGCCGAGGGAAAGCCGACCGGCGTCACCAGCGACGCCGGACTGCGGTATCTGGTGAAAAACTTCGGGACCGGCGAATTGCTGAAGCTGCTGGCGCGTGAACCGAGCCGCGGCGTGGGGCTGGAACTATTGTTTCGCCCCGGCCTGCGCGACGAACAACGCCGCGAAGCGCTCACGGCTCTGGCCCGCCTCGAAAAGAAGGCTGACGTCGCAGTGCTATTGGATGCGATTCGCAGCCAGGAGCGGCAGCAGGGCAACCGCGACGAAAGCGTGGGCTTCGATCTCGTGCGCTTGCTCGCCAGCGGCCGTCAGCCGGACGACCTGTCTCGCGTCCGCAATGAACTCGAAGACATGGCTGTGACCGCCGCGCTGCCGGTCAATCGTGAATTGGCATTTGTCGCACTCGCGACCGCCGATGATTCGATCGAAAAAGCCTGGGAACTGGCCAACCGCTCGCTTCAGTCGCTGACCGACCTGGTCAACGCCACTCCCCTGATTCCCGATCCCAACCTCAGGGCGGCGCTCTATCCCAAAATCAGCCCGCTGCTGGAGGGTCTGCCGAAATCGCTGGCCGACCAGGCCGGACTGGAACGCGGTCCGACCGGTCGCTTCGTCCGTGTCGAGCTTCGCGGCCGCAAAACCCTGACAATCGCCGAGGTCGACGTGCTGCTGGGCAGTCGCAATCTGGCCCGGGAAGGCAAAGCCACCCAGAAAAATACGGCCCACGGAGGGGATGCCCGGCGCGCCATCGACGGCAATAAAGACAGTTCGTACGGCGCCGGCGGCCAGACCCACACCGAAGAGAACACTCAGGACCCGTGGTGGGAACTGGACCTGGGTCAGGACACGCCGATCGAGTCCATCGTGGTACATAACCGCGTTGACGGTGAACTGGGCCAGCGGCTGCAGGGATTCTCGATTCGAGTGTTGGATTCCAAGCGCAACGAGGTGTTCGCGAAGCACGATCAGGCGGCGCCCAAGCCTTCGGTTGCGTTTGTGCTGGCCGGCATCGATCCCGCAACCCGATTGCGATGGGCGGCGATGCTGGCATTGACGTCGGTTCGCGGCCAGGAAGGAGCCACCTTTAAAGCCCTGACGCCGTTTGTGGCCCGCGATGCCGACCGATCGGCGGCAATCGAGGCGCTGCAGCGCATTCCCGCGTCGTTCTGGCCCGCCGATCAGGCGCCCGCTTTGCTGGAAACGCTGTTGGGTTACATCCGCAAGCTGCCCACCGAGGAGCGAACCGGTCCGGCGGCGCTCGGCGCGCTGCAATTCGGTTATTCGCTGGCGGCGCTTTTGCCGGCCGACGAGGCCAAGGCCGTACGTCGCGAGTTGGGCGAACTGGGGGTGCAGGTTGTCCGCGTGGGGACGCTGACCGACCGCATGCTCTACGACATCGAGCGTGTCGCCGTTCAGGCCGGCAAGCCGGTCGAATTCGTGTTCGACAACACCGACATCATGCCGCACAATTTTGTGATCGTGCGGCCCGGTGCGCTCGAACAAGTCGGGCTGGCGGCCGAGGCGCAGGCGACCCAGCCGGGCGCGCTCGAGCGGCACTATGTTCCGTCGCTCGAAGCTCCCGGTCAAATCCTTCTGGCCAGTCGACTGCTGCAGCCTCGCCAGGCCCAGAAGCTGAACTTCGCCGTGCCGCAGGAGCCGGGCATTTACCCTTTCGTCTGTACCTATCCCGGCCACTGGCGGCGCATGTACGGAGCGCTGTACGTCGTCGAAAATCTCGAGGATTATCTGGCCGACCCCGAAGGCTATCTGGCCGCCCATCCGCTGTCGATTCGCGACGAACTGCTGAAGTTCAACCGCCCGCGAAAGGAATGGAAGCTTGAAGAACTGTCCGGACAACTCGAGGAATTGGCGAAGGGCCGCTCGTTCGCCACCGGCAAGCAGATGTTTCAGGTTGCCGGTTGCATCGCCTGCCACAAGCTGAACGGTTCGGGACAGGAGTTCGGCCCCGACCTGGCCAAACTCGACGACAAAATGAAGCCGCTCGACATTCTCAAGGAGATTTTCGATCCGTCGGAAAAAATCAATGAGAAGTACCAGACGTGGACGTTCGAGACCCAGGCAGGCAAGGTCATCAGCGGCCTGATTCTCGAAGAGACAAAAGGCACCGTCAAAATCGTCGAGAACCCGCTGCTGCAGGCCGAGCCGCTCGTGCTTAAAGTATCCGACATTGCCGAGCGCCAGAAATCGGCAACCTCGATCATGCCCAAGGGACTGTTCGACAAGCTGACCCTCGAAGAGATTCTCGACCTCTTGGCCTATGTCTGGGCCCGCGGCGACCAGAAATCGCCGATCTTCTCAGGAGGTCACGATCACCACGCTCATTGACCAGTCGTTTAGCCGAAAGGCGCAGCCGCCGCGATTGTCACTCGAACCCGCCTGCTGTCGAGTCGAGGCAGGTCAGGCAGGCCGCGCGGCAGCAGGATCCTTCCCCAGCCGAGAAAGCGGATTGACTTAACCCGGCGAGCGGGGGGGCGTCAGCCCCCTGAAGGACCAAGTCGCGCGCAGCGACCTGCTGGAAAATGGCTGCACCGCTCGAATTCGTTAGCTGCGTACAATCAACGCGTCGCGAACCGTCTCGATCAAGAGCCGATTGATGTCGATCAATGCCCGTTGACGATTGTCGGGTTCCAACGCCGTGGGAAGCTTCGGCACATCAAGGCGCTCTTCAGATCTGATGACGGCGATTTCGACGATCCCCGTCATTTCAGGTTCCGATCCCCCATCGTCAAGCGCAATCGACACTTGGACCGGATTGTCGGGCTCAAGAATTCCAAAACAGGCCCCCACATTGTGAATTCGCATCGTGCGGTGAGTCTGAAGGTTTTGACCAAGCTCAATGGTCGAAATAACATTCCAAAATCCGCGGCGATGTTCTAATTCGACTTTCGTTCGCCAAAACATGCGAGCTTCAGTTCCCTGATTCGCAAGAATCGTCCACTTGGACAGGATTGTCAGATCATTTTCTGTTTGGCTGGGAGGCTCCAGTTCGAAAGTCGTGCCGCCTCCTGCAAACTCCCTGATCGCCTTGGCAAGAGGCGTTGCCCGATCGGCAAGCGCTCGAGTCAATCGTGCTTCGGCATTTCCCAGGTCAAGCGTGCCATTGTCCTGCTTCAGGTGGGGTCGAAGTCGAGGCCGTGCCAACGATCGTACTTCACGCACTCGATCTGTCGAACTGGATTGCTCGAAGTCCGGCGAATACGGGAGCTTTTTTGTCGGAAACTCAAGCAACTCCTGAAGGCGTTCTCGCTCGTCGGCAGATCCAACGATCAGGAACGTGGAGGCCGGGTTATCACCATCAGCGCTTGCAAAATAAAGAGGCCGCAGCGGCAACTTGATGATCGTCGCCAAATCCTCGCGAAGAGCATTCCAAATCAAGTTTCTTACGAACGCATCTTCATTGTTCGCGGGAAATAGCAGATCAGCGAAGGTCGCTCGGTCAAAGCCCCTGCTGGCAAGTAACCATTCAATTTCCTTTTCAGGCGTTGCCGGGTGCCGCGATGAGTTGTCCGGTAGCCATTGAACAAACGACCCGACCTGGCGTACGTCGGCGTCACGACTCGCAGTGTAAATCGTATAAGCTTCAGACTTGCCCTTCTTCGAACCATCCGTCGCAAAGAGAAACCAGCGGCTGCGATTCCCATTCTCTCCAATGGCCTCGTAGAGCCACCCACCGATAATCCCCGAGCGGCCTTCGCGTAGGTCCGGGCCATAAAGTGGGCCGCGATAGTTCAAAATCTCGTCTTGTAACTTGCCGTCTTTCAGTCGATAGTGTGCCAGACCAAATCGACCATCGACGCCCAAGACAAAACTGCTCGTGTCGCCGTTGACTGTGTTTTGATAGACGAATGTCTTACCTGGCGGGCCATTTCGCTGAATAATCACATCCGTCGCAGAGAGCTGGGAATTGACCAGCAGGACGAATAGTATCGGCGTCGGATATCGAATTGATTTTATTGCCATGAACTTCGACCTCGCACACTGGTCCGAGCAATTTGGTCAGGCATAAACCCGATTGGCGCGCGGGGATTGTGCCGAACAATCCCTTTTTATGCAATGGATTCAGTACGAAGGTATAAAAGGCCGTTCTACCGATCCGCTTCCGACAAATTCCGAATGTGCTCCAGCACCCGTCCGTGAATGCGATGAATGACCGCGTCCGACCATAGCGTCCAATAGTCCTGGGGCGACATCTCGAACTCGTACCAGGTGCTTCCTTCAAGACGTGTGCGACCCCCTGCCAGAGGGATCAGCCTGAACTCGCCTCGCCGGCATCGCAGGTATCCGTCGAGATGCGGCGGATGGACGTGGCGATAGGGGCTCAGTTCGTGCATCGGCGCCGGTTGCGATTCGACATCGAACGCCAGCTTGCGCGGCGGATCCCAGACGGTAATCGGCTCGACGAAGGCACCGGTTGAAAATTCACAGTGCCGAACCGCCCCCACCCCCGTCCCTTCAATCGTTGCCCGTTGGGGATACGCGATCCCCAGTTTGAAGTACCAGGCGGGGGGCGCCGGCAGGTCCGAGAAGCCGATCACATGCGGCCAGACAGCGTCCGGCGCCGCGTCGATTTCGATCGAAGTCGCGACCTCGTACAAAGCAGCCGGCGGCCGAAGCTGCGATTCGGCCCCTGCCAGCAGGGGCAGCGCGAGCGCGACGATTGTCAAGTTGCGGCCCCGCGTCGCGGTGAACGTGGCGAGAAAATACCCGATTGAGCCTCCCAGGAGGCCCATCGCTCCCGCGACCGGATACAGCATCGCCAGACAGATGACCCCCTCGAAGGCAAATAGCAGCAGCACCGCGCCGGCGATCAGAATTGAGATCTCGGCGACGACCAGGCTGCCGATGAAAGTTCGCGGGAACGGCCGGTTGTACAGAAAAGCGCTGACGGCCCCCATCCAGATCGGAGTCCCCAGAAATAGCGTCGCCCCGTAGTCTTTGAGCGCGTAAACCCCGACGCCGACCATGACCAACGCAATCGCCAGGCTGACGGCGATCCCCAGCATCGCACTCGTCAGTTTGTGCTGGTCGGACGGACGGACCCGACGGTTCGCCCACGACTCGCCCGGTCGCGCGGGCAGGACGCACAGCAGCGGCATCCCCACATAATTCACAAGCGGCACCAGCACGATCAGGCCCAGCCACGCGCTGGCCCCGGCGTTCGTCGCGCGGCGAACGCTCATCGACACGGCAATCCACAGAAACGGCAGCGACCAGAAAAAAATGGCCCACGCCAGCCATTCAGGGGCCGGAGGCTTGAAAAACTCCTGCCGCATGCTGAGCAGCGGGTTCAGAAAACCCACCGGCGAGAAAAACCGGCCCGAGAAGTGATAGACCACCGCCGCCTCGACGGCGTACTTCAGCGCCATCAGACCAAACCCGCTGGCGGCATAGGCTTGTCGCGTGACGTCGACTGAAAACCCGAACCAGAGGTTCAATAGTCGCAACAGCAGCGGCTGCGGTCGACGCCAGGCCTCAGGCTGTTCTAGATATTCCATCTCGTCAAAGCCGTCTCTCGAGTCGCTTGATTCCGGCATCGTACCCCCTTCAACCCATGTTGCTGGCGACCAATCACTGCCCCGCCAACCGGCGCCGACACCGATTCTTAACCGAAATCGTTCAAATTGAAACCAAGCTGGATTATTCATGCTGATGTAGGGTGGGACTGTGCTGACGAAAATTAGGGGTTGACTTGAGGAATTCGAGGTGGTGGAATCCCGCTGTTTTGTTTCAGTATCCGGAATCATCATCGGTCCATTCGTCAGGGAGGACGAAAGCATGTCTACTGTTGCCACCGGAGCC
>SIAF01000381.1 GCA_009691905.1 Planctomycetaceae bacterium | reverse complement strand
GCCTGGCTGAACCGATTCACTTTATCGCTGCTCAAGCAGCACCCGGGCAAAGACAGCCTGGCCATGAAACGCCGCTGCTGCGGATGGAATGAGAAATTCCTCGTGCAAACCCTCACAGGAATAACGACTTAGTGGGCGCTGGCCCTGCTAACGCCCCCCGCTCGCCGGACGATTTAGCGTTTCCCGCCGGGAGTGCTCAACCCGAGCACCGCGCGGTAGTTGTTCTTAACGCGCTCGGGACCGATCTCGTCCACGAGCTTCGTCCATGACGCGGCGGCGGCGTTCAAGGCCGCCTCGGGCGTCGCGCGATCGTCGAGAACCCCTAAGACGGCCGCGGTCAGTGCCTCGCGAAAGTCTCGCCGCCGAACAATCGGTAGCTCCAAAACCACGCCTGCGTCGCGCAGACTCTGAGCCACGGCGTCGCAATACGCCGAGCTGGCCACTTGCGACTCGCGACACAGGCCGACCGCACCTGAGGGAAAGCCGGAGGCGAACCCTTGTGACCCCAGCCGCGAAATCGCGCTCCAGCCCGCTTCGAGCTGCGAAGGACTGCGGCCGGCCGCGGCAGCCGCAGCCAGGCCGGAAAAACCGCAGAGGGTCACCTGATTGATGCGTTTGTCGGCGAGCGGCTCCCAGGTATGTCGCGTCGGATTGTAGACTTCGCGGCTGCCCGGGAGCCGACAAATACCGATCTGCGCGTCTTCGGGCCGCCCTGCGGCGGCTGTGCTGTCGGCCTCGCCGGCAGGGGGGTCATCTGACCGCGCCGGCTCGAACCCGATCGCCAGCGCGGCCTGGCCGTTGACGACGCGATCGCGGCATTCGGTCGGCGACAGTTGTCTCGATTCGCGAGCCAGTCGGCCGGCGGCAACCCGGGCCGACTCAAGTCCGCGGACGAAACCCGGCCCATCGATCAGCGGCTTGCCGCTGTCGATTTCGAAGAACAGCGAAAAATGTCCGGGATGCTTGGCAAACGCCGCGCTGCGCGCCAGAAACATCGTGGCACAGAACTCGCGGCTCCAGGGTTCGACCGCGTCCAGTCCCGGCGCCCAATCGGCGAGCATGTCGAGCAGCTTCTGGTAGTCGTCCCAGGTCTGCGGCGGTTTGAGCCTGGCCTTTTCCAGCAGATCCTGCCGGTAATAGCAGACGAGGACGGGGCACAGCACCGGGACGAGAGTCGGTCGCTTGCGCGGCGAAGCGGGGCCATCCCTCAGGCCGCTGAACAGGTCGAGCCAGTAGACCCCTTGTACCTCGTTGAGGATCGACGCAGGAATCGGCGCGAGCAAATCGGCTTCGATCAGTTCTCCCAGCCGCTCCAACGGAAAGATGATGATGGTGCGGCCGGATTCGGTCAACTCGCTCTGTAACGTTGACTCGTCGCCGGGCTGGTATTCGACGAGATCGACCTGCGCCCCGGTCTGCGCCCCCCATTCGACGAGCGGGCCTTCCCACTGCCTGAGAAAATCGAGTCCGGCGGGAACGGCGATTCCCACCGATTGACCGGCGAAGGGGAGTTCGGCCGGGCGGTTCTCGCCCGCCTTGTCGCAAGAGCCGGGGCAGCCGGCAAGACTCACACCCATCCAGGCAGCAATGAACAGCAGAGAATTCGAACGCACGGATCGGCAATTCCTGAAGTGGTGACGTTGCGCCTTGTGACCGGCGGATTGTAACGTATGCTTCGCGTAAAGGCCTGCTTGCGGCACGGTCGCGGCCGATAGCCGATACCCGAAGATCGGTCGCAACACCGATGACACTCCCTGCCATCGTCGCCACTCTGCTACGGATGAATCCCATGCCGCGTTTGATTCTGGCCAGCCGATCGGTCCATCGCCTGCAACTGCTGCGCGAGGCCGGCTACGACGTTTGGGCCGTTCCCGCCGAGATCGACGAACCCGACCTCGCCGTCGTTGGCGATCTGCACGCCGGCTTGCTGCACCTCGCACACTTGAAGGCCAGGGCCGTTGCCGACCACGGCCACGTGGGTCTGATTCTCGCCGCCGACACGGTCGGCTGTGTGAATGGACGGGTGTTCGGAAAGCCCCGCGACGCGGCCCAGGCGCTGAGCATGTTGCAGGCGATTTCAGGAACGACCCACCAGGTGCTGACCGGTTGGTGCCTGTTGCGAACGCGCGACAGTCTCAGCCTCGGGGGAGTCGAGCGGACGACCATCAGCATGCGCCCCTGGACCGTAGCCGAATTGGCCGATTACCTCGCAAGCGGCGAATGGGTCGGCAAGTCGGGAGCCTACGGCCTGAAGTTGCCCGTCGACCCGTTTGTGACCGAGATCGTCGGCAGCGCATCCAACGTCGTCGGCGTGCCGCTCGAGCGGCTGCAAACGGTGCTCGCCGAATTTTCGACACTGCACCAGTGAGATTCACGGGTGGCGGTTTGTGACTGTGAACATATCAACTGATTTTGTTATGTTATCAACCAAGGGGTCGGTCGACACAACGGGGTCGGTCGACACAACGCCGTAGGAAGCCGCATTCCCCCCGCGGCGTCAATTCCGAGTCAATTTCAGCCACTTGTGAGACACATCGATGATCACCAGACGAACGTTTCTCGGTGCGGTTGGCGCGGGCCTGGCCGGTTCGTCGTTGCTGACAGCCGCCGAATCGAAACCCGGCCCGAAGAAACGCCTGGCCATCATCACCACCGAGTGGCGGTACGGAACGCATGCGTGGCACATGGGAGAGCGATTTCTGGTCGGCTATCCTCTCGAAGGCCAATGGCATCGGCCCCCCTTCGACGTGGTGGCCGCCTACGTCGATCAGTCGCCCGAGGGAGATCTCAGTCGCCAGCGCGCGGCAGAGTTCGGATTTCCGATTTACCCGAGCGTCGCCCAGGCCTTGCGCTGCGGCGGCGACAAACTGGCCGTCGACGCGGTGCTGATCATCGGCGAGCATGGCACTTATCCCAAGAATGAGCTGGGCCAGACTCCGTACCCGCGCTACGAATTTTTCAAACAGACGACCGACGTGTTTCGCAAGGACGGTCGAAGTTTGCCCGTGTTCAACGATAAGCACCTGTCGTGGAAATGGGAATGGGCCAAAGAGATGGTCGATATCTCCCGCGAGTTGAAGTTCGGTTTTGCGGCCGGCTCGTCGCTGCCGGTGACCTGGAGGATGCCCGCCATTGACCTGCCCTACGAAGCGGAAGTCGAAGAAGCGCTGTGCGTCGCGATCGGCGGCATCGACAGTTACGACTTTCATGCTCTGGAAGTCATTCAGTGCATGGCCGAACGCCGCCGCGGTGGTGAAACCGGGGTCGCCGCCGTTCAAGCGCTGCGCGGCGACGCGGTCTGGCAGGGAATGGCCGCAGGAGACTGGCGCGGCGGAGGCTGGGATCGGGGCTTGTTCGAAGCGTGCCTCGCCCGCAGCCAGACCCTCACCCAACCACCGACCTTCAGCCACCGCTACCCGACCGAGGCGCAGATTCGCGAATGGGTGAAGGAACCACTTGCCTACCGCATCGAATATACCGACGGCCTGAAAGCCACGATGCTGCTGCTCAACGGCCTGGTGCAGGATTTCACGTTTGCCGCGCGGCTCAAAGGAGAATCGACGCCGCTCTCGACGCTGTTCTACCTGCCCCCCAATCCCAACGTCGCCTATTCGGCACCGCTGATGTCCAAGGCTGAAGAGACGTTTCGAACCGGAAAAGCCCCCTGCCCGATCGAGCGAACGCTGCTCACGACCGGTCTGGTCGCCGCCGGCGTGCAATCGCTGTTCGCCGACCAGAAACGCCTGGAAACCCCGCACCTGGCCGTGCGGTACAAGGCCCCGCGCGAATCGACGTTTGCCCGCAGTTGATAAGGATGCGTCCGATGACGTACCGAACTCACACTGAAGCCCGCCCTGACCGCACGTGGCTTGCAGTGAAGTCGATTTGGAGTTTTGGATAAGTGGTCTGTTTCCCAAGTTCGAATAGAGATGTGCAGGTTTTGACAGCCCTCGCTGACGCCATATTCTCCCCCCCTTACGAAGGGGGGGCAGGGGGGGGCGATTCGCAGGTTTCGGGGCCGATCTCAGCCCAAGAGTGCGGAGAACTGTTTCCATGATGCGAATCTTCGTTTTGACAGGGCTCGTATCAGCGGTTGCTGCAACGGCAGTCCAGGCTGCCGACTGGCCGGCCTTTCGGGGACCCAACGGCGATGGCGTCTCTTCCGAAAAAAACGTCCCGCTCAACTGGAGTCCCGAAAAAAACATCAAGTGGAAGGCCCCGCTCCCTGACAAGGGAAACAGCAGCCCGATCGTCTCCAAAGGGAAGGTGTTCGTCACCTGCGCCACCGACGGCGGCAAGCAGCGCGGACTGTACTGTTTCGATCGCCAGACCGGAAAGCCGCTCTGGTCAAAAATCGTCCCCTATGCTGCAGACGATCTCACGCATGCGACGAACCCGTATTGCGGATCGAGTCCGGCGGCCGACGGCCAGCGCGTCGTCGTGTGGCACGGGTCCGCCGGACTGTACTGTTACGACTACGACGGCAAGGAACTGTGGTCACGCGATCTGGGAGTTTTTAAACACATCTGGGGCTACGGCTCCTCGCCGGTCTTCCTCGGCGAAAAGATCATTCTGAACTGTGGTCCGGGCGAACGGACGTTTGTAACGGCCGTCGCCGCAGCCGACGGGAAAACGATCTGGCAGAAGGATGAACCGGGAGGAGCGAGCGGTGAGAAGGGGTCGTCGGAATGGCTCGGCTCCTGGAGCACGCCGTTCGTCGCGAAAGTCAACGGTCGCGATCAGATCCTGGTCAGCCTGCCGCAGCATGTGAATGCCTACGATCCCGACGACGGAACGATTCTCTGGACCTGCGACGGGCTGGACAAGCTCGTGTATACCTCGCCTGTCATCAGTGACGGCATTGTCGTCACGATGGGGGGCTATCACGGGCCGGCGCTCGGCTTCAAGCCGGGTGGTTCGGGAAATATCACTGCCGCCGGCCGCCTGTGGCACGTCACGACGAAAAACCCGCAGCGGATCGGCACGGGCGTCGTCGTCGGCCGGCATTTGTACATGGCCAACGAGCAGCACATCGCGCAGTGCATCGAAGTCGCCACCGGCAAGGAGCTGTGGATCTCCCGCATGCCGGAAGGAGTCATCTGGGCCTCACCCGTCCTCGCCGGCGACCGGCTTTACGTCACCAACCAGAACGGCACCACGATCGTCTTCCGCCCCAACCCCGAAAAGTTCGAGTTGCTCGCCGAGAACAATCTGAACGAACACAGCAATTCGACGATCGCCGTCTCCGACGGCCAGATTTTCCTGCGGACATTTCAGCACCTGTATTGCATCGGCGAATAGCGTGCCGCAGATCGCCGGGTGCCGGGGTCAGAGCGATCGCATGTGGCTGCGACGTGGCTTGCAGGTTCTCGCATCGCGCGTTGCTACGCGCAACCTGTAAGACGGTCGAGCGATGGCCCCGTGGGGTGAAAAGACACAAGAGACCCAGCCAACGTCTTGCGCGCGCGACGGGGCCATCGCTCGCCTTTTCGCTCCGGGAGACCGCCGATCAGGCGAAGGGCCACGCGCTACGACGCGGACAGACGCGGCGTCGCTCTGACCCCGCCACCCGCCCGGCTTTACGTCACCAACCAGAACGGCACGACAATCGTCTTCCGCCCCAACCCCGAAAAGTTCGAACTGCTCGCCGAGAACAATCTGAACGAACACTGCAATTCGACGATCGCCGTCTCCGACGGCCAGATTTTTCTGCGGACATTTCAGCACCTGTACTGCATCGGCGAATAGCGTGCCTCAGGTCGCTTGACGGTAATACGCATTTGATCGTGAACGACGATTCAATAACGCACTACGGTACGTTACCCAAGGAAAAAAAGGCGTGCAGTACCTGGCGCACCGGGAAATGCCGGAATGGGCGAATGCCTTTCTCTCTCGCTGACGATCAACCGGACGAATGGCCATTTCTTCTGTAAGACGCACTTCGTGATTGACAGGCGTTGCGAGTTTAACGGGCAGGTGTTCACGGCATAGCGTCACACGCGACTTCATCTTTTCGCCGCGTGCGCAACTTCATGCGAACCTGCTACACCGCATTTGAGCGGACTTTCGCACGCAAGCAGAAAAAACACACCGTACCTATGCACAGTAGTGCCAGACTTCCGGGTTCTGGCGTATCTGTAATCGTCTGATTTAAGACTCCTGAAAACGTCCCTATCGATCCAAAGCTCACGTCGAAGAGGAACCCATCGGGAAGCGCAAACATCCTTCCATTTGTATAAAATGATTGGACCTCAAAACCACTCACACCTGGTTGAAAAAAGAATTGAGAGCCAGGCGCAAATGTTTGAAACGTTGACCAGTTGTTATCGATTTCGTACCGGAAGTTGTAGAATCCAAGACCATCGTAAACTGGTAATCCAAGCGATGCAAAATCAGGAGATCCAGGACTTGCCACAAAAACAAAGCCGGTGGTTCCCGGCGGATCAATTAGATACGGATCAATCCTGGTAACATCGTAAAAAAACTGAAGTTGGCGCTCATAATTGCTCAAGACCAATGTTGAAATCGGACGAAGGGCCGCTTGTATAAATGAAACGACATCGGGCCCTACATTGGAGATTGGAGTCTGATTGATCGGGTGCGATTCACTCAATCCCACGAAAAACAACGCAAAACGACTCTCAATAGGACTTGATCGGCGGGGAGCTCGAAAGTGATCTTGCTAAAAACGGCGTTCTTCCGCGAAGCTGCTGGTAATTCAAGCCGCAGTCCACGGAAGGAA
>SIAF01000380.1 GCA_009691905.1 Planctomycetaceae bacterium | reverse complement strand
CGCTCGACTGCGCTGCGCCGCGGCCTTCACCCGCCGGGGAAACTGGCTAAAAGCCAGTCTCTCTAAGAAATGATGCTTTTTGGTCTAGACAATGGGGTCCACCCCAACGTACCGCTTTGCCCGAAGCAGGATGGAATGGGATTTCTCGCAAACTTTAATGTGAGCTTCCTTGCCATTGCGACGTGCCGAGAAATTTGTAACGAATGGTCGCACGTTGTGCATCCACAGCAAAGGGGCTGATGCCATGTCCGAGTTGATCTTGTCGTCCAGAAGGAATTCCGTCGCCCGAAAATGCACAACCGGGCCAGTTGAGATTTCGAGTCCAGAGTCACGGAATCGGGTCGGCAATCGATCGATTGCGTCAACAATCTGTTGATCAACGTCGTTACCGGAGACTCTGACGATGCAATCCCCTTTCGGATCGTCAATGACTTGCGAATACGACAGCGCGCGCCGTTGCAATCCGCTAGGCGACAAATCGCGTCCATCGCTGACGGTCACAGTCACGTCGGCGCGTTCGGAGCATTTTTGCGCGCCGAGAATGACGTTCTCTTGCAGCACAGCGTCATCGCGAAATGCGGCAGTCCGCGATTCAAAAAGATGAATATGTCGCGGCGTCAACCGATCAAAGAACCAGCGGCGAAACCGCTGAAAATATGGTCCGCTGAAGTAACTGCGCGGGGTGATTGCGACAAGGTACCCATCGTCGCGCAGGAGATCGGCAGAGACCGCCAAGAACAGTGCATAAATATTGGGCTGCCCATGCACGACATGCGACATTGCTCGTGCGTGCTCGGTTTCCTTCCGCAGCTTGAAGTATGGCGGATTCGTAATTACGAGATCGAATCTGTCAGTGCTCACCTTTCCGAACAAAGGCCGATGCGCGTTGGCAAGAATGAAGTCGTCTGTTCGGAGAGTGAACCAAAATTCATGCCCCCGGGATTCCAACACGTCCCGGCATTCGCTCATCGTCTGCGCGAGAAATGGCAACAACCCGGCATCGTTCTCCCACGCTTCGACGTTGACCTTCCGCGGCTGCTTTAAGCGCGCAATTCGGTCGCAAAGTGCAGCCGACAACGTGCCAACGCCCGCGCCGGGATCAAGAATCCGAATCGTGCCTGTCGGCAACTTCGGAAACATACCGGCCATAAATGTCGCAATCTCGGCTGGTGTCCCGAAGTGACCTTTTCCCTTGCGCTCGGTCAGGCAGGACTTCGCATCGTGGCGACGTTGCTGGGCGGCCACGAAATCCAATAGCGTTTCGTCCACAGTGTGCATCGCGTTTTCACACCTCTCGCGTTTATTATTTCGGCAGCCACGGAAGTAAGTGTTCCAGTACGGCGAATGCCACTTCTCGACACTTGCTGTATTTTCGTACAGAGTACAACGGTTGGGAGTGAACATCAATCCACGAGACGACCGCGTGACACTCCCGACGTGTCTCTCCTGGAGAATGGGCAACTGCGCGTTTTTCAACACAACGAGAAAACGGTCTCGACCACGTCGTAAAGCCTCTCGCCGACGCCGATATCTTCAGCGAACATGCAGAACATGCATTTCATCAGAAAGTGCGCGGCACGCGGGGCAGGAACGGCGCGAACGCGCAGGCTGTCGGCAATCCGCCCGATGCAGTCCGCCGCTTCGCTGGTGATCGTCTCGCGAGTTTTGCCGGGTTTCAGTGAATCGGGGTCAGTGAACAGCCGGCGCAGCACGTCGAGGTTGGCGGGTTCGGCCAGCCCGTCGAGGTTGAAGGCATGCACGGCCTTTGCCGTGCCGGTGAAGTTGGTGTGAATCTCGAACCGGTCGAGGTCGCAAACGACCAGCAGCGGCGGGTTGTCGAGCGCCTCGCGGTACTGAAGCAGTTGCCGGTAAGCGGCCGCCAGGTCTTTGTGTTTCCCCTTGTATTCCCAGCCGAAGTGCCCTTGTTTCCAGACGTCGGCCCAGCCCTCGCCCCCGTCGGTCTTGTGCGCTCCCCGCTCGAACGTGTAATGCGTGCCATCCGGATCGGCGTCGGCCGGTTCCGGTTGCTCCAAAAGCTTGCACAAATCGTTGAAGTGCGATTGCGCGGCGGCGCGTTCCGTGAGGTTCGCCCGTTTCCACTTTTCGATGAAGTGTTGCGGCGTCATGCTGCGATGCGGCCCGGTTTGATTTGCGAATGGTGACAGTCGGAAGCGGTCGCGATTCTAACCCGGTTGATTCGTGGTCGCTACGTGTCACCATTGATGGTCAGCGTATTTCGAAAAAACGAAACAGAAACAGGGGGCAGAAACAGGGGGTTGACGGAAACAGGGGGTTGACACCCCCGCGAAAAACTTTTGCCATTTCTGGAAACTATACCTCACGCGGCCATGAATGAGATGTTCTTAGCGAGCCGTGTGCCGTACGGCCACGGGTTTCGTGCGACAACGACGAACCCGCAGCCATACGGCATGCGGCTCGCCAATGTCTCAATCTTGGGCCGCGTGAGGTATAGATCCCTTGCACGTGGTTCCGCAGGCCCGGGAGTTCGCGGTTCACCCCATCGGTCCGCCGCGCCGCCCCTTTGGTCGATCACCGGGATTCCTGCCGCGCTTGTCGGGTGGATCCTTGTCGGGCTCGTCGCCTGGCGCAAACTTCCTTCGGTCAGGAGCGCCGTCCGGGGGGGGTGGGCCTTCGCCGCGACGTCCGCCGAAGCGCTGTCCGCCGCCAAACGGCCCGCCGCGGAACCCGCCGCCAAACCCGCCGAACCAGCGGCCAAACTGCGGCGGCTTGGGTTCCTCAGGGTGGTTTTCCATATAGCGCCGCATTAACTCAAATTCCTGCCAGCGGCCGGGCATCGCCAGCAGCTCCTGTTGCTGCTCGGCCTTCATGGTGGCGAAAAATGCGTGAAGTTCGTCCACGTCCGGTTTGATCTTATCGAATTCGGCCATCAGCCCCGAACTGATCAATCCGAACATCCGTCGGAATCGTTCCTGCGGTTTCGCATCGCTTGCCCAGCGTCGCTGATTCGCGTCGGCGATGGATTCGACGATCTCGTCGACAATCTCCGGCGAGAGCATCAGGCCATTCCCTTCCGGACCGCCTCGGGCAAAGGCCAGATCGAGCACCGCGGCGTTTCGCGCAAGACCCGTTTTGGAAGAGGCCTCCTCCAGTTGCCCAATGCGCACGCGCTGCTCGCGCATGTGCCGTTCAACCACGGCTGTGATCGCTTCGAGGTCTTTGGCGGCCAGCGGGCCGAATCCGCCGTTGAGACGTTTTGGAGAAAATGGGTCGGCCCGCTTTTGCTGTTCGGACATCAACTCGCGGACGAGTTTTTCGCGGCGATCGGGGGCCGCTTCGCGGCGGAGGTCTTCCGACTGACCGGGCGACAGCGTCTCGAGCCATGCCAGGTAGTCGTGCATGACCTGCCCCAACTGCCCCTGGTTTCGTGCATCTTCCTTGAGTTCGCGATCGAGTCGGCGCAATTTTTCCTGGTCTTCCGACGGCAGCTTGCGAAAAACTTCCCAATTGCGCTTCAGGGCGGCCCGCTGCGACTCGGACATGGCGGCAATCAACTTCCGGCGCTGCGCGCGCTGGTCGGCCGCGGTATCGGCCCGGGCTGTGCCCGAAATCGACCCCGATCCCACCAGACACAGTGCCGCCAAGCCCAGCACCGCCAGGCAGGACGCCATCGGTCGGGAGCCGCTCAGGCAGCGCGATCGATCACTTGTCAGACGGTTCATGGTGCTCGGCCAGTGTGTGTTTCTCTTTGAGCGTTCGCAGGAATTCAATGTCGCCGATTTCCTGGTAGTCGTCGAGGTTGGCAATGACGTCGTATTCCTCAAAGAGCTGGCTGGCTTCGTTGGGGACCCAACTGTGCAGCCCCTGATAGCCGACAAAGCCGAAAGCCGCGACCAGCGCGGCCCAGGCGGCCAGCACGAACCCGCGCCGCAGATTTCGCGACAGTGCATCGCCGCCGATGCGCGTTTTCGGCTGCTCCGCCGCACGAATTGACGAAAGTGTCTTGCGGGAAAACTCGTCGGAGACTTTGACGCCGGGCAGGACATTCAGCAGATCCCAGGTGCGAGAGAGCATGTCGATCTCGTGGCGCGCCACGACACTTTCGGCCAGCACCTGCTCGACTTCCTGAGCGCCGGGCTCTTCCAGCTCGCCGTCGAGATAGGCAATCAGGTTCTCGCGCTGCTCGGCGCTCAGTCGGATGATTTTGCCCATGCCCACGCCTCACTCGGTTGCGATCGAGCCCAACACACCCTGCTTCACATACGGTTCCAGCTTTTCCCGCAGGTTGTCACGCGCCCGCGACAACAGCGACTTCACGGCGACCGGCGTCATGTCGAGGGTCGCCGCAATGTCGGCGTAACTCATCTCTTCGAATTTGTGCAGCAGGACTGCCACCCGCTGATTTTCATTGAGTGACGCCAGGGCGGCCTGCACGACGGCGCAAATTTCATTCTGCGCCGCCTGTCGGGTCGGCATCATTCCCGACTTGTCGGCCAGGAGGCGCTCGCCCGGCCGCGGCCCCAGGGGGCCTGAATCGTTGACGTTCAGCACCGTCTCGCGGCGTCGACCCGTGTCGCGGCGCTGGTTGCAGGCCAGGTTATTGGCAATTCGAAACATCCACGTTGAAAATCTGGCCGTCGGTTCGTAGCCGTGTCGCGCCCGGTAAATTCGCAGAAAAACCTCTTGCGCCAGGTCTTCGGCGGCTTCCTGGTTCTGCAGCAGGTGGGTCAACAATCCGACCAGCCGAACCTGATAAGTCGTCACCAGTTGAGTGAAGGCCGTCTCATCGCCCGCCTTGGCGCGCAACATCAGCCGCACGTCGGGATCGCGCAGTACCGGGTTCTGGTCTGTGCCGTTCTGTTTCACGTCGTTTGAGCGAAGTCGGCCATCGCACTGGATGCGAGAGATTAAACCCCATCGGCGCGGTAAAGTTTCTGTGTTGTCATTCGACGATGGTAGCACCCCTAGTGTAACGTTAGGATGCGATCAGGGGGAGTCAGCGGTCGGCGGATGGACACTGCCCGATCGTGACCGGGTTCGAGCCTGCCACGTCAGCTTGCGCTCGGCCTGCGTTGACCTGCGTAGGAAGTGTGTTCTGCATCCCCCTCTCCGATGTTTGTGTTCCCCGCTTCACCGACCACTGCCGCGAGCTGACAGGTTTTCATGGCGCTTTCGACGCTCCCCTTGAGCTATTGCACCAACGTTCACCCGGGGCGATCGTTGGCCGAGGTCGAGCAGGGACTCGACGATTACACCTGCGCCGTCCTCGCCAACTTCGGAGAGCCTCTGGCGGCCGGTCTCTGGCTGGCGGCGCCTGTCGTTTCAGAGCTGTTGGCCGACGCGTCGCGACTTCCGGCATTTTGCGACCGGCTGGGTGGCCGCGGTTTGACCTGCCATACTTTGAATGCCTTTCCTTACGGCGACTTTCATAGTCGCCGCGTGAAAGAGAATGTCTACCTGCCCGATTGGGCAGACCCGAGGCGACTGCACTACACGATTCAATGCGCCCAGGTTCTGGCGGCGCTGTTGCCGCCTAACGCCGAGGGCAGCATTTCGACCGTACCGTTGGCTTTCAAGGGGTTCCCGCACCCTGCCGACCATCTCGATCGTTGTATCGACAACCTGCTGGCGACCGCGGCGGCATTCGATCGACTGCGGCAGGAGACCGGTCGGCTGATTCGGCTGGCGATCGAGCCTGAACCGCTGTGCCTCCTGGAAACGACCGACGAAACCCTGCAGTTTTTTGACCGCTTGTGGCGAGCAGCCGACGATCGTAATGATTTGCAGCGTGCCAGGCGGCATCTGGGGGTGTGCTTCGACGTCTGCCATCAGGCGGTCGAGTTCGAGAATGTGCGCACCTCGATCGAGGCCTTCGCGGCGGCCGGCGTGCGCCTCAACAAAATTCACATTACCTGTGCCTTGCAGCTCGATTCTCCTGCAGAAAACACCGACGGTCGCCAGTCCCTGGCCCGGTATGTCGAAGAGCGCTACCTGCATCAGACTCTGGCTCGCGTTCAATCAGGCAACGTCTTGCGGCAGCTCGATTTGACCGAGGCGCTGGCACTCGACCCGCCGGCCGAGTTTCGCGACGCACCCCTGTGGAGAATTCACTTTCACGTCCCGGTCGATGCCGAGCGGCTGGGTCCCCTGTCGACGACTCGTCCCGAACTGCGGCAGGCCTTGTCGGCTGTCGCCGCCCTCGACGATGCGCCGCACCTCGAAGTCGAGACCTACACCTGGGAAGTGCTGCCGGATGCGAAGGCCGCAGTCGGTCGCGAGCGGTTGATCGACGGCCTGACCCGCGAGCTGCGGGCGACCCGCACGCTCGTCGACGGGTTGAATGCCGGGTGATGCATTTCCAGCGGGTGTCCTGGGTCGTCGATTCGGTGAATTCCGCATAAGCGTGACGGGAAACCATCTTGCCACGACACCCGTTTCCGCGTATTAAGAAATGATGAGGAGTGGTTTCACACTCCCTATGCAGCAAACGTTCAGAATTTTGTCGTTGCGAGAAGATTTTTCGGCGCCGATGCACAAATCGTTTCGCGCATTCCTGTTGCGGTTGAGGAAAATAAACCACGGATCACACCGATGACACGGATACGGCACGAATTCAAGTCAATTCTTGATTGAGGATTTGATGCCTCCGCAGTCATCTGCGTTAATCCGTGAAATCTGCGGATAAACTCCTGAGAATCCCATGGCCAAAAAATAACCCGCTGCAACGATCCGCAGATTGCGCAGATTGACACAGATTGAATTCAAAACTCTCATCCGT
>SIAF01000379.1 GCA_009691905.1 Planctomycetaceae bacterium | reverse complement strand
CGTGATGCCCTCGCTGGCATCGGGCCAGTACGCTCCCACTCCCGGCATGACCACGCCCTCCTTGGCTGGTGTGTGTTATGCCGAGAAATATAGGAAAAGACGTTCATTGAGTCACGATCAAACCCGGTATCTTTGCTACAGTCTCCATTAATGTAAGATTTTGCTGTGCGAAATCAATCAAAATTCAGGATCAAACCATTTCAATTCGACGTTTCCGGAAGAATCCATCGAAGGCGTGCAATCCTCGGCGGATCACGCCGGGCGGCACGTCCTTGCAGCTCCAGCTTATCGACCCCTCTCCAGTTTTCTGGCGGCTTTCCACCCGCGTCGACAAACTTGAGTCAATCGCAACATCAGTTTGCGCTTCGTGAACAGGTGCCGCAAATGATCGGCTTTTCGCCCGCTCCCGGCGACAACGGGCTGTCGAAGGCCCCCTGCAAAACCGGCCGTGAGTCATTCCGCGACCGGTGTCTTCAATTGCCGTGCCCATTCGGAGTTTTTGAATTCGTCTCCTTCGAGTTTGTCGCGAATTTCAGCGGCACGCCCCTTCTGCCCGACTTTTTCGAAAAGACGCGTCAGATGGAACAGAGCCTCGGCCTCGAGCGCCTTTTCGCTGGAAAACAGGACTTCCACACGCAGATACGCCAGCAGTGCGTCTTTGTCCTGTCCCAACTCGCGATAACAGTCTCCCAACCGGACGTTGGCTTCGGCCTGAACTTTGGCGTCCTCGGCGTCAGCCTCTTTGATCACGTCCTGAAGCAACTTCTGCGCCTCGTCGAACTTCTTCTGCGAAATCAGAACTCGCGACTTGCCCAGCAGCGCTTCCTGCCGCTGGGAGGCTTCGGCGCCCCCCTCGGCCGATTGGGCGATGACCGCTTCATACGCGGCCAGCGCCTCGTCCAGCTTGTTTTCGGCCTGCATCAGGCGACCGATGGCGATCTTTGCAGCGGTCTGGGCGTCCTTCCAGGGGGCCTTGGCCAGCGTGTCGAATGCCGTTTGCGCCTTCACGAACTCCTTCTTTGCCAGGTACAGTTGACCCAGTAAGGCGACCGCATCGTAGTAGCGGTAGTGGCCCGATTGCTTCGAGCGAAACTCGTCGAGCTTTTTGATCGCCTCGTCCATTCGCGAGGGATCGGTCAACGCCAGCCTGGCGCCGGAGCGAATGATGCCGTATTCGAGTTCGGTTTTGGCCAGCGCATTCGACGACTTGCTGTTCGCGAGAGCCTTTGTATAGTTGTCGATCGCGCGCTGATAACGACCGCCGGCTTCGTCTCCCCGGGCGAGGTTGGCCTCGGGTACTTCGCCCGTCCAACTGATGCTCTGCACTTCGTTGGCGGGAATTTTTATGGTTTCATCCTTGGGCGATTTTGCCTTGATCGTCACCTCGGTTTTGCTGATGTCGGTGATCTCGCCCGAGACCGCCTTTTCCCCTTTGCGCGCCACGGTTTCGACGGCGCGGCCCGGAGAGGTCGTCGAAAGAAAGATCGCCGCGGCCGCAAGAGCCGCGGCTGAACGTGGCAGGTAGCAGCGCCCGTTCGTGACCGTCAGAAACAGGGGGCTGACGCCCCCCGCTCGCCGGCTTTGCACGCGACAATTACCGTTCTTGTCCATCTCATTTCTCCTGGGGCTCATTTCTCCTGGGGCTCATTTCTCCTGGGGCTCATGACTCCGGTGGCGCGACCGTCATGTCCGGTAATTCATGACCTGGATTTGACCTGAGGTTTTCTTTTCGGCGGTCCGGCAGGCGCGACCGGTTCACTTCGCTCCTCGAGGGCGACCTTTACTTTTTTCTTCATCAGCATGAAATACGCAGCGGCGCCTCCGCCGCCGGCGACCACCAGCCCCAGCATCAGCCAGGTCCAGAGGCCCCCTCCCGACGACTTGGCCGGCTCGGGAGCGGCAGCTTTCGCGGCTGCCGTCTTGCGGCTCGCAGACTTGCTCTTCTTCGCCTTTGCCGACTTTGCGCCGGCCGCCAGATCGGCAGGACTTTTCCGCAGGCGTTTCTCCAGATCGACGACCTCTTCCTTCTGCAGACCCGAGGCGACCAGCTCGTTCTGGATCTCACGGTACAGGGCATTGAATTTCTCGTAGCCGTCCCCCCAGTCGGGGCTGATGGATGCGGTCACCAGCACGTCACGCTTGGCCAATTCCAGAAGCTCTTCCCGCTTTTCCCGGGTCGACTGACTGAGTGCGTCTTTAAGTCGGCACAGACCGACGTTGTACCGCGCTTCCAGGAATTGCTTCACGTACTCGGAATTGGTTTGGAGGGATTGCGACAGGTTGGTTTCCAGACGCTGTGCAATGCCAAACCAGCCCCAGACGACCTTGTCTTCAGGTTTCTTCTTTTTCGAGTTCTGATCGCCGTCGATCGCCACAGCCCATTTCTTTCGGTCGTCGGGGCCGCCCCGGGCGGCCCAATCCTGGTACAGCCGTGCCGCCTCAACCTGGGCATCGAGCGCCTTCGTGCGTTGTTTGAGAATCTCCCGAACCAGTTTCTGCGCCTCTTCGAACGATTTCTGCCGCCGGAGGCAAGTGACTTTCCGCAACTGCACTCCGGAGAGGTTTCCGGCGGGAACGTAACCGGGTTGTCGCGATTCGGCATCGAGAATCCACTGCAGCGCGGCGACCCCCTTCGAGAAATACGCCGTCGATTTCGCCGCATCCCCCTGTTCAAGCCCTTCGCCTAAGGCTCGATACGTTTCAGCAACCCACATCAGGCTGTTGTAATCCTGCCCTTCTTTGCGACTGGACATGTCGTCCAGAAACCTCTCGAACGACTTGAGAACTTCGGCCAGCCGCGGGTCGCGCGCCGATTGCAGCCGGTTGACTTCTTTTTCGAGCTCTCGTCCCAGATCGAGGTAGATGCGGGTCAATGCCGCTCCGCCGCCGCCGGCCCCCTCGATTTTCTCGAGATCATTCATCTCGGCTCGCGCCTTGTCGAGATCCTGCGTCCCGACGTACGCGCGCAACGCCAGTTGGTGGCCGTAGCTGGCGTTTTCCCGGCTCTTGAAGCTGGGCTTTGGGGGCCGCTGCTTCTCATCTCCCCCTGGGGCCACCACCGCCGTCAGAATCGCCAGCGGCCCTTCGGTCAAAAACGCCAGCGCCCCTTTGAAATCGCCGCTGCCATTGAGAATCTCTGCATAGGTCAGCTTGGCACTTGTCAACCTTCCCAGCCGGGCCGGCTCGATCTGATCGATCTCTTTAGGTAACTGCGCCTCGTAGCGCGTGATCGCGGCCGACAGAATTCCGCGGGCCTGCTTGAGCAGTTCGTCGAGTTGCTCACGCGACGGGCGCTCGGCTTCCGGACGGATCGACTCGAAAAGGTAGGTCGACCAATAGGCGTTGCCCGCGGCCATCTGGGCTTCGAGGTACTGCGGTGACGATTCGGGAATCTGTAAGTACCATTTGGCCGCTTCGGCCGGCTGCCGCATCCCGTTGAACAGCGCCCCCAGGTTCATCCGCGCTTCCTGAGCTTTGTCGCTGTCGGGCCAGTGGTCGGTGATGAAATTGCAAATGGCGATGATGCGCGGCACTTCGGCGGCTCGCTGGGCTTCGGGCTCGCGGCCGTAGGCCTGGATATAGGCCGCCTGCGCCAGATGCGCTGCATCGAGCGCCACGTCGGGCATTTTTTCGTAGTATTTGCGGGCGACGAACTCGCCCAGAACGGCCGAGTCGTAGCTGTAGTCGCGCAAGCTGTAGTAGACGTACGCCAGGAGGTACCGCGCCCGGTTGACGTCCTTGATCTCGTCCTTGGGTGTCGCCAGGGTCAGCGCCAGACCCAAAATTCGCGCTGCCTCTTTCAGCACGGGCTGTCGATCGGCGATCAGGCGTTCGCGATCGGCGGCCGAGGCCCCGTCGACCGCCCGATTGCGATTCTTGACGTCTTCAATCAGATTGCGGGCCGTCCCGTAGGCGGTGGGAAAATCCTTAGGATCGCCCGGCTCGCGGTCCAGCGCGATCATCAGCCGCTGAATCATGGTATTCGACGCATCTTTGTATTCACCCGGAAAACGGTTGATGGCCCGCGAAGTGGTCAGGGCATGCTTCAGCTTGCTGGTGCGGTCGGCATCGGTGATCCCTTCCTTCCGGCCGAGCGCGTCTTCGGACCGAACCAGTTCCCATTGAATGCCCAGACCGATGTGGGTCGAATGTAGATTGCGGTTCTGCTTGACCCATTCGGTCGCCTCTTTGAAAGCGACGTCGAAGTCTTTGCGCTTCTCGTGATTCAAACAAATCAGCCGGTACCACAGCACGCGGTCCTGCAGGCTCTTGAGCGCGGGGGCCGGCTTTTCGTTGCCGCTCTTGCCGTGACTGAGTAATTCGTCGTAGATACCCAGGGCCTTGGTGATGTCGTCCTGTTCTTCGAAACACTTCCCTTCCCACATCCGGGCGTGCAGGCCCGCCACCAGCGTGCGATGCCGCGTATGAATCTGGTCGAAGGCCATCGAAGCGGCCGTCAGCATCTTGCGGTTTTCGTCCGAGCCTTTGTCGTACGTCTGCGCCTCTTCGTAAATCAGCTTGGCGAGATTGAACTCGGCATTAATCCAATTGACGTAAGCCTGCTCGCGCGCTTTGTGCCGCGCCTTGTCAGAGGGCGGAATGAACTTGTCAAACTTGTCGTACTCCGACTTGAAGCGCGCCTGGGCTGCCTGATACACTTGGCGCGCCTCGGCGAAATGACTGCGGGCCTTTTGCTGGAATTGCGCCTTCTGGCCGGCGTTGCCCGGAGATCGCGATTGCAGCGCATCGACCCGCCCCTTGCCCTCGTAGACTTTGGCCAGCTCGGTGCTGGCCTGTGCCGAGTTGGCATGATCGGGGCTGGCTTTGAGGAATTGCTCGAGAAACTCGCGTGCCTGGTCGAGTTGCCGGCCCTGCGCCTCGGGACTGCGGACGCTGCGGACTCCGTCGAGCAGCGTCACCGCCTTCTCGTAGGGGATCACCTCTTTAACGTCGGCCGGCACGTCGCTCCGCTGCTCGAGTTGCTCGAGATACATGATCGCGTAATCGTGATAGTCGCGATCCCGCAGTCCATGGACGAATTGGAGATATGGCTCGACGGCCATTGCGGGGGCCAAAACCGACAAAACGATCCCGATGGCGGCAGCGAACGGCCGGCGCAATTTCATGAGATGCATTCCGAGACGGAAACGTGAGGCCCGCTGCCTTAACGATATCCGTCGACAGGTTCGTTATCAAGAAGCGTCAGGCGGGGCCGCGACCGCTTCACCCCCGGCAACGCAGGTCGCGACGACCAGGTCGCCGGTGACGTTGAGCACGGTGCGGCACATGTCGAGCAGCCGGTCGATCCCCATGATGATGCCGATCCCTTCACCAGGAACGCCCACCGATTGCATCAAAACGACGATCAGGGGGAGCGACCCGCCGGGAACTCCGGCCGTCCCCACGCCGGCCAGAATCGACATCAGCACCACTTGGATCTGTTGCGTCAGCGACAGTTCGATTCCGAACACCTGCGCCATGAACAGCACGACCACCCCTTCATAAAGGGCGGTTCCGTTCTGGTTGCCGGTTGCCCCGACGGTCAAAACGAACCGCGAAACCTCTTTGGGCAGCCCCAGGTCAGTTTCGGCAACCTTGATCGCCGTCGGAAGCGTGGCGCTCGACGACGACGTGCCGAACGCCACGAGCATCGCTTCCCGCGCGCCCCGGAAGAACCGCCGCGGCGTCATCTTCGAAAACATCAATAGCACGACCGGGTAGGTCACGAGCAGATGCAGCCCCAGGCCCGCGATCACGGTGACAACGAACCAGAACAGCGTCACCAGAATGTCGAACCCCAGCAGGGCTGTGATGGAAAAGACGAGGCACCCCGCCCCCAGCGGCGCCACACGCATTGCCCACCCGATAACCACCATCGATACCGTGTTGAGACCTTCCAGCCAGCCCACGAGGCTGGTGCATTTCTCGGGGGCGGTGGTGATCGCCGCCCCGAAGATCAGGGCGAACACCATCACGGCCAGCATGCCGTTCCCTGGGGAACTCTTGCCGTCGATCGCCCCGACCATCTCCTGCAGCGGATTCTCAGGCAGCATGTCGACGATCAAATCGCGCAGCGGTTTGACCTTCTTCGCATCTTCGACTTTGACGGCCGCCTTCTTTGAATACCGGGCTTCCAGCGAGTCCCGTTTCTCAGGGGGGAGCGATTTTCCCGGCTTGATCGTGTCGACCAGTGCAATTCCCAACACGACTGCCGTCGTGGATAGTATCGCCGTGTAGAACAGCGTCCGCAGGCCCAGTCTTCCCAGTTTTCGCACGTCGCCGATCTCAACCACTGCCAGCGACAGCGCCGAGAAGACGAGGGGCAACACGACCATGAACATCAGCCGCAGGAAAATCTTGCCGGCCGGCTCGGTGATGTTGAGCACGAACCATTCCAGGTGGTCGTGGAGGCCGTCGGCGTTCTGATCGATCGGGTTTTCCGCCCCGGCTACAATCGGTTGCCGCGCCAGCCAGTTCGCCGCCAGGCCCAGTACGACCCCCAGCAGAAGGCCAACCAGGATTTTCGTGTGCAGCGGGACACGGCGAACGACAGGCTCAGACGATTCGGCGTGGCTCAAGCTTTGGCCTTTGCTGCAAGTGGGTCAGGTCGCGGTCTCGTCCAGGGCCAGCGCGCACTTTGGGGGCTTTAGGCTGGCGCGATAAGATTGCTTCTGCTACAAGCGAACGCTTTGGGCAACCACCCTCGGTTAGCAGAAAGCGAAGGCGCACGGATGCAAGTCGACACGGAAGAGATTCTGGAGATTAGTA
>SIAF01000378.1 GCA_009691905.1 Planctomycetaceae bacterium | reverse complement strand
AGCAGAGGTTGAAGGTACCATTTTTCTTTCCGCAGGACTGAATTCCCCTTCTCCATCCGCGAGACCACGAATGCCCTACGAATCAAGCCACTTCGCTCACTCCCAACGCTAGAAACTCACAACCCTAGATCAGGAGGTCTGAGGCTGGTCGGGCACTGGGAGGACGACGGAACCGCCAATTCCGGCACTTGGAATGGCCTCGGCTCGTCGATTTCTCGCTGCCAACACGTTTGGCGACCTGAGACCGTAGCGCCCGTCCAGGGCGCCGTTGACACGATTTGCCGTCAGTTGTAAAGTCCTACCGCCGTGCGGAAAACGACACGATCGGCGCTAAGTGGAAAGCTGTAATCGACTTGCGGATTATGCCGCGGCTTGGAGATGCGGACGTGACGAAATGCCGACCGATCCTGCTGCTGTGCGTCCTGACGCTCGGCGGATTGACCAGCCTGGCCTGTACCCGTTCGTCCGTCCTGCCGCCGGCCGCCTCCGGGCCTGAGTCGCGAACGACACCGGGGGCCGGTGCGCTCGGTCGGCACCATCAGGGGCCAGGCGTAACCGCCGGCCTGCCCGCTCCTGGGAACAATCCCTGGAAGCCCAGTGCCCCGCCGCGCCAATGGCAGTACGTTGTTGTGCATCACACGGCGACGAACTCCGGCAGCGTCGAATCGATCAACGACACGCATCTCAAAAACAAAGACAAAAGCGGCAATCCCTGGCTGGGGATCGGCTATCACTTCGTGATCGGCAACGGACAGGGAATGCCCGACGGGTCGATCGAGCCGACGTTTCGCTGGCGAACTCAGATTCAGGGGGCGCATGCCGGCAGCACCAACAAAGACTACAACGAACGCGGCATCGGCGTCTGCCTGGTGGGTAATTTCGAGAACACGCCGCCCACTGCGGCCCAGCGCCGCAGCGTCAAACTGCTGGTGCAAACGCTCAAAAGCGAGTATCGCATTTCGGCGGCCGCTGTCGTGGGGCACAAAGATATCCGGGCCTCGGCAACCGAGTGCCCGGGGAAGCTGTTCCCCATGAGCGAGATTGCCGCTGATGAGCCGAACATCCTGTTCGGGCTGAGCGACGACGGGGTTCCCTTTGAGCAAATCGCCTCTTCCCGCGGGAGTTCTGTGCGATGACAGCGCGCTTCTCTACCGATCTGCTGCATTCGCCGGATCTCTCACCAGGCAGTCCTGACACTCGCGGGCCAGCTGAAGCGGCGGCCGACTCGGTGCCCGAAGTTCTGACGGCGTGCCGCCCCGATCTGGCGGCTCAGTTCGAAGCCGGCATCGTCGACGAGCTCTTTATCCCTCAGTCCTACGAGTCGGGTTACGCTTACCCCTTGATCGTCTGGCTGACTGCGCCAGGCGACTCGAACCGAAGTCTCGCAGGCCTGATGTGCCGCATCAGCGATCGGAACTACCTGGGGGCCGCGGTCGGAATTGACGAGGCCGAACCGGTCGAAGAGCGGCTGTTCGAGGCGGTCTCGCGACTGCGGCGTCGTCTGCATGTGCATTCCGAACGAGTCTACGTTGCCGGTGCCGGAGTGCAGGGAATGCTGGCACTGCAAGTCGGGCTGGCCCGACCCGAGTGGTTCGGCGGGATCATTGCGCTGTCGGCGACATTTCCCGCGCGGGGTCGCCCCCTGGCACAATTCGAATCGCTTCGCCGCAAGCGCGTATTTCTGGCAACCGCCGGCGACGATCCGACCCGGATGGCCGAGGTTGCCCGAACGCAGCGCCTGCTGTGGACGGCGGGACTCGACGTGCAGGCCTGCCGCGCCGTGACGGCCGACCCTCATGATGCCGGCCTGCTTCTCGAAATCGACCGCTGGATCATGCAGGGCATCGAAGCCGCGTAACGCCGCGCGGGTCGCCACCGACGGCGATTGATGCCGGAATTCCACTTGACTTACCTCTTACCGTGGTAGTAATATCCATCTACTACGGTAGTAGACGTGGTCTTCGCGTTCGAAATGGCACGTTGCTCGAGCGCTTGCGGCAAAGTGGAGCACTTCAGGGAGGCCTTCAAGACCCATGCGGAAAAAACCACAACTGGCGTCGCTGCAACTGGCCATCATGCGCACGCTTTGGCAGAAGGGCGAGGCAACGGTGGCCGACGTCCGCGAGACACTCGAAAGCGAGGGGCGTGAGCTCGCCTATACGACCGTGGCGACGATGCTGGCCAAGATGGAACGCAAAGGGCAGGTCGCCCATCGGGCCGAGGGGAAGGCCTTCATTTACCGGCCGGTCCTCGGGCAGGAGCAGGTCAGTCGCTCGATGGTCACCGACCTGGCCGAGCGGCTCTTCAGCGGCGACGTGACGCTGATGGTCAGCCATTTGCTGGACGGCTGCGAGATTTCGGCCGCCGAACTGACGCGACTCAAAGCGCTGATTCGCAAAAAGGAACTGGAGGAACGCAATGCCCGCTGAACTGTTCACGGCCGGCGCCGTCGTGTTGTCGTGGTTTGCGACGTACTTCGTCCACTCGACCTGCCTCGTGGTGGGTGTCTGGTCGTTTCTCCGCTGGCGTCCCGCGACCGGGCCTGCCGTTCGCGAGGCCCTGTGGAAAACCGCGCTCGTCGGCGGCCTGTTGACGACGCCCGCCCAGATCCTGCTGGGCTGTTCGCCGCACCTGCACCATTTCACGCTCCGATTGAAAGAACCCCGACCGGCGGTCGGCCAATTCGCCCGTTCGGGACTGATGACGTTCGATGCGACGTTGACCGAAGATCCCAGTGCCGATCGCACGTGGCTGAATGACGAAACTGATCCCGAGGGCCGCGATATCGACGAAGGGATCGCTCAGGCGCGTTTATGGATTGTCGAACTGGACGATTCGGCCGATACCGGCGAGAAACAAACCCTGCCGCGAGCCGCTGCCGCCGCGGTTCCGACGTCAGGTCTCGGGATTGGATCCAAACCGTGGTGGTCGGCGGGGGGACGACTGGCAGACGATCAACTGCCCGCGCTGAGCCTCTTGGCGATCTTTCTGTTCGCAAGCCTGGCGTCGATGGCCTTCGGGGTGGGCCGTTATGTATGGCAAACCCTGTCGCTCAAGCGACGGTTGGCGGGAGCGGGCGATTTGGTCGACGGACCGGCTCGGCACCTGCTCGACGAATTATGCCGGTTGGTGCCCCATGCGCCGGCCGTGCGGCTGCTGGTCGCTCCGCACTTTACCGAACCGGCCGCGTTCGGGTTGACTCGCTGGACGATCGTTTTACCCGAGCGGGCCGAGCGCGACCTGTCGCACGACGAACTGCGGGCGCTTTTGGCACACGAACTGGCCCATCTGGTTCGCGGCGATACGTGGTGGCTGCTGGCCAGTCGGCTGATCTGCTCGTGTTGCGGCTTTCAGCCGCTCAACCATCTGGCGCGGCGCGAATGGCAGCGCTCGGCCGAATACTTGTGCGATGCCTGGGCGGTCAGCCGCACGGGTAACCGCCTGTCGCTGGCGCGGTGTCTGGCCGAGGTCGCCGGTTGGCGCTGGAACCGATCCGATTGTGCCGCGTCGCTGGCGGCCACCGGGCGGCGTTCGGGTCTGGCCGATCGAATCGAGCGACTGGTCGACGACTCGCCCCTGGCCGACGCGTGGAGCGACCTGCGGCTGAGCCGCGCGATGACGGCCTTGTGTGGACTGTTGCTGGCCGGACTGATCGGGTTTGGTCCGCAGGTGCGACTGACGACCGCCGCGCCCGCCGACTCCGCAGAAGGGTCATCCGGCGGATCGAACTCGCCAATGAACGACCGCGCACAGGTCATTACCGAGTCCTTGGAGCAGCACCTGGCGCTCGAGGGGGAACAAGATGAAGTGTCGATCGCATCGATGGACGAAGTGCAAGGCCTGGTGTTTTACGCGGCCGAATCGCTGGTCGCCGCGCTCGATCAGGAATTGGCGGCATTGGAACGGGATCTGGTCGAACTCTGGCCGCTGTTGCGGCAGCCGCATGTCCCCCCCGCGGCGATCGAGTTGGGCGAGCGCCTCGAGCAGGGACGGTTGAAGCTGCAGAAACGTCGCGAAGTGCTGCAGCGCTTTGCGACAAAATAGTGTGGGCCGTGCCCACCAAAGTGTGTTGCGGATGGAATTGAAGTCAGGAACAGATATCCCGGGTGACCGACGGACCGGCGCATCAATTCACTGTCGCATTGTCGCCTTTCGCGGAGCGAAAGACGACACTGATGGATACGCCGATCCTAAGCCGCCCGGCAAACACAACCACAATTTTTCTTCAGGAGCAAACCATGTTAAGACGATTCGCGTTTGGATCGATGTGTCTGGGTCTGGTCGCACTCGCGACAGCCATCACCTGCGCCGTCCAGGCCGACGAGCCGCTTCCCGGACTGGTTTTGGAAGCCGATGCAGTGGTCGTTGAAGCGGGTTCCGCCGTTGAAGCACAGGCCGTGCTAGTTCTGGATGGCGGTGCCCCAGTGACGGGAACTGTCTTGATCGAAAGCGACGACGGCCAGTCACAAACGACCAAAATTGATCGATTCATCAGTGATCCTGTGAAAGCGACACTTCTGCGCACCGACCAGGTGATCGTCTTTGGTGACGAAGATGTACGTGTCAACGCAGCCAGCGGCCAGCGCCTTGTCGTCCCCTTTCTGGGAGCAGCCGCGATCAACGATCCTGCCGTCCGCGAAACTCTCGAAAAACTGATAGCCAACCTGAAAGAGCAGGCCGAAGATCAAAAAAGGGCCGGCAAGGAAGACGAGGCCTGGCGCAAGATGCAAGCGATCGAAGCCCTGCACATGGTTCTTTCAGGCGGACCGAAAGCCGGTGTTTCATTCGTCAAGCGGTTGCCGTCGGGTGAAGAATTCAAGCTCCAGCGAGAAATCGAACTCGGCGACAAAGCAATCAAAGAGCGAATGATCAAAGGGCTGACGGAGGAAATCGCGAAGTCGGAAGCACTACGAGGAAAAGCGGACGAACACCCCAGGCTCAAGCAGCGAATCGCGGACCTCCATGCACAGCTCCGGAAGCTCAATCAGCAGCACGACCAGGCGGACAGAAGTCCGGAACAGACGTACATCGTAACGAGCGAGGATGGAGTGACCCGGCACGGTCCGGGCGAACGCCAGGACGTGATCAAATTTAACGTGCAACATCAGCCGCATGCAGGCGGCCGCTTTTTCGAAGCCCGCATCGCGCCGTTCCATGGAAAGGCCGCGGAAATGCTGCGCAAGGCCGAAGCCTTGCAACAGGCGGCCGGGAAGCTGAAGGAGGCGGGGCTGGAAGATCAGGCCCGCGTCATGGACGAGCAGTCGCAGCAGATGCGGCAAACTGCTGAAAAAATGATGGTTGAGGCCGCCGCCCATCCTGTGGGGTCACATGCCATCGCCATTCACGGTGCCTTCCCCGGCGCGCCGCACGAACTGCACAAGGCCTTGACCGAACTCCGCGAGCAGGTTCAGGAACTCCGTAAAGAAGTCGGCCAGTTGCGCGAGCTGCTGGAAAAGAAGCAGTAGCACTACCGTCTCACCCCCCGTTCGAACCAGCCCGACGGGTCGCCCCCGCCGGGCTGGTTCATTTATGATGCAGCGACCGGCTCGCGAAGCGAGCACCGCCCCAGCGAGCCGGCGGGTTTATCCCGCCGGGCTTCAACACCGGGGGGGTGAACCCACCGGCTCGCCAGGGAAAATTCCCCGACCAATGCAAAAACTGATCATCGGGTGCGGCTACCTGGGCCGCCGGGTCGCTCGGCACTGGGTCGCACAGGGCGATGTCGTCCACGCCCTGACCCGCTCGACCGCAAATGCCGACGCGTTGTGCGCGTTGGGCGTTCGGCCGATTCGAGGTGATGTCACCGAACTCGGCAGTCTGCAATCGCTTCCCGATGTCGAAACCGTCCTGTATGCAGTGGGACTTGACCGCAGTGCCGGGAAGTCGCAGCGCACAGTGTACGTCGACGGATTGGCGAACGTTCTGAGCCGCCTGGCTGCCGGCGCATCGCGGTTTCTCTACATTTCCAGCACGAGCGTTTACGGCCAGAACGCGGGCGAATGGGTCGATGAAGGCTCCGTTTGTGAACCGACGAGCAGCAACGGTCAGGTCTGCCTCGATGCCGAGTCGTTATTGAGACAGCAGTTGCCTGCAGCCATGATCCTGCGACTGGCGGGAATCTACGGTCCCGGCCGGCTCGTGGCCCGCATCGAACAATTGCGCGCCGGAGCGGCACTCGAAGGAAATCCCGAGGCGTGGCTCAACCTGATTCACGTCTACGACGCCGTCGCCTCGATTGTCGCCTGCGAACAGCGTGGCACAGCAGGCAGCCTGTACCTCGTGAGCGACGACCACCCGCATCCCCGTCGCGAGTACTACGCGCTGCTGGCTTCGCAAATCGGCGCGCCGGCACCGATGTTCGCGACCGAGTCGCTGGGCGAAGACGAGCGTCTGGGGTTCAACAAGCGCTGCCGCAATCGCCGGCTGCACGACGAACTGAAGGTCGCGCTGCGTTACCCGAGCATCGCCGAAGGGCTGCGGGCGGCAATTCCCGAATAAAATTCGTTGTTCCCACATCCCGCCCGCAGGGCACTCTGGGTTTTTCAGCCCGGAGGGCGACATGTAGTAGCCGGGGGTGCCAACCCCCGGAATACCGGCGGCGGAAACATTTCAGCCCCGGATAGGGGCGGCACAGGACGAATTATGTCGCCCCTGCCGGGCAACGCCGTGAAGGATTTTTTGCCGAGAAAACAGGGGTTTCCCTGAAAGTCGGAATATGAAAAAAGCCAGATTCCTCCCATACCTAACTGAAAACACTTCAGTCAGAAAGGAATCTGGCTCATGGCTCGGAAGAAG
>SIAF01000377.1 GCA_009691905.1 Planctomycetaceae bacterium | reverse complement strand
GCTCCACGAGACCTGTTTGGTCTCCCACCTCGCAATCCGCATTCAATTCCAGCACCGCATCATCCATGATGACGCGGCTTGTACTTCACCCCGGTGTCACTCGCCAAGATCAAAATCCAGCACACAACGGGTTGGACGAATGTTTACAGCCGCACAGGCGGAAACCTATGCGGTTTTGCCGGTTGCGAAATATTTCTCGAAAGGGGTGAGCAAGCGGGGACGCTTGCTCTTCGGGGGTCTTTGACCGCCCGGAGTGAAACCGCTGCGTCCTGTACTTCCAGGACCGTTCAGTCTTCTTCAATTGCGGCGCCCGCCGTCACGTGATGCGCTTCGGCAGCATCCGACCGAGTCGTGGCCTGCGGCGAGACCCCTTGTGAAGCCCCAGGCGTGGTCAGATCCGGAACGCAAAAGAACGGATCCTGCGACGGTCCCGACCATTGGTTCAGTTCGGGACAACCGGCAATCGTGACGAGGCTGAAGGCCGCGGCGGCCAGACGCGCCGCCCGGGCCGGGCAGAGCCAGCGCATGGCGAATGCTCCCTGAAAGGGGCGAAAAAACGGGGAATTGTCGCGAAGGAATGTTGAGAGAGGCGGAGTCTAGTGCCTTCCCCTCAACGCGGCAAGACCGGTTTTTCCCGTGTCGGCTTTTCCCGTCTCTGCGGCTGCTGACGCCCTGGCGCCGTTGCCGCTACCACAGCGTATACCCTCCGTCGATCACGAGCGTTGCACCCGTCATGTAGCGTGAGGCGTCGCTTGCCAGATACACGGCCAGGGGGCCGAGATCTTCGGGCTGACCGAAGTCGCCGGCGGGAATCTGCCCTTTGAACGTCCCGATCATCTCGGGGTTGAGCTGCGCCCAACGCTGGTTGGGCGCAGTCATGAACCCGCCGGGGGCGATCGTGTTGACGGTGACTTTGTGCGGCGCCCAGTCGGCAGCCGTCGCCCGCGTGAAGGCGATCACGGCCGCTTTGCTGGTTTCATAACTGCGACCGCCGATGCCCCGATTCGCGACCAGGCCTGAAATCGACGAGACGTTGATCACGCGTCCGCCGGTTCCGCGGGCGACCATCGCTCCCCCGATCAGCTTCGTACACAAAAAGGTGCTGGTCAGGTTCAGGTCAAGAATCGACTGCCAGGCTTCGAGCGGCAGTTCGGTGGTGGGAATGTCGATCCGCCGGCCGCCGACGTTGTTGATCAGAATGTCAATCGGTCCGTGCTGTTCGAGGGCCACCTGGCAGGCGCGCTCGGCTTCAGCGGGAATTCCGACGTCGGCGACGATCGTCGCCGACCGGCGGCCCCGGGCGACGATGTCGGCCGCCGTCTGTTCGAGGCTGGCGGCGTCGCGACCGACCAGCACCACCTCTGCGCCGGCTTCGGCGATCGCGAGGGCCATTTCGCGCCCCAGCCCGCGGCTTCCCCCGGTGATGAACAATCGCTTGCCGTCGAGACGAAACCGATCGAGAACGCTCATGCTGTGCCTTTAAGGGGCCTGTTTACGGAACAAATGGACTTCCATGCTCGAATACTCGAGCAGTTGTTCAAGCTGCCAGATCGCCGGCATTTCGAGTTCGGTGTGGCGCGCGCAGCGCAAAACGAGCAGTGCGTCGGGTGCGGTGATCGCGTCCCGCGCCAACCGCTCGAGCGAGCGATACAGCATCGTCCCGGCCTTCATCCGCGAGACGTACAAATAGGGTGGATCGAAAAACACGACGTCGAACGGAAGAAACGCCTCGCCTCCGTGCGGACGAAACGAGCATTTCGAGGCGTCGGCCGGCCAGCACAGCACTTCCCCCTCGGCCCGCAATGCCGCCACGTTGCGCCGCAGCAGATCGAGCGCCACCTTGTCGTTTTCGATGAACACCACGCTGCGAGCGCCGCGACTGAGGGCTTCCAGGCCGATTGTGCCGGTCCCCGAAAAGATGTCGGCCACCCGCGCGTCGACAAAGTAGGGTTCGAGGCGATCGAAAAGCGCCACTTTGACGCGCTGCGTGATTGGGCGGGTGATCTCACCTGGGCTGGTTTCCAGCCGGCGATGCCGGTATTTGCCTGAAACGATTTGCATACCTGGTCCGGTCAGCCTCGGCCGCGTCGATTCAGGTCGGCAACGGCGCCGCTACTCGTCGTCGGCGCCCTGTTCGAGCGATTCTTTATGACGGCGAATGATGTCGCGAGCTTCGTCGGCGACGGTTTTGAAAGTCGGTTTGTGGTAGGGTGGCGGGACGGCATGCAGGTCGGTCGATTTGACAATCGTCGTGTCCGAAGTTTTCAGCAGGTCGGTCGACGTGTCGCTCTCAGACAGCCAGCCGAAGATTTCGTCGTCGCTCATCCCCGGGTCAAACACCTTCTCCGGCCGCGACCCCGCCACCTGGAACTGGATCGGGCCGACCTGCACAAAGTCTCCCGGCTGAACCAGCGTCTCGTTCTCGATGCGCACGTTATTGACGATCGTCCCGTTCTGGCTGTTCAGGTCGCGGACGAGCAAGCCCCTGTCGGTCGGGATCAGTGCGCAGTGCTGGCGGCTGACTTCGACGGACGTCATGCGGATGAAACAATTCTCGTCGCGGCCGATTGTCACTTCACGTGCCGGCAGCGCGATCTTCTTGCCCTTATGCTTGCCTGACTGGACAATCAGCGAGTGCATGCCCCGGCTCCTGGTGACCACTCCAGCCAGTGTAGCCGAAGCGCGGGGCACTGCCCAGTTCAGCAGGTCGGCGGCGGAAAGGCGCGCCCCGCTCTTTTTGCGCTCCTCACGGTTGCTCCCCGCGCCGAACCGGGTAGAGTGATCGTCGTTGATCCGCGCTCCCTGACTGTCATGTCGTGATTGGAATTCGATGACTGGAATTCGATGACTGGCAGGGGGCGGACTTTATCTGACTCTCTCAATTCGGCCCTCTTCGCGTAAACAGGTGCCCGGTATGTTCGATTCGTCGGTGTTCTCCCCACGTCTCCGACCACGTCTCCGATCGGTATTGACGGCCGCGCTCGGGGGTGTGCCCGCAGCGCTTGCGGCTGCCGCCGGGCTTTTCTCGGCTGTAATGGGCGACGAGCCGGCTGCGGCCGGGCCGCGTTTTGTCGACCTCTCGCTGCTGGTTGCCCCCGAACTGCCGGGTCCCTGGCCCGCCGGCTGGCCGGCGTTTCAGTTCAACCGCTACGAGCAGATCGGCCCCCTCAGCCCCTATCACAGCGAAGTGCTGCTGATCGACGGCAACAACGGGACACAGCTCGACGTCCCGCCGCACTCGATTCCGCTGCCCGAAACCAACCTGCCCAATGCGGGTATCCTGGGGCGAATGTTCACCGACAAAGTGCCCGTCTGGCAATTCGGCGGAGAAGCCTGCGTCGTCGACTGCCGCGACTTGCTCGACGCGGCGACGAACGGTCACAGCCCGCTTGTGACCAAAGATCGCGTCGAACTGTGGGAGAAGCAGCATCGCCGAGTCGGTCCCGGCGACGTCGTGCTGTTTCGCAGCGACTACACCGACAAGTACTACCGGCCGCTGCCCGACGGGCGGCGTTTCATCGCGCTGCCGCTCGAAGGCAAGGCCCCCGCCTGGCCCGACCCCGACCCCGATTGCATGGAGTTCCTGGGAGGCCGCAAAGTTTTGACGCTTGGCACCGACAGTGCCAGCATGGGTCCCCTGCCCAACCTCGCCGAGCCAACGCATATCGCCGGGCTGAAGTACGGCATGGTCTGGACCGAAAGCGCCACCAATCTGGGCAGCCTGCCGGAGACCGGGGCCTTCTACTGCATGCTCGGCCCCCGGCATGCCGACGGTCTTTACAGTGAAGCCCGTGCCTTCGCCGTCGTCGGCGACCCGCTGGCAGCGCGCTTGATCGAATCGTGTCGCCAGAAAAAGGTGCTCGATCTGTCGGTGACACTCGCAACCGATCTTCCCGTGTCGTGGCCCGGCGCGGGGGTCGGCCGGCACCGCCAGCCCTACTTGAAGGTGCCTTTGATGCACGCCCCCAACCTGGGGTTGTATCACGTCACGCACATGCTCGATTCGCATTCGGGGACGCACCTGGTCCCTCCTGCGTATTCCCTGCCGACGAAAGGGTTCGACAACAAATCGTATGCTCCTGAAGTCCAGGGATGGCTCAAGGAGTACGAAGCGCAGTACGGCCTGCGCGGCACCAGCGATGTCACGACGGAGAAAGTTCCCCTGTCGCAAACCTCGGGCCGCGCACGCGTGATCGACGTCCAGTCGCTGGTCGGCTCAACAAAAGAAGCGTCGTGGCCTGCTTCGCCGGAGATCACGGTGGCGATGATCGAAGCGTTCGAAAAACGCGACGGCGCTTTGAAGTCGGGGGACATCGTCATTTTTCAGAGCGGACACACCGATCGGCACTTCCGCCCGCTTCCCGAAGGGGCCATCTGCCTGGCCGACCCGCTCAACGGCAAAAGCGAAGGCTGGCCTGCGCCCGGCCCGGCCGCCATCGTGTCCCTGGCGAAGAAAGGAATTCGCTGCGTCGCCACCGACGGCCCGACGCTGGGCGGAGTCGACCCCAAACAGGCCCTTATGACTTACTGGGCCTTGGGAACCGCGGGGATCGCCGGCGTCGAGTTTCTGACCGGCGTCGGGGAGATTCCCAAAGACGCGTACTTCGTATTCGCCCCCGTAAAAATCCGCGACTGCCACGGCGGGCCGGGGAGGGCGGTCGTGTTTTACTAAAAGCAATACTGCGACGGAGCCACCTCTCTCTCGCTCTCTCGCAGCAGGTAAGAGAAATCAGTGGAAAAGCTGATCCATGATGACGTGGCATGACTCAAGGCGTGTAGTCTATCCAAGAGTCTGAACGAAGCCGAAACGGGATGGATCATGCGGAGTCGCGGAGTACGCGGAGAAGTGACGAGGGGGGGGGGCTTCTTTGCTCCGCGAACTCCGCGTCTCCGCGTGATCGTCGCTTCCAAAGGCAATCGAAATGCATGCGGAATAAAGGAGTGTCCGATCGTAAGTTGATTGCGGTATATTCATCTTCCGCCCATAGTGCGACGTGGATCCGGGGCCGCGAACAGCATGTCTAATCCTGAACGACAATCCGGCCTCGAAAAGCCTCTAAAAAAACGCCGTCGGCGGTGGATCGTCTGGGGCCTGGCGAGTGGGTTGGTCCTGATCGTTCTGACTTCCGCCAGGCCCGTTTGGCATTTGGTTTCAGCGTTGCGGCAGGATACCGACGGCCGCGAGCCGCTGCCGAGTGGCTTCACCGATGATGCCAGCCGCCTGAACCTCACCAAGGTCGAAGAGGTCGTGCCGGTCGAGGGAGAATCCGCCGCTGCCGAGCGGCAGCTTGCTCGACTGTTGCAGCAGGCCCGCGCCGAAGGGTTGCGGGTCTCGATCGCCGGCACCCGTCACAGTATGGGAGGGCATACGATTTATCCCGGCGGCTTAGTGATCGACATGCTGCCGTTTAATCGGATGGAACTGGACGAAACGCAGAACGTGCTTCACGTTCAGGCGGGCGCTCGCTGGAAGGACATCATTCCGTATCTCGACCAGCGGCAATATTCAGTCGCGGTCATGCAGTCGGACAACACCTTTTCGGTGGGGGGATCGATCAGCGTCAACTGCCACGGATGGCAGTTCGGCCGGCCGCCGATTTCATCCACAGTCGAAAGTTTTCGCCTGATGCTCGCTGACGGCCGCGTCGTTCGTTGCAGCCGCGATGAAAATCTGGAACTCTTCTCGCTGGCCCTGGGGGGCTATGGGCTGTTCGGGATCATTCTCGACGTCAAGCTGCAGGTTGTCCCTAACGAGCGTTATCGCCTCGAACAATTCGTCGTTCCGGTCGATGCGGCGCTCCAAGCGTTCGAGCGCAGTGTGCAAGACCGCCCCGATGTGGCGATGGTCTATGCGCGAATGAGCATCGTGCCCGACACGTTTCTGGACGAGGTGATCCTGAACGTGTTCTATCGTGATCCCGCACCAGACGGTACCATCCCCGAACTTTCAGAACCGTCGCTCGTCGACCTGCGTCGCGCCTTGTTTCGCGGTTCGGCCGGCAGCGATTACGGTAAGGGGCTGCGCTGGGACGCCGAAACGCGGCTGCAACCGCATCTCAGCGAGCGACATTTCTCCCGAAACCAATTGTTAAACGAAGGGTCGGAAATTTTCCAGAACCGGGCGGCGGGATTTACCGACATTCTGCAGGAGTATTTCGTCCCTCGCAAAAACATCGAGCCGCTGGTCGTCGATCTGCGCCGCATCATTCCCAAACATGGCTGCGACCTGCTGAACGTCACCGTTCGCAGCATCGACACCGATCACGATTCGTTTCTACGGTACGCCGATCAGCCCCTGTTTTCACTTGTGCTACTGTTCAACCAGCCGCGGACGCCGGCCGGCGAGGCGGCTATGGAGTCGCTGACGCAAGAGTTGATCGGCGCGGCCCTCGCGGCCGGAGGTCGTTACTATCTCCCCTACCGCCTACACGCAACGCCCGAACAATTTTACCGCGCCTACCCGCAAGCCGAGCGGTTTTTCGAACTGAAGCGCGAGCACGATCCGGCAGAACTTTTTCAGAATCAGTTCTACGTGAAGTACAAGGTGCGTCGTTGAGCAGATAGAGATAAGAGGAGCAGCCCATTCAAATTACTCTACGGGTGAAGAATGTGGATGGTAGATGGTGGATCGATGGAACAGCGCACGCCTCTTTAACTTTTGCTGACTCTGCCGGATTCTATGTCCGGCCTCTGAATCCGCCGAGTGAGGCGGAGATCAAGAGGTTTTCGATCCAGTTGTGGTGATATTGTTTTTGGTTCAAGCGGTGGGCGGGGCTGTGGAATTGGCGTGGTTTTCCGGCTCGCGG
>SIAF01000376.1 GCA_009691905.1 Planctomycetaceae bacterium | reverse complement strand
CACCGTGCGGGGGAGCAATAAAAAGCAACGACCCGCTTGGAGGCTAAAATGGGTGCCACGGACAGCGACCAACGGGAGTCGTCCGTGCGAGCTGGGACCAACATGATATCGCAGGAAACGCTATCCTTAGCCTCCAAGCGGGTCGTTGTAATTTAGCGGGTTGATGCCCGAATTGCGAGCGGTTCGGCGCGACGGTGGTGGCACATTTTGCGTCCCAATCGCACATTCGATGCGTGGCGCGGAATTGAAGTACGTCAGGGTGCGTTTTTTCGCTTGTCCGAATTCCCGGAATCCTGTCCCGCCCATTGTCGAATCAGGAACACAGCGCAGGGAACAGCCAAGAGCAATGGAAACTGGGCAGCGATTCGCCACGGCATCTCGATCCAGAAGCAGGTCGACCACCATGCAACCGCGAATAGCGAGACGAACGCGACGTAAGCCATGACTGCTTTGCGTTTGCTGTCCATGCCCCGATTGTACCGCCGAGGGCGGGAGGACGGGAATTGCAGTAGACGTATTGCGGGGAGGATTGCCAGAATCGGGAGGTCCAGCCAATGTGCCACCACTCCGGTAAACTTCGCCATGCCCACCCCCCGCAAGCCCACCGCCGGATTCTGGATATGGTTGGCGGCGCTTCCGCCGCGTATTTGCTGGCATTCCTTCGGAGCGGTGACGACCGCGGTCTTTATGATCGGTGCGCTTTCAGCGACGAAGGGCAATTCGACGATCCCGGATATTCCGTGGTGGATGTGGATCGCAATTTCCGCCGTCGCATTCGCTGGCGTGCTGCGGTACGCGCGGTGGTGTGGCGAGACCGTCATTGTGTCGCTGGCTGGCCAGGTCGCATTCGCTGGCGTGCTGCGGTACGCGCGGTGGTATCGGAGCTAAGGCGACTGCATCGCGAGATCCACTTACGTCGCCGTCTCAGTCATTCTGTCGAGATCAAACTGTACCACTACCCCGCATGCCGGATTGTCGCCTCGGTTATCCCCCGCGGGACGCAGTGTTCGGCCGCGCACGTTGCTTGCCCTCTTCGCGCCGGGAACGATCAGTCGTCAGCAGGGATTGATCAGTCAGGCCTACGCCGGCGGTGCAGGGCGCTCGTTTCAGGCCGGGTCAAAAAGCCCCAGTGCAGGGGTTCATCCTGAATGTACGTCTTCCCCAGCGTCAGCGCTGTGGTGGCTTTGGCCAGCTCGTACCCCAGATAGAAGGCGTGCGCTGGTTCAAGCGGGCCTAAGTGATCGAAGATCTCGTACGGGTCGCGGCCGTGCCAGTATCCGTCCCGATTAAAGATGTGAATTTCGTCCCGTTCGGCAAAAATCCGATAGTTCGGGTCCTTGATTCTCGCCGCCATGCCGTTCAGTTCGTCGCTTCCCAGCACACGCTGCCGCGGATCGCGGAGCATCACCAGCCGCGAATCGACGTGCTTGGGCAGCACCCCCTGCCGCGCCGAATGAAATATCAGTCGCCGCGCCAGGTCGAACTCGCGGACACACGAGCGGCACCAGTTGACGACCTCGGTCGTCAGCACGCTGTGAATTCGCAGTTCCTGACAGAACCCGGCCAGCAACAGGTTGATGCCGGCACTATCGACTTCCGTCAGCTCGGTCAGGTTGCCGATGCCCATCATCATCGGGATGTCGGGCCACTTTCGTCGCGCGGCCAGATAACGCTCGAGAGAAGCGGCGAACCCGAATCCGATCGGCTCCAGAATGGGATCGACTCGGAATCGCGCGCCGCGACTTTTGAGCATCGAGATCGTGGCGTCGAGGCTGTCTAGGTCGCGCGGATCGTCGGGAATGACCACCAACTCGGCCGGAAGCGCGGCCGCCCAATCGCGGTTCGTGTTGTTGCAGCTCAAAACGAGTTCGGCGCCGCTCGTGACGGCCGCTTCGACCTCGTCGCGGTCGAAGCTGTCGATCGAGACGCGGAAACCTTCGTCGCGTAATCGTTTTGTCGCGGCACCGATCTGCGGCCAGGATTCGCCGGGGATACAGCCCAAGTCGATGACGTCGGCTCCGCTGTCGCGATAGTGACCGGCCTGAGCGATGATCTCCCGATCGCTCAGTCGCGGCAAATGGTTGATTTCAGCAATGATTTCGATGTCGAACTGCGATAAATCGGCGGGCTCGCCCGCCGCGCGGCCCAGGTGCCGGGGCAAGTCGTGCAGGTCTTTAGGACCCCGTTCGAAAGGTTTGCCGAACTCGCGGCTGAGTTGGTCGATGTCACCCTGGCACCAGCCGGGAAGCACGACGCGCGTCACCTCGGCGGGAACAGTCAGTTTGCGGCGAACCCACTCGACGTGCATCAGTGCCGCTACGCTGATGCCCAGCACGGCGACGACCGGCTCGAAGCCGCTCTGCACGGCCAATCGCTCGACGCAGGCCCGCAGAGCAGGCTCGGCGAGGCGACCGGTGACGAACAGAATGCGTTCGGTATTCATGTGAGTGAGCCGTCGCGTTTCCAGACGGCCGGTGGAAACGAAGCGCCCAGGAGAATCAACGGGTGCATTCGATCAGTGGACCCAGTTTTTGGGAAAGCCTTCCAGGGGCGAGCCGCTTTCGGGCTTCCACAGCACGACCTCGTCAATTCGTTTCGCCAGGGCCGTGTCGTGGGTGGTGATTCCCTTCACGCGATGTGTCTGCAGCTTGACGGTGACCTGGGCGTAACCCAGTGACACGTCGGGGTGGTGATAGGCCGCTTCGGCAATGTAGGCGATCGTATTCGCCAGCATCAGAGTGTGCGGCCAGCCGGGGGTCTTGTACGTCCGCCGCAGCCAGCCATCGCGAACCTCCCATCCGGGAAGAGTCGAAAGCGACAGCGTCAGTTCGGCGTCGGTGAGAAGCGTGTCGTCAGGCATGATGGCAGGACTCCAAGGGAAATCTCAGCGGACAGCTCCGCCGTTGGCGTTGATGACCTGCCCGGTAATGTATGCGGCGTCCGGGCTGACCAGAAACCGGGCCAGCCGCGCAATGTCGTCGGGAGTTCCCCAGCGGCGCAGAGGAGTCTCTTTCAAGACCCGCTCCTGCCAGGGGTCGCCGGCTTTCTCGCCCCAGGCGGTTCGAATCCAGCCGGGGGCGATGCAGTTCACACGAACCTCCGGGGCCAGTGACAGGGCCAGCGATCTGGTAAACCCCATGATCGCATTCTTGGCGGCGGCAAACAACTCGCCGCTGTCGCCCTCCATCCCCCGGTCGGCCTGATCCCAACCGATGTTGAGAATCGATCCCCCGGCGGCGGCGCGCATCCGCTGCCCCGCCTCACGAGACAAGAGCAGACTGCTTGTGACATCGATGTCGAGCAACAGTTGGAGCTTTGTTGCGTATTCGAGTTTTGCAGCCGCCCCGGCCAGCAGATCGACACCGGCGTTGTTCACCCACACACTCAGCGATGGAAATTGTTCGAAGGCCCGCTCGACGAATGGACCCAGTTGGGCGGCGTCGGAAAAGTCGGCCGTGAGAACCAGGCTGGTCCGACCGAGCTGTCGGCACTCGTCGGCGACCGTCTGGGCGTCGGCGATCGACGCGCGGCAATGAACGATGACGTCGGCGCCGGCGCGGGCCAGTTCGAGGGCGATCGCCCGACCAATTCCCGACGAGGCGCCGGTCACCAGGGCCTGGCAGCCGGATAGGTCGGCAAATCGGGAGTCGGGACGAAATGGTGAAGCGGGCGGCATCAGACGAAAAGTCTTAAATTAAAGAGTGAGAATGAGTTCGGGGGAACGTTTCTGTCGGCGAATCGGCGGCGGCGGCTGACACCAGCATACCGATCCGGCCGGTGTTTTTCCTCAGAATTGCGGCGATTTCGACGAAATCGTCGGTGCGATCGGCTGGTACGGGGTGTTTCATCAATGAATGCAATTATGATAATTCGGATAAATGTCGCATTTTGCGAGGCATATCATTGACGAGTGATTCTCCCTCGATAGAATGTGAAAGAGTTGATGCAATGCACACGAGGTGACATGTCTCCCGCGAAGTAAACGGGGACATAGAGACACTTCACAGAGGTTCTACTCTGTTGTTGTGCGCGGCAATTCTTGCCGCAGAGTGCCAGAAAACTGAATCACATCCAACGTATCCGCCCCCTGCCAATCATGCAGAGCGGATGAAAATCCAACCAGGATCAGACGAAACGTCTGAATCGAGCTTCAGACGAGTCGAGCACACGACCGATTGGTCGTGTTTTATGCGCCTCAGGAATGGGGGGAGAGCATCCCATGGAAGTTAAACTGCCATTAAGCCGCGGCGTAAGTTCCGGGGCAGAAACAAATTCCGGGCTGGAATCGGACGATCGCCGTCCGAACGAGGCCCACACTCAAGCGAAACCTGAAATTCAAAGGGAAAAGATGATTGCCACCGTGATGGATTCGATGACTGCCAAGCGCCAAGCGGCGATTCCCGAACTGTCGGACCAGCTCGAAAAAGAATTGGTGCAGGTCTTCAAGCTGCTGTCCGACGAAACCCGACTGCGGGTGCTGATGTATCTGGCCCGCGAGGGAGAGTTGCACGTCACCGCGCTTTGCGACAAGCTCGGGCAGAGCCAGCCGGCTGTGAGCCATCACCTGGCCCTGCTGCGCGTCGCCGGCCTGATCGAAGCCCGCCGCGACGGCAAGCACAACTTTTATTCGGTGCGCGCCAAGCACTTCCATCGGATCATGACCGAGATTTTCGACAGCCTCGGCGATTCGAATGCAGATGCGATTCGCTTCGAAGATTTCGTGCTGACGCACCGGGCCTGATCTTTGGGCTTGTTCGCGCCGACGATCAATTGATTTTCGAAGATTGCAGAGACCACCCGTTTCGGGTGGTCTTTTGCTTTGTCTACTGATGCGCGGGAGGCCCGATGATCCAGCCGAAAGCGCTTGCCTTATCGATCGTTGTCGCGGCTTTGGCCGGCGTAGCAGGCCGTTGAAAAACGGGGACTGGCTCCGACGCACATCGATTTTCCGCATGAATTCGGGGTGCCAGTCGGTGCCTGTCGCCAGTCGAATCTTTACCGCAACGCGGTTAAATCCCAAAGCCCAGGGTTTCCCGACGAAGGAGGGATACCCTGGGTTGGATCAATCAGATTGGCAGACAACCCTGAAGGGGCTGCATCAAGTGCCACGTCAATGGTAACGCGAATGATGCAACCCTTTCAGGGTAGAAAAACATTGTGGGGGGACTTTCCCAGGGTAGCCCGCTGATGGCGGGCAACCCTGGGCTTCGGGATGCAACGCTTTCAGCGTATTTCCCCTACGTGCGAATCTCTCATGAGCCGAGATGTGTCGATACCAATGCTTAGGCAGGGGGGGCCGGGGGCGGATACGACCGCAACGTGACCCAGGAGCGAACGCTGCCCAAATCTCCCCCCCTGACGAAGCGGGGGCAGGGGGGGTCGCGCGGCACACGTGCGACCGATTGGGAGTGGTCGAGTGCGCGATGGTCTGCGGGAATGCGGCCCGTGCCGTTCGACATCGATGCGACACTGCCGATGACCTACGGTTCGTGAAGCAGCAGAATGCAGCCATCCCGCCCCGTCAAAAACGAAGGAAAAGCCCCGAGACGCTCGCCACGCCCTTCCTTCGTGCCGCAGTCAGGGCGTGCCACCCGGCCCGAAAGCCGGCATCAATTTGGACATCTGTAACAGTCGCATCAAGCGGTCCTACAGGAACGCCGTCAATCGAAATCGTTGTCGGCGAGAAAGCAAAAATGTGACCGCCGGCTTTGATCTCGGTGCGCGCAGTATTTTCGGAGCAAGAGAACGATCCGTTGATCGTTGCAGTTGTGCCGTTGGGCAGTGATGCCGTGCCCGAGACTGTTGACGTCACGCTCACAAAGGCGAAAAGGAAAAATGCAGTTGCGATACAGAGAAGTACCAGGCCGATTACGACGGCTCCGAAGATCGAGCTGGGTTTCTCCTTGCGTTCCATTTCATCCCCGTCCTTGAGGTGCTGAATAGGCATTCAGACAACAATGCAGCGTAGCGAAACATGCATTTCACGGCAACACCAGCACCGAAGTGAGTGTGGATGAATTTCAGTCGCGTAACGATCCAAGCTCAGCTTCAATTCAAACTGGCGAAGAAACAACCCTCGTCCCCAAACGAAGAAAGCCCTTCGACATGAACGCCGAAGGGCTCACACTCGAAATTAGATCGGGGCGACAAGACGGCTATTGAAATTTTTCGGAGTGGCGTCATCGAGCTGCAAACATCACAACCCAATGTCGTTGGCCATGTTGCGGCGGTATTGGCTTGATTCGTATGCGGGACTCACGCCTAGTTATTCCCGCGATTTCGCGCGTCAATCGTAAACAGCTCCGCGAGTTCGATGCTCTATTTAACCGCCTCGGTTTGTCCAGCCGCTGGTTCCTACCGAAATCTCGAATCCGCAGCGGATGATGTGACCGACGCATTTTTCCACCGTCGATCCTGTGACGAGCTTCTGGCGTTAGATACATTGACAACCTCCAAAACCAAAGCAGAATTGTTCGTGATCGAAGGCGTGGTGATGCTATGAATCTACTACCGTGGTTACAGTTTGGCACTCTTCATTCCTTGTTCACAAATTGACGAGCATCGTTTTAAGGAAAAGGCCGCTTTCCGTTGAGCATCCAGCCGATCGGCGTGTACCGCACAAACACGACATAGGTCGCCAAACAAAAAAGCCACGTAACGAGGGCCTACGGTGGACCCCAGAAACTGGACCAGCGGTTAAGATAGAAAACCGAGGTTCAGAAAGGAGGGGAGTCAAGGATGGGAAGGACACGGAAGTTGCACACGGCGGTGTTCAAAGCGAAGGTGGCGTTGGCCGCGGTGAAGGAACTGG
>SIAF01000010.1 GCA_009691905.1 Planctomycetaceae bacterium | reverse complement strand
AGCCCCCTGAAAGGTCGCTTCGCATGCGGCGCCGCATAGCGTCCTTTGCGGGACCACTTAGCGGCGGACGGCGGGATTTTCTTCAAAGGATTCAACGCATGGTCTCTCGCATCGCATATGGAATGTTGCTGGGTGTCGCGTTTCTCGCCGGCCAATCTCACACCTACGCCGAGCGTCTGGTCATCGTTGCCGGAGGTGGCACCGGGGGCGATGGCGCGCCGGCGACCGAGGCCAAACTGCATTCGCCGTTCGGACTCGACTTCGACCGCGCCGGCAACCTGTTCGTCGTCGAGCTCGAAGGCGGACACGTTCACAAGATTGATACGAAGGATGTCTTCTCGACCATTGCCGGCGATGGGACCAGGGGCGATGTCGGTGACGGCGGGCCGGCGAACAAGGCCGTGTTCAACGCCATGCACAACCTGGCGATTTCTCCCATCGGCGACCTGTACATCGCCGACACGCTCAACCACCGCGTCCGCAAGATCGATGCGAAATCGGGCGTCATCTCAACCTTCGCCGGTACGGGAACAAAAGGGTTTAGCGGCGACGGGGGGCCGGCGCTCAAGGCCACGTTCAATGGCGTGTATTGCATCGCCTTCAACCCCGACTGCTCGAAGCTGTTTGTCGCCGATCTCGAAAACCGCCGCGTGCGCGTCATCGACATGACTTCGGGCCGCGTCGAACTTGTGGCGGGCAATGGCGAGAAAGGAATTCCCGCCGATGGCAGCGACGCACGAAAGAGCCCGCTCGTCGATCCCCGCGCCGTCGCGGCCGATGGTGAAGGGAATGTCTATGTTCTCGAGCGCGGCGGCCATGCGCTGCGCGTCGTCGGCAAAACGGGCCGCATCCGCACGGTCGTCGGCACCGGGGAGTCGGGCGCCGCCGGCGATGACGGCGATGCCCGATCGGCGCAGCTCAGCGGACCCAAGCACCTGTGCATCGATCGCGACGGACGGGTCGTGATCGCCGACACCGACAATCACCTGATCCGGCGCTATGACCCGCAGTCGGGAAAAATCACGCGCGTTGCCGGCACGGGAGAGAAGGGTTCAGCCGGCGCCGGCGGGCCGGCCCGGCAGGTTCAGCTCAACTTCCCGCATGGCGTGTGCGTCCGCGCCGAGGGAACCTTGTACATTGCCGATACGTACAACGATCGCGTGCTGAAACTTGTGGGCGAATAAATGGCGGGGTTGACGGATTCGAAGTTGATGCTGGCAGTGATGTGTTTGCTCGCCGCATCCTTGGCGCGAGGTGCTGAACCGCCGCCGGTGAATGTTCTCTGGATCTGCGCTGACGATCTGGCGGCGTACGCCTGCGGGACATTCGGTGGCCAGCACGCGAAGACTCCGAATATCGATCGACTTGCCGCACGGGGCCGGCGCTTCGATCGGGCGTTCTGCAATTCGCCGGTTTGTACGGCGTCGCGGCAATCGTTTTTGACCGGCCGTTACCCGCGGACAATCGGCGTGACGCAACTCGCGACCCCCCTGCCCGAAAACGAAACCACGCTCGCCGAACTGCTCAAGACGGCCGGCTACGACACCGCGGCCATCGGCAAGATGCACTTCAACAGCACGCTGGCCCATGGGTTCGACCGCCGACTCGATGTGCCCGACCACCAGGCCTGGCTCAAGCAACACGGTACCGCCCCACTGCCCGATGGGATCGAAACGCAACTTGCGTGGCGACCGTTCCGTGATGCGGCGAGCGTCTGGCTCAACAGCCAGGTGCTCCCTTACGGCGCGGTTGAGGCCGACATTCCCGGCACGTGGTTCGCCGAGCAGGCGGCGCAGTTTCTCGGCGGCCGGGCGGCCGGTGCCGCGCGGCCCTTTTTTCTCATGGTCAGTTTCTACGAGCCCCATTCGCCGTTTCACTTTCCAGTGGAGTATCGCGGACGTCACCGGGCCGACGAATTTCCGGTGCCTCCGATCGGAGCCGATGACGACCCGCAGATCCCGGCGATCTTCCGCGATTTGACCGACCGCCAGAAACAGGGGATCGCCGCGGCCTACCACACGTCGGTCGAATTCCTCGACGCCAACGTGGGGCGTGTCCTCGACGCCCTCGATCGCTCAGGCCAGGCCGACCACACGCTGGTTGTGTTCATCGGAGACCACGGCTACCTGTTGGGGCATCACGGACGGTTCGAGAAACACTGCTGTTTCGACGAGGCGATTCGCGCGCCGTTGGTCGTGAGCTGCCCCGGACGCATTGCGCCCGGTTCGGTGTGCGGGGAACTGGTCGAATTCATCGACATCGCGCCAACGGTTCTCGAATTCTGCGGCGTCCCGGTCCCGGCGATGGTGCAGGGGCGCTCGCTCAAACCGCTGCTGTTGGGCGCGGCGACCACGCATCGCGACGCCGTGTTCATCGAGTATTCCGAAAACGAAGAGGCGGCGATTCGCACCAAGAAGTGGAAGTTCATCTACGGCACCGGCCGGCGCGAGCGTCAGGACGGTTATACAACCGGTCGCCCCCTGCCGGGACGAACGGTTCGCCTGTACGACCTTGAGGCCGATCCGCAGGAGTTGACGAACCTCGCCGACCAGCCAGGGCAAGCCCCCCGCATCGCCGAGTTCACGCGGCAATTGGCCGGCCATCTGCGCCGCACCGCCCGAAAACCCGAGTTGATTCCCCTGCAGGGCGATGCGAATGAAATCGTCGATTTCTGCCTCGCCCCGCGGGATGCGAAATCGGAACAGTAAAGTCACCGCCGGAGGCGCCCCGACTGAAGCGACTAAAAAAACGGACGACCGTCTGACTTAAACGCCATTGTATGTTACGATCAGCGACTAAGCGGACCGGCAAAGGAAACGATGCGGCGCCGCATGCAAAGTGATCCTTCAGGGGGCTCACGCCCCCCGCTCGCCTGCTCAACTATTTCTGCGTGTCAATTTCGTTTCCCTTCGTCCTTCACGCCCCGAGAGAACCGCTATGTCGATTCGCTCTGCTTGTTTCCTGGCGTTGGTTTTGTCGCAGTTCCCGCAATTTTCCGCGGCCCAGAACCGCGATGATCGGCTGGGGGTAGTGACTGATCCCGCCGAATCGGGAATGGATGCCGCGGCCCTTGCGCGCATTGATGACCGGATGCGCGAGTTCGTCGATGCGAAGCAAATGGCTGGTTCGGTCACGCTCGTCACTCGCAAGGGACGCGTCGTACATCTGTCCGCCGTGGGAAACGCCGATGTCGCCGCCACCCGCGAGATGACCACCGACACGCTATTTGCCATCGCCTCGATGACCAAGCCGATCACGGCCGCCGCCGTCATGATTCTGCAGGATGTGGGGAAGCTCAAGCTCGATGACCCGGTGTCAAAGTACATTCCGGCATTTCGGGAGACGAAACTGGCGGGCGGGGCAAAGCCGGCTCGCGAGATCACCATTCGCGATTGCCTGCGGCACACGAACGGGCTGGTCAGCGATCAGCGTAACGTGGGGACGCTGGGAAATACCGCCCTGCAGCTCGCCCAATTGGAACTGGCCTTCGAACCAGGCTCGAAGTGGCAATACGGTCCCGGCTTGAGCGTTGCCGGCCGAGTCGTCGAGGTGGTATCCGGAATGTCGTTCGACGAGTTTCTCGCCGAGAAGATATTCATGCCTCTTGAAATGAAAGACACCTCGTTCCGCCCGACGAGCCGACAGCAGAAACGCTTGGCGCGTCTATATCAGCCCACCGCCGACAAGAAAGAAATCGAGCCGGGCAACCACTGGTTGTTCGAAATCAGTGACGATACGACTGCCAACCCCTCGGGCGGCCTGTTTTCGACGGCGCTCGACCTGGTGCGGTTTTATCAGATGGTTTTGAACGAGGGCGAATTGAACGGTCAGCGGGTGCTTTCGGCAGACGCCGTCGGGCAAATGACGACGCTTCAAACCGGCGAACTCGAAACCGGTTTCACACCGGGAAACGGCTGGGGCCTGGGATTTTGCCTCGTGCGAGTGCCGCAAGGCTCGACCGAAATGCTCTCGGGGGGCAGCTACGGCCACGGAGGCGCCTTCGGGACGCAGGGCTGGATCGATCCGCAGCGCGAGATGATTTTTGTGCTGTTGATCCAGCGGCAGAATTTCGGCAACGGCGATGGATCAGACGTCCGCGCCGAATTTCAACGGCTGGCGGTTGCCGCACTTCGCGAATAGTCTCCGGTGTTCCGTCGCGCTGCACAGTTCCGCCGCGGCGGGGCGCACCGTGGCGGTCGCGCGCCCTGAGCGGCACTGGTTGCGAAACACGTCACTGGGAATCACCGCGCCCCGGTTCCGTTCGCGCGGTCCCGGCTGAGGTCTCTTCAGGCAGCGGCAGAATTGTTCGGGTTTACTTGACCAAAGGTCGCATCACACAAGGCGACAGGCGCCATGCCTTCTCGTCGCCGTCGACGCTGTAGAATCGAATCTCGTTGGCGTCCGACGTCAATAATGTCTCGGGAACCATCGCCGCCCAGCGATCACGGATCCCTTCCAGCAAATACGTGCGAGTCACCGCACCGATGATGCCATTCACGGCGACCGCCAGAATCACGGGCCGATCGGTCACCTTTGGCGATCGGACCGATCCCTGGAAATAGCATTTCACGAGCGGCTGACCAGACACATCATCCTGGGAATGCAACTCGATTTCGACCCCCGGCTCGTCACCAACTTCGAGGCTGTCGACACGGCGACCGACGAGTTCTGAAATCGGCCCGATGCCAAAAAAGCGGTCGGGGTCCGACGCATCGCCGAACCGCTCGCGGATCCGACTTGGCACGTCGCTGTTGACGATTGCCGCGGGGTCGACCACCGTTTTCACCGTTCCGTGGTAAATCGTCTTCTGCTCGCGATCGGCACGCGAGGTGTCGAACACCGACCAGCCTTCGGTCTCAGAAGAGAGTTTGATGCCCAGCACATCGACGATTGTGGGCAGAATGTCGATCGACTCGACCGGGCGGTCGCTGGTCGCGCCAACCGTTTGAAACGGGCGTTTGACGAATAGGGGAACCGACAGAATGTCGGACAGATTCTCAGGCGAGGTCGCGCGCCGGGGCTGGCCCGTTCGAAACGAAACGCCGTGATCGCCTGCCACGATCAACAGGCAGCCGTCGTACTGGCCGGTTTTTTTCAGACGCGAGATCAAGTCGCCGATGAGCCGGTCGACATACTCGAGCTGCATCAGGTAGCGCTGCTCGCACTGAGCGACCAGCAGATCGTCCTGACCCCAGAATTCAAACAGATTATCGTGCGAGTTGAAGGTCGTCAGGTTCCAGATGTCGGCGTCGGCTGTGTAACGCCGGCCCGATGGCAAATAGACCCAGGGCACATGCGGAACAACCGCGTGTATGAAGTACAAGGTCGGCGCCTTGGTCTCGTCGATGCACTCCAGAAAGTGTTCGAACTGTTGCGTGCGATTGTCGCTCCACCCGTAGCGAATCACGCCTCGATGCTGCGCCCGGTCAACCTGAACCGAATCTCGCAAGCCGAACCACAATTTCGGGAGTCGCGGCAGATGACGGTGATATTCGAGGGGCAGCGCATCGAACAGATATGCCCGCGCCAGTGCATCAGTCAGGAGGCGGGTCTGCTCCCACAATTTCGGCCCGATCAGGCTGCGGTTGCGGCGATCTTGGGCGAGATTGGAAACCGGCTCGAATGCAGCGACATCGTAGAGTGCGCCGGAGACCAGCAGGCTGAACAGGTTCAGCGGCAGATCGACGGGCACGGGTGGCCCGCCGGTCGTCTGGTGCTTTCCCGAAAGAATCGCCGGCACCGCCTGCCAGGTTTCGTCATGCACCGTCGTGGCGTTGCGAAACCAGGTGGCCCCTTCAGCCAGCCGCGCAAAATTCGGAAATCTCCCGCCGTCAATTTGTCGATCGGGGGTCATCAACGACGCGCCGCAAATCTCGTCCAGCACCAGGAGCACGACCGGAACCTGGGGCCGCTCGTGGATGCGAACGAATTCCGGCGGGAAGACCATCCCGCTGAATGACGAGTGAAAGATCAGCGTTATCGGGAACACGACGATTCCGATCGCCATCAGCGTGACCGCCGATCGCACGCGCCGCCATTTGAAATAGACCAAAGTCGCTGCCGTCGCCGTGGCAAACGCCAGCCCCAGGATAAAAAAGCCCGGCAGAAAACTCACGCGAGTCCATCCGCAAGCGGCAATTAACGTCAGCAGTCCAAACACGACGACCGCATGCAGGGCCTCGTAAGTTCGCGGCCCCCAGCAAGCCCCCGACAGGAATGCCACAGCCCTCTGGATCAGGACGATCATTGCCGGGAGAGCCAGCGACACCAGCCCGATCCAAACCAGCACCGTTTGCAGCGTGATGCCGCTGTCGATCATAAACGAAGCTCGCTCGCCGAGTCGGTCATAGGTCGGCTGCGCCACCGCGAAACTGACCAGGACGAACACGTGCAGCGCATCGACGGCCCGCGACCGGGCCGGCGTGACGCCGCGGCCCGACTTCTCGCGCGTTGGGCGTCTTGCCAGCCAGCCGCGAATTCGGTTTGTGATCATTCGAAGCGCCACGCAAGTTCCGATCACAGCCTGACCTACGCCACGGTGTGCTGTCGTAATAAACACGCGGACTACTCAAATGTTTCGGAGCAAGTCGCTCAATTCTGGCCTGTGAATCGACACTCCCTCAGCGATGCGGCGGCACAGGCCGTTGCGAGAACACCGACTCCGTGAATTCGCTGCATCAAGGCCGCGGCACCGCCCCGTGGAGCACCAGGGCCGCGTTCGGGTAGTTTCGCTCGGCAGCGATCTCCTGCGGCAGTTTGCCGTCGCCGTCGCACAGCTTCGGGTCGGCGCCGCGCTCCAACAAGAGCTGAATCACCTCGACGTGCCCTCCGCGAGCCGCCTCGTGCAGCGCGCTTGTCCGGCCATCCATGAAATTCGCAAGATCGGCATCGGCATCCAGCCGCGCCCGAACCAGCCACAAAAAGCCCCAGTTGGCCGGAGCACAGATCCCGAACGCCCGCGGCGTGCAGCCCAACTCGTCGTCTCGTGCGGTGGGATCGGTACCGCGGCTCAATAGCATTTCGATCACGGCCGACGATCCGCCGAAGTAGGCCCAATGCAGCGCGGTCCCCCCCAGATACGAACAGAATGTCAGGTCGGGTTGTTTCGTCAACAGGAATCGGACGGCATCAGCATGTCCGTTTCGGCTCGCCATGCACAGCGCATCGGAGATTTGCTCGACCGGCTCGTTCGGCGGACAGGGCAATCGCGCGCCATCGCGACCAAAACGCGAACTGCCGCTCCTGACCGCTCCCGGACGCAGCGCCCCGGTTTCGTCAAAGAACACGGCGAGATCGGCGACCGATCCCAGACCGGCGGCCGTGAACAAGTCGAGCCTGGCTCCCAGCCGCACCAGGGTCGAGACAAATTCGTGCGAGTTGCAGGTGACCCCCCACGAGAGTGCCGTGTGCGCCGACTCGCCGAACTTTGCATACGGATCGGCACCATACGCCAGCAGATAGACCGCCAGGCGCGGGTCGTTGCACCGCGCGGCAGCGTGAAGGGGAGTTTGCCCGTCGGGCCCGTGCGCTTTGGCCAGACCCGGCCGACGACCGAGCCAATGCGTCACTGTCGCGAGGTCTCCCGCGTCGATGGCCGCAAACATCGCGGCCAGGTCGGCATCGTCGGGAGAAATCGGCGTGCTGTCGGCCGCGTCGTCCCGATCCGGCGGGATCAGCGAGCGCAGCGTTTCGCGGACCTCTTCGACGTGCGCGATCAGCGACTTCCAGCTCGAAAACCCGTATTCCTGCGCGATCAGCAGTTGCGCCTGGTTCAGCTCGGCCGTCGGCTGATCGGCACGCAACGCCGCCAGACGATCTTTGGCGGCTTTTTTGAGCCATTCGACATTCGCGCGCAGCGGCAAAAACGCAGACATGAGACACCTTCCTTTACAAAGCCCGGTGTGCGCGCCGCACGGGCGAAAGAAGGTCAAGAGAAACGAGAAGGCAGGCAGGTTCAACCCTTCACGCGCACCGTGGGCCGCCTGCTGCGGCCGCTGGGAAAAGTCTACTCGCCCCGACTCGATTAAGGAAGCGCCCCATAGCGGCGGCTTCCAGCCGCCGTTTTTCTAACGAACCTCTCAAATGCAAAATGCGTGCAGCACCGTTACAAACATGCCGGCGCGTGTCGTATGATCAAGCCACAAGGAGAATTCGCATGCAGCGAGGTTTCACTTTGACGTGGACTGACGAGCAGCATTTTGGCGTGGCGACGAAACTGCGGTGGTTCCGGCACTCACAACAGTTGGTTTGTCGAGTGGCCGAGGTTCGTGCTGTTTGTGGCGCTCGCGGGATGGTGGGGCGGATTGACGTTCTACGGACTGGTTGTGATTCCCGAAGGCACGGAGCAATTGGGTAGCCTGGCACAGGGTTTGGTGACCCAGCGCGTCACGCAGACTTTGAATCTGATCGGCGTGGTCGTGGCCGTCCTGCTGTTTGTCGAGCTTCTGCGATCTGCAACGCGGATCCTCTGGGCGGCATGGTTCCTGTTCGTTGTGTGCCAGATCACGCTGTTCATCATCCACGGCCGGTTGAGCACGATGCTCGAGCCGGGGATGGAGGCGGTCGTCGACCATGGCCGGTTCTACTCCGTCCACCGCCTGTACCTGTTGGCGTCAGCCATCCAATGGTTCCTGGGACTGGGCTTTCTCAAGTTCATCGCGCAACAAAGAGACATTTCGGTGCCAAAGGTGCATCGTCGCTGAGGGGCAGCGTGCGGTTCGTGAGCGACAACGTCAACCTGGGAGTGTGGCGTGGCCTCGCCACGCGACAGGCAGGCGAAGTTTTGAGTGACTTTTAGTCTTGGTGCACCCGTTTCGCCGCCGAGCTTGCTCGGCGCGTTTCGTGAATCGCGCAAACGCGAGTCGCAAGCGACGCGGCGAAACACAGACGGCGCTTACCGTCATCGAACAAAGCTGCGGCCCGTTTCAAACCCGCTGCCACATGGCGCGGTAGATCGGCAGGCCGATGCGGCGTTTTTTGCGCTCGAAGCTGGTGTGGTAATCCATGTCGTGCAGGGCCGGCCGTTCTTCCGGCGGAGGGAGCAGTCGAAACGCCGGGTTGGCGGCGACCAGTTCGACGATCACGCCGAAATATTCTTCGACGTCGGTCCAGCCGTGCAACTGGCCCCCTGGCGGCAGAAGCCGCGCGAGCTGGTTGACGAATTCGGGATTCCAGATGCGCCGCTTGTGATGGCGGCGCTTCCACCACGGGTCGGGAAAATAAACATGTGCGGCCGCCAGCGACGCATCGGTGAGGTACTTCGCCAGCACGACATTCGCATCGGCCCCAATGATGCGGGCATTGGGAAGCGCGCGCTTTTGCAGCCGGCGCGCGGCCCGGCGACCCTCTTTGAAGTCGTACTCGATTCCCAGAAAATTCGTGGCAGGCTGCGTCGTCGCCGCATTCAACAGAAACAGCCCGCGGCCGCAGCCGACTTCGAGTTCGATCGGGTGCTCGTTGTCGAACAACCGGCTCCCATCGAACGGTGGGGGCGGAAGATCGTCCAGCGTGAGAAACCACGGACGCAAGTCAGGAATGGTCGCGGTTGACATTTTGAAACTGTGTTGAAAAAAGAGATCGCCGATCGGAGCTCTCGAATGCGTCGGGCCCGCATTGCTGCCGGCTCTCAGACCTCGATTTTCTGGTCGCGGCTGATGGGGACGCCGATCATCGCCCCTGTGAATACCATCCGGTCGTCGACGATCCCCTGGAAGTCGAAGGTCGCGCGGCGGTTGGGCCGCAGGCTCGTCAGTCGCACGAGCAAGATCAACCGGCTATTGGGAAAGACCGGACCGCGAAACCGAATTTCGTCCATTCCGCCGAACCCGACGAAGTCACCCCCCAGCAACTTGAATTTCCTGGCGTAGAACCCGGCCAGTTGCGCGGCCGCCTCGCACATGATCACGCCGGGCATCAGTGGAAAACCGGGCATGTGTCCGGCGATCCAGAATTCGTCTTCGGTGACATCTTTGTAACCGACCAGACCATGGTGTTCGGTATCGACATACACGACCGCCGTAAGGTGCTCCATCTGGTTCCGCTGCAGGTTCACGCGGCGGATGGCGTCGATGTCATACAGCGGTTTGCTGAAGTCGATCTTGCTCAAATCGTACAAAGCAGGGGGGGGCATGCCAAAAAACGCTTGAAGGTTAAAGTTTAAAGTTCGCCAACACCGTTTAGCCGCGAGGCGCAGCCGAGTGCCCGGTTGCACACGCCCCCGCTCACTCACCCACTACGCACTATTTGACGAATCTGCCGCAGGTCGGTCAAGATGCGGTCAGGCCGCAGGGCCGAGTCGGCGACCTCGGCGGGGGTTGCTTCGAGGCTGTGCCGATCGCCGGCATAGAGAGCGGTGCGCATTCCGAGCCGTTTCGCCGGGCCCAGTTCGTCCCGCAAGCGGGAGGCGACGTGCAGCGTCTGGGCGGCAGAAATGCCCTCGCGCTGCAGACTGGCGAGGCACGCCTCGAACAGCGATTCGGCCGGTTGCCTGACGCCGAACTGGTACGACAAACTGACGCATCCGGGCGAAAACAGTTTCGTCAGCGAAGGGGTTTTAACGCCGCGTCGCAGCGCCCGCAGGATTTGAGTCAGCGTGAACACCTGGCCATCGGCGACCAGCCCCTGCCGGCAGCCCGATCGGCGAATGTGGGCCAAAGCGGCCCGCGCATTGGGGGCCGCTTGAAGTCCCTGCAGGCACGACTGAAAAAAATAGGCCACCTTTTCGCTGAATTCGTCGATGTCGCCCAACTCGTCTTCGTCCCAGGCATAGTCTTTGTGTTGCAGGCGTTCGATCAACGTGCGCCATACGCGCGGCAAGTTGACTTCAGCCGCCTCACCCTTGCGGGCCGCCCCGGTCAGCCGCTGGATTTCGACCAGACTTCGAAACTGCTGGAGCATGTACTCCCACGGAGCGCCCGGCTTGCGGTACATGCTGTTCCACATGTTGAATTCGTGGATGGTCTTTTCGAGTGCGACCTCCATGCGGATTGGCTCGGCGATGCTGGGCAGAAGTCGCCCGTCGGCGATCAACAGCAGCGTGCCGTACACACTCCAGGTCACCGCGCGCACCTCGGGCAGAGGCGGCAGGTACGGGGTGGCTTTGGCGGGGACGGGTTGGGGTGCGGCGGGCCACAGCAGGTTCCGCTCGTCGAGCCAGTCGGCGTATTCCAGTAGGGTCTTGCTCATGGCCGGTAAAGGCGGGGCCGGCCGTCACTGCACGAGACCGCGCGTCAGTTCCATAAACGCGGTTTCGAGGTTCAGTTCTTCTTCGCGAAACAATGTCAGGCGATGGCCGGCATTGTGCAACAGTTCCGACAGGAAACTGTAGTCGTGAACCCCTTTGTTCAGCGTGACGACAATCAGCGACTCGGGGCGGACTTCGACTTTGGCGACGTCGTCGTGCGGCTCGATCAGCTTAGCGGCTCGTTCGGCGTCGCCGGTGACCTTGACGTGCAGGATAATCGCCTGTCGCACCAGCTGCATGACCTCTTCGACCCGCCCGTTGACGAACAATTCGCCCTTTTCGATCATTCCCACCTTGTTACAGACGTCGGCCAGCTCGGGCAGAATGTGGCTGGAGACCATCACGGTCTTACGCATCTCGCCCAGCCGCTTCAACAGCCGCCTGATCTCGATGCGCGCCCGCGGGTCGAGGCCGCTGGCCGGCTCGTCGAGCAGCAGCACCTGCGGTTCGTGCAGCAGCACGCGCGCCAGTCCGATTCGCTGCGTCTGGCCGCGCGAAAGCTGGTTGACCATCGCGTCGCGCTTGAAGGTCATATCGACCAGTTCCAGCTTTTCTTCGCAGACCTTGCGGCGATGGGGGCCGTTGATGCGATACGCAGCGGCGAAGAACTCAAGATACTCGATGACTTTCATGTCATCGTAAACCCCGTAAAAGTCGGGCATGAAACCGACCAGCCGGCGGATTTCCTGCGGATGCGTGTAGATCGACATGCCGCAGACGTAGGCTTCGCCGTAATCGGGGTTGAGCAGCGTGGCCAGCATCCGCATCGTGGTTGTTTTGCCCGACCCGTTCGGGCCGATGAACCCGAACACGTCGCCTGCGTCGAGTTTGAGATCGACCTGGTTGACGGCGATCAGGTCGCCGTAGCGCTTGGTCAGTTTTTGCGTTTCAATCACAAAGGCACGCTGCAAAGGATAGAGAGAGCGGGTTTACTGCAAGACGCCGGACGGCTCTCGCTCACCCGCTTTGGGAATTGTCGCTGCCGGCGCCCGCTCGATATTGGTCACGGGCACGATCAGCCTGACGAATGCGGCCGCATCGGCGGGGGTCGGTGTCTGGCCGTCGATCGCAACTTGCGCCTGTGGCGACTTGATGCGACCGATCAGAATGCCGCGACCGAGTTTCATCAGGTGCGTCAGTTCGAGGTCGCGGAGCGCGGCGTTTGCCAGCCCCGTGTATTCGCTGCCGCCGGCCACCTGGTGAAACGAAATCATCTGGATCAGATCGACCGGGTTGACGTTGAACGGATTGTACGGCGCGGTGGTGGTCAAAACTTCGGTTTGAAGCTTGCCGTTTTCCTTGCGGGTGCGACGTTCACCCGTCAGCAGCGCCTTGAGATCGCGCGCCCGGCCTTGAGGTCCCCCCGGCGTCCAGGCAACGTCGGGCGCGATCGAGGCATTCGCGCGTGTCGGCGCATACGCCCAGCCGCCGACGATCAGCAGGCAGTCTTCCAGTGTTTCCGGCAGGTGATGCGTCAAGGTCCCTCGAATTTGTCCCGGACCGGCGGTTTCGAGGCGGCTCTCGACCGGCGGCGAATCGACGTCCGATTCCCAGGTGGCGCACAAGCTTTTTGTGGACCACTGCAGGATCGGCAGGTTCTCGACCTGGGTTGCGTCGGTCGAAAAAGCGTATTCCCGCCGGCTTCCCCCCGCACCCCCCGGACGATAAACGCCGCTGACCGAATTCTCGGGAACGCCACTCCAGGTCAGGGTGACTGGTGTGGCCGTGCCCGGCTTGGCCGTGCTGGGTTTAACTGGGCCCGGCTTGACGGCGATTTCGTACCGCCGGTTCTCGGGGCTGTAAATCGAGATCCAGGTGCGACCGCGGCACGATTTGGTCGACGCGTCGTAATCGACCAGATCGAGCTGGTTGAATTTCAGCCCGCGAGCATTGGCGCGCGTCGCTCCCCAGGTCGCGGCACCCGCCCCCAGGCACACCAGCAGCGGAAACGTCAACCAGGTCAGTTCCGGACGCCGCAGCCAGCGATGCACGACAAAATAATCGAGCGGCCCGATGACGAGCAGGTAGGCGATCAACAAGCCCATCACCCACCAATGCGAGGGGCGTGCCACGGCCGGAAAATCCTCGCGAGCGGTCTGCAATTGCGTGGCGATGTCGGTGATTCCCGTCTGCGACAATTGCCGGTTCGGCTGCCGCGCCGCCTGCTGCGTCGCGCGGCCCGGCGCCCCCGCCAGTTTTCGGAGTACGCTGGGCAGTGCCGACCACGTGGAAAACGGCGGCGTTTCGAGATCAATGCCGGCGAGCGTGACCCGGCCAAATCCGTAGGGAGCGGCCGCGATCAGCACGGCGTTGCCTTCTTTGACGATCGCCTTCCCGTTCGTCAGCGGCGCCAGTCGCGCCACCGGCTGCGATCCCCCAGTCCGCAATGGCACGCTAATTCCCGAGAAGCTCTCGAGCCCCGTGAACTGTCGCAGCGATCCGCGACCGGCGACTTCGATCGGCACCCACGCTGCCAACGGCGACTCACGATACTCGTTCGCCGCCTGAGCGACTGTCACGAGCAAATGTCCCCCCCCGCGAACCCAGTCGTGCAACACCCGATCGTGCTGGGCCGTCATGCCCGCCAACAGCGAGGCTCCGTCAGCGCGCGGCGCCGTCGGCAATACAAGAATATCGACCGATTCGAGCGCCTTGGGGTGCTCGGGAAGTTCTGCCAGCGATTGGAGCCGGGCGACCTGCGGCTCGTAGCTCGACTCGGCCGTCGGCAACGCCGCGCTGCGTGCTTCTGATCTGGCCCGCGCCGGCCCGCTCTCCAGGTCGGGCAGTTGGGGCAGCGTGACCCACAGCGGCACATCGTGCCGCAGCGCGGGACGCAAGACCGCCGATTCATCTTCAGACGTCCGCAACGGGCGTTCGAGCAGCAGGCCCCCCTGCGGGTCGACCAGTCGAATCCGCAATTCGCCGTGCTGGCGCCCGGTGCGGAAGCAGGATTCGAGCCGCGTCGGCACATTCGCCGGAAGATCGAACAGGCGGCTGGGCAGCAGGGCGAGGTTGTCGTCGGAATCGGGGGCTTCGACAACGACCGAGACCTGCTGCGGGGTCGCAGCGCGGACCACGAGGCGCAGCGCCGTCCATTCGCCGACTTTGTAGTGACCTGCCAGGCCGATCTCAATTCGTTCGATGGCGATGCCGTGATTACCGGCCGGGGAGGTCTCCGCGGTTGACGGGGGGCGTTCCTGACCTGCCAGCGGTGCCGTGCCGAGCGCAACCAGGCCCCACAGTGCAGCCAGACACAGGGCCGGCCGCGGCAGCCGGCGTTTCATCCAAAGCCGATAAGGCCCTTGCGAGGGAACCTCAACCGCGGTGGAAAGAGCGACAGAGTTCAAGGCACAGCCGGGAAGTAAGGACGCTGAACGAGACCGATTCCAGGGACAAGCCCCGGTTTCAGGGAGAAACGGGGTTCGACCGACAAACACGGGGAGAAAACCCATTTGTATCGGATCGAAAGACGGGAGACAATCCGCCGGGATGTTCTACGAAGCTCAGGGACAAGGCGTTGGAGCGAAGTCCTTTCGATCGGCAGGACCCCGGTCATGCTGTGAAACGTTGGGTGGCGGGGTGAGAGCGATCCCAATTTCAGCTCGGGATCGCACCCGCCGAAGCTCTGCTTCGCTACCGGTCCCGTTACGATCCACTATCCACGATTCCCCCGCGCCGGGTGCCACGGACAGCGACCGAAGGGAGTCGTCCGTGCGAGTGGCAAACCGGAGTGCGTTTCCTGAGTGAATTCTGAACGTCGTGAGGGAGAACTGGCAGCGCAACGAGACGTACGCACGGACGACTCCCGTTGGTCGCTGTCCGTGGCACCCGAAGGAATGCGGCCCTTTCACGCCGCGCCAAACTCTGCCCAGGACGCCCCCGCCGGGAAAGCTCCACTGCGCGCCCCGCCACCATCCACTATCTACCATCCACTATCTACTCTCCACTATCCCCCGTGCCGAACTGCCGGGTGAGCGCGGCGAGCCGGGCCTCGACTTCGTGCGGCGTGCGGCCCATTTCTTCGAGGAGTGCGGTGTAGTTGGCGACCGCGTCACGCAGGTGGGGATGCTCATGGCCCGTTGCGGTCGTGAACTGCAGGAAGATCTCCAGATGACGCCGCATGAGCGGCTCGGCCTCCCCCAGCCGATTCGTGGCCTGGAGCAACTGCGCAAGGTTGTTGAGGGCTCTTGCGACATCGGGATGGTCGGGACCGTAGCTTTGCTCGTTGATCGCCAGCGCCCGCCGCATGAGCGGCTCGGCCTCCCCCAGCCGATTCGTGGCCTGGAGCAACTGCGCAAGGTTGTTGAGGGCTCTTGCGACATCGGGATGGTCGGGACCATAGCTCTGCTCGTCGATCACCAGCGCCCGTCGCATGAGCGGCTCGGCCTCCCCCAACCGGTTCGTGTCCTGGAGCAACGCAGCCAGGTTAATGAGGTCTCTGGCGACTTTGGGATGGTCGGGACCATGGCTCTGCTCGTCGATCGCCAGTGCCCGCCGCATGAGCGGCTCGGCCTCCCCCAGCCGATTCGTGGCCTGGAGCAACTGCGCCAGGTTGTTGAGCGCCGTAGCGACATTCGGATGGTCTTGGCCGAGACTCTTCTCGACGATCGTAACGACGCGGTGCATGAGCGGCTCCGCCTCCCCCAGTCGGTTCGTGGCCTGGAGCAATGTAGCCAGGTTGTTGAGGTCGCGGGCGACATCGGAATGGTTCGGACCGTAGCTTTGCTCGTCGATCGCCAGCGCCCGCCGGTACAACCGTTCGGCTTCCACTAACCGGATTCGCTCAGCAAGATACAAACCGAGACCGTTCATCCATCGCGCGGTCCCCTCGGCAACTTCGAGTGCGTCGGCATGTTCCACCAGTGCCGCCAGGTGCGGCGCGAGTGGTTCCCACCGGGGCCATGTCTGGAGGTCGGTCGGATTTCCGAGTTCATTGACGTCAAACAAGGCCAGCAGCACCTTGACCCGGCCTGCACGCTCATCTGCTGCGACCTGGTTGCGCGTGATCTCCTGCACCAGCCGATGCACCTCCACGCTGTTCGCCGTCAGCTTGACCAGCGACAGGTCGGCCAGTTCGGCCAGCATCTCTTCCGGTGCGTCGACTCCCGCCTCATCCAGCGGATTCGCTGACTTCATCCCCGTCAGAAACTCCCGTGGGATCGGCTCGGGAGCCAGCCATGCCAACAGCTCCAGCAATCGCCGGCCCCCGGCCGAAAGTTGCTCGACCGACGTGTTCCACGTGACGGCGACGCTTCTGGGATACGTCATCGCTTTGGCATCGTGCCACGACTGCACCCGCTCGGCTCCCGATTGCCAGCGCCGGCGGTACTCGGCGAACCCGATCTTGTACCTGTTGATGTACGCCGCGCTTTGCGTCAGGGCTAATGCCAGCCCGTCCAGCAGGCCGACCAAGGCCCGCGCCTGGTCGACGTCGTCTGCCGCGCGGTCGCGCTGCCGGGCCGCTTCGAGCAGGTAGGCCACGCCGTCGTCGGGGACCAGCACATCCAGCCCCAGCGGCTCGACCAGGTCGGGCCACTGCGCGATGCGGCTGGTGATCACCACATGCCCCCCCACAAGCCGATCGAGCGTCGCGGTCACCCCCTGAACCGCCTCGCGGGTGTCGACGTTGTCGATCACCAGGTACCAGCCGGGATGCTCCCGCAGCCAATCGAGCACCCCCTGCGCCCGTTCGGGGTCCCCCTGCTGATCCAGCCCGGAGATCTGCAGCACGCCGGTCAGCCGGGCGAGATTGGCCAGCAGCGCCTGCGGCGAATCGGCGAAGACGTACAAGAGCGCGGTGTAGTCGTCCCGATACCGCCAGCCGTACTCGACCGCCAACTGCGTCTTGCCGACCCCTCCCAGCCCGTGAATCGCGTGCCGGGGGGTGATCGCCGCGACGTGTCCCGCGGCCGCCGTCAGCCTCTCGTGCAGCGTCTTCAAAAACTCGTCGCGTCCCTTGAACAGGGTTCCCAGGCTCGCCGGCAGGTTCTGGGGTTTGGAATCGCCGGCACGGGCCGGCTCCCAGGGGAACCGCAGCTCGGCAATCTCGGCCCGAAGCTCGGCCTGGTTGGCGAATGACCGCCAATCGCGATCGCCGGTGACATCGGCCCGAAACGTCTGCTGCAATGCCCGCAACTCGTCGGATTCGGCATTCGGGTGGTCGACGGGCGCCGCATCGGTCGCAACGAGGCGATAGACGTTCTTTTTCAGCTCCTGAGCGAGAAAGAACTCCCACTGCGTGAACGATCGCCGCGGTGCGCCCGCCGGCGGTTGCATCGGTTCAGCGCCGTATGCCGCTCCGATCAGGCAGATGACCGCCTCGCAGCCGCTGATCTTGTCGCGCAGCTTGTCGAGAATCGCCTGATCGGTGAGGTCGAAAATCTCCTGAACCACCGGCTCATATCCGCGCAGCCGCAGTTTCTGGTCAACGAGCACGCGATACGACTTCAGCTCGTCGCTGACGGCACTGATAAAGACCCGACGTTGCATATCAACGGCCCCTGGCAATCACGACGCGGTCGGAGAATGAACCCACGACGGATGGATTTCCTTCAGAGATACCAGAAACGCAAACCGCCCGCGACCACAGCAAAGCCATCGGGCATCAACCATCCGTTTTCCGCTTTCGGCTTTCCGCTCTCCGCACATATCCCGGCGCGCCGGGATCGCTGTCCGTGACACCCGACGGAACCTGGTATACTATTGGACGAGTATAAACGCGAAACCAGCTGCATGAGGTGAGGGGATGAACGCCATACCAGCCGTCTATGAAAAGGGCCTCTTCCGGCCCCTCGATCCCGTGGATTTGCCCGAAGGGACGAAAGTCATCATCGAAACCGAAGATGTCGCGGCCGAGCGAGTCCGCGCGGCCCACCGCCGCATTTTCGAAACGCTGTCGCACCGTTACGACGATGGCGAGCCCGGCGATTCCGAAAATCACAATGAGCACGAGCCGTGAGAACCGTGTTTCTGGATACCGTGGGTTTGATCGCCGTCTGGAGCCGTCGCGATCAATGGCATACGGCCGCGGACTCGGTGTATAGGACATTCGATCCCCGCACCACGCGGCTGGTGACGACTTCGTACATTCTGCTGGAGTGCGCGAAGCAGGCCGTTCGCCGTTCGTATCGCACCGACGTGGTGCGTCTCCGGGAAGACCTGGGCCTCGTGGGGGATCTCTTCGAGGCTACTCCGGTCGAACTCGATCAAGCCTGGAACGACTACTCTCGGGGCGCCCCGGGCACTGCCAGCGTGGTGGATCTCATCTCCTTCTCGGTCATGCGCCGCCTCGGGATTACACAAGCCTTCACGAGCGACAAACACTTCGCCTCCGCCGGTTTTGAGGTGCTGTTCTAATGGGCCCGGGCGCATGAGTTCACCGTGATCGCGGAAACGTTGAAGGGGTGGCCATCCCCGCCAACGTCACGAGTAAAAGTGGATTGTCGATGGGGGATGGTGGATGCGCGGCGCGGAGACGGTTGCGTGGCGCTGGCTTGTTGGCCGTGGGTTCGTAGATCAAGCGTCCCCGCTTGATTGGTTGGAAAACGGGTAGCGAGCAGGTCGCCGAGGGGTCTCCAGCCGGATCATTTCCTGGCGAGCCGTTTCCCGATGGATCAGCGCGAACGCCCACAAGCGGGGACGCTTGTGCTATGGAGGGGTCTGACCGAGCGGCCGAGGGGCTTGTTGGCCACGCCCCCGATTATAGGTCGTTTAGGTAATTTTGGTAATTTTACTTCGGCGACTGCGGAATGATCCGAAAAGTGCAATTCTTGGCTTTTTTCGATGTTTTATCGCTTCGGAGCCGCTCGTGTGAGAAGCGGTCTGAAACACTTGTTCAAACAAGTGTACCGGTCACGTTCTGGTTGGCCACGCGCCAGAGCATGGGAATAATGGATAAAATGCAGTGGATAATTGACAATCGAATGCATCGTGGCCGACGCAGCCTGCGTCGGATTCGGACGCTGGCAGCGTCCGCCACGAATGTTCTGCTCTCAACCGCGAAGGATCCTGGTCGGTTTGAAAACATTCACGGCGCGGCCGAAAAACGGAGCTCGATCTGTCTGAGAATTTCCGGCGATCGGGCTAGCCCCAGGAGCGAAACGGGCATCACCGCATGACCGCTCAATCGAGGCGACGTCGGAACGATTCGGCAATCATCGTCGCCAAACGTCCATTCCGCCGGGGACGGCTCATCGGTTCGCCGCAGCGTGTGGCTTGCCGAATGCATCCAGCTTCCGCACCAGCCGGGGGGCAGGATCCGCGAAAAGCCCAGGGCCAGCCGCCCCATCGTGTACCGCGCGTTCAAATCCTGCAAAGGGCGAGCTTGCAGAGCCCCTTCGGCGTTGCGATACCGCATGGCATCGATCCCCAGCGGACCGAAATACCCCAACTGCTGGACGCGCTGTGCCACAGCCATCGCCGTTTCGACTGCCGATCGCCAGTGGTCGTCATTTTCGCTCAGACATCCAAACCGGCTGGCGCGATAGACCCCCGCGTTATCCACCAGCAGCGGCGTCACGCCGACGAGATGCGGTTGGCCGATCGGGGGAATGTCGATCTGAATTCCCGCTTCGGCGACTCGATCGAGAAGCGGCTCGAACACAATCGGGCCGGACGACGCCAGCCGGGTTCGAGCCCAGTTGCACAGCCCCTCGGGCAGCGCGGTGCCCCGACCCCGCACGCTCTCGCGGCCCGACATGCCGTAGTTCGCTTTCAGCACCCAGCCGCGCGGGCCTGCGCCCTGTTCGGCGACGATGGTTTGCAGTTCATCAAGCGATCGCGCGACGGCCGCACCGGGCAGATTGACACCGAGAGCCACTTCCGACTCGAAACGAAATACGCGGCTGTTGACGCGGCGGACGACTTCCATCGGCGGTGCGGCGGCGCGGCAGCCCGATTCGGCAGCCAGGTTCGACATCGAGGTGCTCCACCCCCACGGCACCAGTTCGGCATCGCTGAGATTTTCGATCTCGCGCCACCGGGAAACGAATCGCGGCGGCGCCAGACCGAGTGCGGCAAGCGCTGCGAAGTCGTTGAATTCCACCCGATCGGTCGTTACGACAACATCGTCGGGGTTCGCTATGGCGATCCAGGCGGTCGCCAGGGCCTGCGAAACCTGCTGCGCCTTCCGTGCCGTGAACACGCGTCCCTTGTCGGAGGCAGCCAATTCGTGTTCAAAGTCGAAATTTCCGACGAAAATACGGGGCACTGCAGTCCTTTTGAGTCGGCGGCATCGGCAGATTACGAAGTTGCGACGGGACGGCAATGATTTTGTCGATATTCCGAACGACCGATTGCGTATACTATCAATTGAACCGGATCGAGGGACTGCCTCGGGGGACTGCGGGCTGCTTCGACCGCAGTTCGCGTGGTTCGGCGCATTACCCTGTCGGACGTGATCAAGACCATGTCGACTACAGCGCATTTGAAACGAGTCGCTCGCCCTGCGGAGAAGGTCCGGCAAACGACCATCGCCCCTGCGACCGAGCCGGCCCCTGTCGACTGGCGAGAATGGTTTCGGGCATGGCTCGCCGGACCCGACAGCCGCGCGTGCGGTGCGTCGTTGTTGCTCCACCTTTCGCTTCTGACGTGCCTGTCGTTGATGGCGTTTCGACACAGCAGCGGCGAGAGCCTGTTTGCCCTCGCTGGCCACCAGGGTGGCGATGATTCCGATCAGTATGGTTTGGAAGATGTTCTCGGTCACGACGTCCTGTCGTTGGGGGGAAGTCCCATCGAAGTCCAGACGACGATCACACCGGGGGCGCAGCTTTCAGCCGACACGATTCGCCCGGAGCTGTCGCTTGAGACCGCCATGGGTGAGATCGACATGGCGGAATTGGCGCCTGAAAACTCTGCCGACTTGCTGACCGAAGTGAACACAGACGGTGGTGGTGGCGGCGGTCGCGGAAAAGGGAAGGGTTCGAGCGTCGGCAATCTGACCGAGGGATTCTCAAAGCCGGGTGGCGGTCGAGGGGTCGCGCGACGGGGAAAATTTTCGGCATGGACGGTGCCTTCCGATCCGAAGCCGTTTCAGAATTATCTGATCGTGATCGAAGTTCAGTGGCCCAAAACCAGAGACAAGAAGCTGCTCGAAGCCCGCCGGACCGACCTGACGGGCACGGTTGAAGGGACCGACCAGTATTTCCAGATCATCGAACAGACGGGGAAATTTATTCAAAAATCGAGTCAGATGGTCATTGCCGTCCCCGGGGCCGAGCGGAACGTTGAGGACACGATCAAAGTCCGTTCGCGGATTCTCGACGAAGAGCAAGAGCTGCGAATCACGTTTTGAGTCGCTCGAGGTCGAGCAGAAACTGTTTTCGCCACAGCCCCCCGCCGTAGCCGCACAGTCGGCCGTCTTTGTTGACGACCCGATGGCAGGGGATCACGATCGCCAGGCGGTTCTGGCCGTTCGTTCGCCCCACCGCGCGGCAGGCGCCCGGCGCTCCCACGGCCGTCGCCACCGACTCGTACGAGCGCGTCTGGCCATAAGGAATCTCGAGCAGGGCATTCCATACCGCTTGCTGGAAAGGACTTCCCGGGTAAAGTAGCGGGACGTCAAAGCGGCGGCGGCGGCCGTCGAAGTATTCCGCCAGCTCGCCGCGGATCTGTTGCAGATAGCGATTGTCGCCGGGCACCACCGGACGGCAAAATTGTTTGCGGAGGGAGGCCACTTGAGCGTCGAGCGCCCGCCGGTCGGTGAATTCGAGAAAACACAGGCCGTCGTCGGTTGCGCCGGCCAGCAGCGGACCGATCGGACTTTCGATCCATCCGGCCACGATGCAGTCGGTCGACATCGCGCGGCCGGGGGGCGTTCCGAATGTTCGCGAGAACGCCTCGCGAAACCCGCTGTGCGACTCGTAGCCGTGGCCCAGCGCCACGTCGTCCAGTTTGCGTCCCTTGCGAATCTGCTGAAAGGCGGTGGTCATGCGTCGTCCTCGACAAAAAGCCTGAAAAGTCATTCCAAACTGCTTCACGAAATAGCGCCTCACCCGAACCGGTTCGAAACCGCGCTCGCGCAGGTCGGCATCGGTGTGCCGCTGCGCGGGGTCGGCCTCAACCAGCTCGAGCAGCCGCGTCATCCAGAACGGCGGCGTGCCGCCGGCATGCAGCGGTCGGCAGCGCTTGCACGGTCGAAACCCGGCGAACAGCGCCTCGCGGGCCGTTGCGTAATACTCGCGGTTTTCGGGTTTGGGGGTTCTGGCCGGGCAGGACGGGCGACAGAAAATTCCCGTCGTGCGGACCCCCACATAGAAAATGCCGTCGAACGAGGCATCCCGTGCCTCGAACGCGTGATGCATTTCCCCAAGTTTAGGCAGGTGTCTGGGTGTCGGCAGGCGTCTCATAGGTGAGCATGCTACGACACCTGACCGGTCGCATTCCACCGATTTTTGAACAGTGTCATCGGGATTCAGTAAAGGAGATGAGGATGGCCGGCAAAAAAACCGCAAAGGCTCGGACAGGTTCGGCCCCCCGAGTGTCCGCAAAAAATGGGGTGTCCGAAAAAAGCGGGAGGTCCGCAAAAAATGGGAGGTCAGCCGGAAAGGCGAAGGTCGCAACGAGTGCTGCCAGGAAAAAAGCGACGCCCCGCAAGGCGAAGGCGGGCAAAGCTCTGACGCTGGGTCGGCCCAAGGTCACGAATGAAGAACTGCTGTACCTGCTGTTCAAGGAAGATTACCACGCACGGCAGGTGTTCGAGTTTCTGCGGGTGAACACGGTCAAAGACCTCGAGCAGTACAGCGCTGCCGAGATCATCAAGCGGCTGTCACAACCGGTCCGCAACACGGTCGAACGCATCCGCGCGACTCTGGCCGGTTACAATCGCTGCCTCGCCGACGATCTCGAGTATGCGCTGGAGAGGAAGGCGCAGAAGAACGGGTGAGACCGGTGCCTGGGGTCGAGTACTCAGTACTCAGTACCGTGTACCTCGATACACGATACACCGCTTGTTATACTCGCGGCTCGAAGACACCCCCCGTTCGAGTTATGGCTTTGCCTGATGGCCAGGTGCTGCATCAACCTTTGATTCCAAAGACCAAATCATGGCCGCCGCGCGAGTCTTCACGGACTTGATGTTCTGGCAAAAGGCGAGGTTCTGGTCCAAGTCGATTTTCGAGCAGACGCAGGGGACCGCTTTCCGGCAGGATCGGCGGCTTGTCGAGCAGATCAACGACTCGTCCGAATCGGTCATGGCGAATATCGCCGAAGGTTTTGGGCGCGGAACTCAAGGTGAATTTGTGCAGTTTCTGGGTTATTCGCTGGGAAGCCTGAACGAAACGCAGTCGCATTTATGCAGCGCATATGACCGCGGGTTCATTACCAAAACTGAGTTTGCGCGGCTATTCAAGGACGGGACCGAAATTCGAAAGATGACTGTGGCATTCCTGAAGTCGATGGTGCTGCATGGATCGGGGGTGAAGCACCAAAGACCATATAGGAGTTGGACTGATCAGGTTTGGGAGTCATACGAACGACTCACGGGAAACAAACGGCCGCCCCTGTTCGAGACGGAAACATCGAAAGCCAGTTCGGCAAAACCGCCGATCGATGATTTTCCGCCGGTTTGAGCAGTGTCTGTCCAGATCCTGTCACGGGCACCGAGTACCGGGCACCGAGTACCGAGTACTGGGTACTGGGTACTCCCTCCCCCAGTCCCCAAGCTGCTGTATACTGCCGATCGCGTACCGGCTACCCTGACCGCCGCTTAAACTTGTTCCTCGACGATGCCTTCGCACAACCGCATTCATGTCCACTCTCTTTTCCGCGACGGGTATCGAATGGAATCTGATCGATCTGTATGCCGGTCCCGAGGATCCGCAGATTGAAGCCGACCTGCGCGACGTCGAGCGCCGCTGTACGGCCTTTGCCGAAAGGTTCCGGCCGCTGTTCGCGACGCACGACTCGCTGACGCGCGAGGGATTGCTGGCTGCCGTCAAGGAATACGAGAGCATTGCCGAACAGATGGGCCGCCTGGGAGCCTACGTCGGGCTGCTGACGGCGGCCGACACCGCCAACGACGTCTACCGCATCCTCGAAGACCGCATTCACCAGCAGTTGGTCGATCGCGAGAACCAGTTGGCATTTTTCGAACTCTGCTGGCTGGCCCTCGACGACGATCGCGCCGCACGCATGTTTGGCGATCCGCGGCTGGCAGATTACGAACACTACCTTTCGGCCGCGCGGCGCTATAAGCCCCACACGAAATCCGAACCCGAAGAGCTGCTGCTCAATCAGAAGTCGCTGACCTCCCGCGCCGCGTGGATGAACCTGTTCGACGAGTTCGTGGCGTCGCTTGAATACACGCTTGAATACGAGGGCGAAACGCGGGTGCTGACGCAGCCGTCGATTCTGGCACTCAACTATGATTCTGATCGAAACCTGCGCAAAGCGGCCCAGACGTGCTTTTTCGCCGAGTTGACCCGGCACGAACTGGTGCTGACGCACATCTTCAACGCCATCGCCCAGGATCACGGTCTCAACGATCAGATTCGGCGCTACGACTCGCCGATGTCGAGCCGGCACCTGGCCAATGAAGTCGCCCCGGCGGTCGTCGAGCGGATGATCGAAGTCACCCAGGCCAATTACGGCATCGCCCACGACTACTATCGCCTCAAGGCGCGTTTGCTCGGGCTACCCCGCCTGGCAACCTACGACCAGTATGCCCCGATCGCCGGCGAGATGCCCTCCTGCCTGTACGAGCAGGGCCGCGCGACCGTTCTGGACGCGTTCGGGAAATTCCACCCCACACTGCGCGACGTCGCCTCGAAATTCTTTGAGAACGATTGGATCGATGCCGAAGTGCGTCCCGGCAAACGCAGCGGCGCGTTCAGCGCCAGCACCATCCCCACGGTTCACCCCTACATTCTGCTGAATTGGACTGACAAGCTGCGCGACATCTCGACGATGGCCCACGAACTGGGCCACGGCATCCACCAGTACCTGTCGCGCCGGCAATCGTATCTCAACTTCCACCACCCGTTGACGATTGCCGAAACCGCCAGCGTGTTCGGCGAGTTTCTGACGTTCGATTACGTGATGGAATCGACGACCGACCCGCAGGTGCAATTGGGGCTGCTGTGCAGCAAAATTGAAGACGCCTTTGCCACCGTGTTTCGGCAGAACGTCCTGACGCGTTTCGAGCAGCTCGCTCACACCGCACGCCGCAAAGAAAAACTCTCGAGCGACGCGATTTGCGGTCACTGGTGGTCGGCCAACCAGGCCCTGTACGGCGATGCGGTCGAAATGTTCGATTTGTACCGTTGGGGATGGACGTACATCCCGCACTTCATTCACACCCCGTTTTACTGTTACGCGTACGTCTTCGGCGAACTGCTGGTGCTGTCGCTGTACCGCATGTACCAGGAAGAGGGAAAGTCGTTTGTGCCGCGGTACATGCAATTGCTCGAATCGGGTTCGAGCGCCCCGCCCGAGGTGCTGCTGCAGCGGGTCGGAGCCGACATTTCCGACCCGGCCTTCTGGCAGAAGGGGTTGAATGTGCTGCGGGACATGGTGGGTGTAGCGACCGAACTGGCGGGGAAGGTGCATCCGACGAGTCTCTCGGAACGCAGCCAGGCGCGAGCTTAATGATCCAGTCGGCCGTTCGGCACGTTTGAGACGACGTCCCAAGCAATTGATGCCGGCGGCGAATGACTCAAGGAGTCGCCCGGGTCGCTGGCACGTGTCCGGCATCGGCCGTATATTACCGGGCGCTGGTTTCCCAACGCGCACTACGCAGAGAGCCACTTCCATGTCGCAATCCCCGCCGCCAATCGGTCTTCCCGGAGCGCCTCCTGCGGCCGGCAAGCCCGACACAGACAAGGCAAAGAGCGTTTTTCTGGTCTCGTACCCGAAAATCGTCTTTCTCTACCCCACGTTTCTGGCGGCGCTGACCGCCGGGATCTACATGGCGGTCGCCGCCGACCGAGCGGATCCCGTGAAGGATCACGACACGTACGTCCTGTCGACGATCTTTCTCTTGATCGTGGCGCTGAATCTGGTGGTCTTTTCATTCGACTTTCCGCGAACGACGTCGTTGACGCTGTTTTTCTGCATCGCGGCGATCGTGCTGGGCCTGTTGCTTGTGTTCCGTCTGAACGACCAGATTCTGCCCCGCATCTCGCAGCTCCTGGCGGCCTTCGAGCCCTGGGCCAACTCCAAGTTTTATTTTGCCGTGGCCGGTATCCTGGGGCTGGTTTACCTCGCGGTGTTCATCAACGTGCAGTTCGACTATTGGGAAGTCACCCCCAACGAGCTGCTGCACCACCACGGAGTTCTCAGCAACCTCGAGCGGTATGCATCGCCGAACCTGAAAATCGATAAGGAAATCACCGACGTCTTCGAATACGCCCTGTTGCGCTCGGGACGACTGATTCTGCATCCCAGCAGCGAGCCGCGCGCGATCGTGCTCGAAAACGTGATGGGGATCAATTCCAAGCAGGATCGACTGACCCGTATGCTGGGGGCGCTGCAGGTCCAGGTGCGGCAAGCGGCGCCAGGCGAGTAGTTTTCTCGAAATTCATTCCATCCAGGAAGAACTCCATGAAGCGTTCACGTCTCCAGTTTTTGTCCGCCGTTGTCGCCCTGTTCACCCTGGCAGCCCTGGTGGTCGGTGCCGACGAGAAGCCGCTCGAAGAGGGCTGGGTCAAACTGTTCAACGGCAAAGACCTGACCGGCTGGACGCCCAGCGAGAAAATCGAGTGGAAAGTCGAGAACGGCGAAATCGTGACCCCCCCCATTCGCTCGCACCTGTTCACCGAACAGGAATTCAAGAATTTCGAGTTCAAGGCCGACTGCCTGACGACCCCCGGCAGCAACTCGGGGCTGTACATCCACACAAAGTACGAAGACACGTTTCCCAACAACGGGTACGAAGTGCAGGTCAACCAGACGCAAGGCGACCCGGTGAAATCGGGCAGCCTGTACAACGTCGTCAAGCTGTTCAGCAGCCCGGTTAAAGACAACGAGTGGTACACCTACCACATCATCGTCAAAGGCAAGCAGATCACCGTGAAGATCAACGACAAGACGTTGTACGAATACGTCGAACCCGAAGGGGTGACCGGAACCCGCAAGCTCAGCAAAGGGAGCTTTGCCATTCAGGCCCACGACCCCAAAAGCGTCGCGCGCTACAAGAATATCATGGTCAAAGCGCTGCCGGATTGATGCACCTCGGCTACAACACCAACGGCCTGGCCTGTCACCGCTGGGACGATGCGCTGTCGTTGCTCGCCGACTCCGGCTACGAGTCGGTGGCGATCACCCTCGATCACGATTGCCTCGACCCGTATGCACCGGGGCTGCAACCGCGACGTCGAGCTACGGTTCCCGATACGGATTCTTCCAAACCCGAACCAACGGCTTGTCGCCGCGCTGAAAACCCGTATCGTCCCGTTTCGGATCGGTCGAATAGAAGCGTTTGTCACCGGTGACGCTGCGATACTCGTACAGGGGCACAGTCGTGGAAGGGGGTTGCCCGAGGTCGGCGGGCAGCGCGTGAAACCGGGGTTCAACGCGGGCGTCGTCAGTTTCGGTTTTTTCGAGTTGCAGGCAGGGATCGGACGATTTGGTTTCGCCCTCATAAACGGCGATCGTTTTCTCGCCGGGCCGATCGCAGGCGAAGAAGGCGAACTGTCGGAAGAGGCGCTTTTCGCGAGCGTCTTCCTCATCGGCGTCGCTGCGGAGCGACGTGCGAACGATGCGGTCTTGATTCGCGTCCGAACTCCATACGAACGCCACCGGTAATGCGACCCGCGGGTCAGCCAGGTCGAGCTGATACATGATCTGGTTGTAATCGTACCGAGGCGTTTGATCGGGGTTTCCCGAAAATGTGTTGGTGTACGTTCCCTCGAAATAGATCGTGCGGCCGCCAAAAGCGTCGAACAATGCGTGCTGCTTAGGGTTATAGAAACTGTACCGGTCGTGGGTCACCACCTTGACGGCATACACCCACGGGCCGACCGGCGACTCGGCTTCGGCATACCACGTTTCCCCCAGCATCGACGGACCGCCGCCGATTTCGGTCGTGATCATCACGAACCGTTTGCGGAATTCGTTCCAAGAGACCGATCCCGCGTGCGCCTGCACGGCTTTGCCCGTGTCGCGGTCGCGCAATTGCAGCAATCCCTCGTGGTCCTTCAGCAATCGTCGCTCGATCAGCTTTTTCTGCTCGGCCGGGCCGACCGCCGGCGTGCCCCGTTTCCACGCATAGCGCACGCGCCCGTCGGGATCGCTGTCGATCTGCGGTTTTTCAAACCGGCTTCCCTCGCGCAAGCACGTATACGCTTCGTACTCGTCCAGGTTGACAAACGATGCGGCGGCGGCCTTGACTCGCACGAGCGGATATGGCGCCGAAAAATAGACGTGCTCTCCCGCTTCGCTATTCAGCGTCATCGGCTGCCCATCCGGGTGCAGCGGCACATCGGGCGTGAACTCGGTCAGCTTGCGAAACGAGTTCGTTGCGTCGTCGAACTCGGCAATGCCGCGCTGGTAAACGTCGAGCGGCGGTTTCACTTTCATGAAACCGGTCATCAGCCTATCCTGGCCCGCCGCGTTGCGCACGGCGGTCAGGCCGAAAATCCAGGTCGGCCCCTCGCCCGGCAATTGCGCGGTCGGGCGGGCGAACCCTTTTTCATCGACAAAATACTCAAGATCGACACCGACGTTCGGATCGAGTCCTCCGTGCTCCGGCGTCAGCGACGTCGCACCGGGGACGTGAAAATTTCCCAATGGATAACTCGGCCGATTGGTGTCGCCCCAGAACCAGTAGATCTTTCCCCGATAGAACGCGTTGACCACGCTGTCCGATCCCGTCACCTGCGCATTGAGCAGCGGCTCGCGGATCGGCGCTTTCATGCCGCACAAGAGGCTGTCGCGATAGATGCCCGCGCCGGTGACGCGGTACAGTCGCCGGGCGATGTTCAGTCGCTTGATTTCCAGTTTTCCCCTACCGCCGGGAGTCACCGTCAGCGCCTTGCCGCGAAACCCGAAGCCATCTTTGGCAAATTCGTACCCGTGGCTCTTCACGTGGAAGAACACCGATTGCCCCTCCAGCCCCGGTTCATCAAACGCCACGACTCCCTGACTGTCGGTGTAATAACGGATGTCGTTGACCGTCTTCAGCTCGACCAGCGGCACGCCGCGACCGGTTTCGGCATCGACGACCTGGATGCAAAAAGGCTCAGCGGCCGGCAGCGCGGCTGGAAACAAAACCATGCCGCCGACAACCAGCGTCACACGCAGCGAATTCGTCAGGGAGTTCATTCGTGTTTACCGGCGCAGCGGAAAGAATTTTCAGCCGAGCGAGCCGATCATCTACCGACTGGCTTCGGGGGCGGCCCCGGTGGCAACACCGCCGGGCCGAGTTGCGAGACGTACTCCTGATAGCGGCGTCGCAACCGATCCAGCCGTTCGCGCTGCGCCGGGTCATTGACGAGGTTACGTTTTTCATGCGGGTCGTGTTTCAAGTCGTACAGCTCTTCATAAGCCGGGTTTACGTCGAAGTAGGTGATGTACTTCCAATCTCTGGTGCGCACTCCCTCGGTGCGCGGGATTGTCCCGGCGTTGTGAAAGTGATGCTCGTAAAAAAAATCGGTTCGCCACTTGACCGGCTCGCCGCTCAGGAGCGATACGAGACTGCGACCGTCGACCGAATCAGGAATCCTGGCACCAGCCAGATCGAGCAGCGTGGGGGCCACATCGATGTTGAGCACCAGTTCGTCATTCGTCTGCCCGCGCCGCGCGGCCGGCAGGCGCGGGTCGCGAACAATCAGCGGGATGCGGATCGACTCTTCGTGCATCAGCCACTTGTGCGACAGGCCGTGTTCGCCCAGGAAGAAACCGTTATCCGAGCTGAACGTGATCACCGTATTGTCGGCCAGTCGCAATTCGTCCAGAGCATCGCGAATCTTCCCGACCGAACGATCGACTCCCGCCACGAGGCGCAGGTATTGCTTGACGAATTCCTGATACGCCTCGGGTGTGGGATGCGCCTTGATCGCCCGCGTGCGCCCTTCTGAAACGCGAATGAATTCGGGCATCGCTTCGAACGCCGCGAGGCTGTACGTCGCGGGAACCTCGATTACGTCGTCGCGAAACAGCCCCGCATCACGCGGGTCGGGCTGCAGGGGGTCGTGGGGCGATTTGTAATACACCAGCAGGCAAAACGGCTTATCGGGTGGCCCCGATCTCAGGAATTCCACCGCCCGCCGCGCCAGGTACTCCGAATTGTGAACCTGCTCGCCGTCGACCTCGTGGAAATATTCCCCCTGCCCGCCCCACGCATCCCAGGCGTCGAACACCTCGCGCGGCTCGACACCCCCCAGCCCCCATTTGCCGAAGCAGCCCGTGCGGTAGCCGGCTCGTTTCAAAATGGCGGGCCAGGCGGCCTGCAATGACCCGGGTGGCAGCGGCGTCGCAAAGTCAGCCACCTTGTGATGGCGCGCGAATTGCCCGGTGATGAAGCTGGCGCGCGAAACGCAACAGATCGACGTGGTGACGAACGCGTTGCGAAAACGCGTCCCTTCGGCAGCCAGCCGATCGATGTGCGGCGTTTTCAGCTTGGGGTGCCCAGCGCAGCCCAGGCAGTCGGCACGAAGATCATCGCACAGCAGGACGATCAAATTGGGGCGTGTCGGTTCTGCCGCCGGGACACGTCCCGCGCACAGCAGCCAGACGAACGCCGCGGCAACCACGACACGCGACAGCATGCATCACCTCCGAGTGGAAGCGATCATACCCCGGGGGGTAAGCGTTGCCCATCGAACTCGTCGACGTCAACCTGCTACGTGCCGGGCGACACAGCGGGTCAGGGCCACCAGGACACTATCGTCGAAATTTGTACTCGGCATTTGCTTTGTCGAAGTCGCTGGCCGTCAGCCGGCTTTCGAATTCGACGTCTTTGTAGCCGTAGTATTCGATGAGTGTCTCGGCATCGAGCGTTTGCGGATCGGCGGTGAGCGAGTCGGCTTCGGGCCAGCCATAACTCCTGACGCAGATCGGAATCGACAATTCCTTGTCGATGTAGGTGATCGACTTGCGATAAACGGGTTCGATTTCCTTGCTGTCGTATTCGACGATGAAGCAATGGCAGTCGCGGTCCATGACCTTCTGGTCGGCCAGCATCTGCCAGCGAACGCCGTCTTTGAGCCCCAGATCGCGTTTGCGATACTTGATGATCAGCTCTGAGAGTTGCAGCAGGCCCATCTCGACGATGGGATGGCGGGATTCCTTCATCGCCAGAGCGCCGGTCGGCTCGAGCTTCAGAATCGGCAGCAGCCTGGCCTTCGCTCCGCCGAACTTGACGAGCATCCTGTTTTCGTATTCGCCTTCAACGTACAGCACCTGCCGCCCGACGTCGCCCCCCTCGAGCCATTTCATGTAAACGCTGAACGGCTTGTGCCGCAGCTTCAACTGGAGCGTCTGCAGTTCCTGCAGGTCGTCGCCGTCGACCTTCTCCTGCTTGAAAAAGGTCGCCGTGTAATCCGGAAAGTTTTCGAGCCGTTGTTTGCCGACTTCCAGCAGCGCCACGTGCAGTTGCATCGCCAGTTTGCTGCCGTGAATCGCCCCCTGAATGCGCTGGTTGATCTCGTCCATCGACAACGACGACAGCCCCGTGCCCCCGCCCGTCGTCGAGGCAATGACCGGGGCGGGGCCGGTTGTCAACTGCGGGCCGGCCAGGCTCGCCGCGTCGAGGCCGGCGCCGGCCGGGGTCGCATGAAAACTCAGGACCAGAATCCCGAAGGCCATCAGCCCGATCAGGGCCGCCAGGCAGTTCATCCGCACGGCGCCGTGCGGAAGTTTACAGTATTTGCGGAGCTGCCAGAGTTGCTTGAGTCGCTGCATGCGTCGGCGATCCTTGTACGACCGAGGAGTGAAGGCGCGGCGTCGAAACGCGCTGAGACTGGCTCCATCCTGCGGAGTCGGCGACGGTCGCGGTCAAATCGCGGCCGCCCCGGAAGTTGCGAGTCGGGGGGAGTTCGGAATCGGGGGAGTTCGGAATCGAGATCGGGGTCTGGTACCGTGAGATACCATCCGCTTCCGTGCGAGAGAGTCGGCACTCCATGCCTGCACCCTCTGGAATCGGATTGCCCGCTGCAACGCGAACAGCGTTTCTGCCCCGTGCTGTACAACCGTTTTGCGCGAATCCCTTAACCCCTGTCGGGACTTCCGCATTTCGAGTCTGCGCCGCAGCGTTTCACTGGTCAGATCAGTTTGCCGCGCCCGAACGATCGACACACTCAACAAGCTTTGACTGAGGGTCTACAATAGGAACAGGAGCAAGCAGAAAGACGCAGGGAGAGGGGCTCCTGCAGCACAGGACGATTGAGCAGGCGAGCGGGGGGCGTGAGCCCCCTGAAGGGTCACTTTGCATTGCGGCACCGCATCGTTTCCTTTGCTCATCCACAGTCATCCGTGTGATTCGTGAAATCCGTGGTTTTCCCTTGGGTTGCGGCCGAAGGCCGCGCCAGGTGATTCTCTGACTTTCCCGCAGGAGTATGCGTTTTGGAGCCAGTTTACGATGCCCTTCTGATCGTCGGATTCGGCGGCCCCGAACAACGGGGCGACGTGTTGCCGTTTCTCGAGAACGTGCTGCGCGGCAAAAACGTCCCGCGCGAGCGGATGCTCGAGGTCGCCGCCCATTACGAGCATTTCGATGGAGTCAGCCCGATCAACGCCCAGATGCGCGCGCTGATTGCCGCGCTGCGGCCCGAACTCGACGGTTATGGCATCACATTGCCGATCTATTGGGGCAATCGCAACTGGCACCCGCTGCTGTCGGAAACGCTCAAACAGATGGCGGCCGACGGGGTCAAACGGGCCTTGGCGTACGTTGCCTCGGCCTATTCGTCGTATTCGGGCTGCCGCCAGTACCGCGAAGATATCCAACGGGCGCAGGGCGATTTGCCCGAGCCGGTGCCCCAAATCGACAAGCTGCGAGTCTTTTACAACCACCCGCTGTTCGTCACGGCCAGCGCCGATCGACTGCAATCGGCGCTGGCCCGGCTGCCGTCTGCGGCGTTGCCGCGTGTCGAAGTCGCTTTCACCGCGCACAGCATTCCGTTGTCGATGTCGCGCAACTGCGACTACGAACGACAGTTGCGCGAGGCGTGCCGGCTGACCGCCGAGGCGTCCGGCGTCATGCCCGACCGCTGGAAACTGGTTTACCAGAGTCGTAGCGGCCGACCGGAAGATCCCTGGCTCGAGCCCGATGTTCTCGACCACCTGCGGGCAACGCATGCGGCAGGCGTTCGCCACCTCGTCATCATGCCGATCGGGTTCCTGTCGGACCACATGGAAGTCATGTACGACCTCGATTACGAAGCCCGTCACCTCGCCGACGAATTGGGGCTGCGAATGGTCCGCGCCGGGACCGTCGGAACGCATGCACTGTTCGTGCGCATGATTCGCGAGCTGATCGAAGAACGACTCTCAGGCCGCTGCGAACGCAGTGCGATCGGCCAATACCCTGCCAATCACGACGTCTGCCCTGAAGACTGCTGCCCGGCGCCCCTGCGCGGCCGACCGGCACCCGCGCCGCAGACACCTACGAATTGATGCGACCGGTCCGGGCCGGTATTATCGACGATTGTTGATGTTTCGACCGGCAATGCAGCAGCAGGGGCGCGGTGATGTTGCAAATCCTCGGGTCCGAACGCTGGAAATCCGGGCGGCTCCATCGGCGCGAGTTATTGCGCAGCGGTGCGCTGGGCCTGTGCGGCCTGACGGGTTTCGCAGGCGGCCGAACAGCCGATGCCCGTCCTGTTCACTCGAAAACGGCCGCGCTGCCTGGGTTCGGGCGCGCGAAACGCTGCCTGGTGCTTTACATCTACGGTGCCTGGAGTCAGCTCGACACGTTCGATCCCAAGCCACAGGCCCCGGCCGAGATTCGGGGTGAATTTGGGTCGATCGCGACCTGCCTGCCGGGAGTGGCTATCTGCGAGCATCTGCCCCTCTCGGCGCAGATCCTCGATCGAGGCACGCTGGTCCGCTCGATGTCGCATCCGTGGAACATCCACTCGGCCGCCTACACGCTGACCGGCAATCCCGACACCGAACGGATCGAAGGCCGGCAGCGGCACCCCGATCAGTGGCCGTACCTGGGCAGCGTCGTCGATTACTTCGCACGTCGGGGGCAATTCGGCGCCCAACCCCGCGGCGTGCCGGCCAACGTGATGCTTCCCTGGCGGCAAAGCCTGTTCGCACGCCCGAACAAGCGGGCCGGCACGTTCGGCGGATTTCTCGGGCCGGCCTACGATCCGCTGTGGACCGAATTCCGCGGCGAAGCGCCGCTGGGGGATCCGTTTCGCGCGATCACACCCGACGGACGTTTCGAGTTCGGTTCCAGCGGGACGGTCGATTTGACGCTCGACACGCTCGATCGCCGCCGATCGCTGCTGACCCAGTTCGAACAGCGTTGTGCCGAGATCGAACGCTCTCCGGCGGGCAGTGGTTACATCCGCCAGCGGGAAAGCGCGTTCGAGTTTCTGGCAACGCCTCAGGTGCGCGAGGCACTGCAGATCGAACGCGAACCTGAATCCCTGCGTGAAGCGTACGGGATGACGCTGTTCGGGCAGGCGTGTCTTGCCGCCCGACGATTGCTGCAGGCCGAGGTCAAACTGGTCACCGTCGTTTGGGACGAATTCGGACAAACCGACGAAAGCTGGGACACGCACTACGACCATCACTCGCGGTTACGTGCGTTTCTGTTGCCCGCATTCGACCGCGCGTTCGCGACGCTGCTGGGCGACCTGGAGAGTCGCGGCCTGCTGGATGACACGCTCGTGCTGTGCCTCAGCGAGCACGGCCGCACACCACGATTCTTTGCATCGGGCGCGGGCGCACCGGGCCGCGATCATTGGTCGCGCGCCTATTGCCAGTTGTTCGCAGGGGCTGGCGTCCCGCGCGGGCAAGTGCTCGGTGCGACCGACGCGACGGCGGCGGAAGTGATCGATCGCCCGATCGATCCCAAAGATGTGCTGTGTACCGCGTACCACCTGCTGGGTGTCGATGCGCGGGAAGAACTGCTGGCGTCCCCCGGTCGCCCCGCCCCTCTCGTGGGCGGTGGTGATGTCATCCGCGAGCTGCTGGGATAGCGAGCCGGTGGGTTTACCCCACCGGTACGACGGCCCGCCGGGGTAAACCCGGCGGCTCGCTGGCTCA